>JAIETZ010000004.1:343409-686819 GCA_019744775.1 Candidatus Obscuribacterales bacterium
GTTATGGCCCCATTTGTAATATCATCCGCACCAGGACTGCCATCTGTCGGCAGTGTATGGTGATGATCCTCAGGACCACCACCGGCTTGTTGGTGATGATGCGCTTCCGGGTCCATCGCGCTCGAAGCTGCTGCCAAAGGTGATGTTGTCGGTTTCGTTGTTTGACTGGAAGCAGGAGGATCTTTTGAGTTTACAAAATCATTTAAAGCTGCTGTCGTCGTAGGATCCAGTATAGGCAAATCATCCGATGCCGAACCAAACAATATCCGTTCTAAATTTCTCAATCCAGGGGACTTGTCCTTATCGCTTTGTGCCGAGGCATTAGTGCCGGATTTCTTATTGGCCAAGCCCATAGGAACAACTTCTGTTTGAGGTTTAACAGATGCTTTTACGTTATATGGTCCTCCGGATTTTCCTGTTATTTGCACATCATGCTTGTAACCCGGAGATATTCCGTCTTCTTGAGCGCAGCTAGGCGCAGGAATAGTAGCTAACGCAACAAGCACGCTTAGTACTGTTGGCTCAAGCTTTTTCATTTGTACCTGCCTTTCAGGCTGTTTCGTTATTGATTCTCATGCACTTGTCGATATCGAACTCGAGAGCGCTACGCATGCTTCTTTCCGAAGCGCTGCTGCTGCCAACTTGTTCCTTCAAATCCTTGAATCGAGATACAAGTTTCAATGCAAACTCACGTGCTTTTTGCTTTTCAGCTGAAGTGTATGAATTGCCGCTGGATACTCTGCCTGCTGCATCAAGTGACATTTCCAAAAACTGCTTGGTCATGCGATTGTCGCCTCTAGCCAACTTGTCTGCAAGTTTTGCTAGACCTTCGTAATCGTTGGGTCCGACACTCAGATCATCGGCCGCACTGCTTACACGCGAGGGAGATTCTGATTGCGGAGCTTCCTGCAGGCGTTTGCCGAGATCGGTAAATTCCTGCATTTGGTCATTGAGTGCCTGAGGACTTGGCGCTTGAGCTGTTTGTTTAAGAGCGGTCAATACTTTTTCGGCTGCGTCTGTGGAGAGTTTATCGCCCATTAGCTTTTGCAACTCGGCTGCAATTTCTTGTGCTGTTGGCCCTTGAGCCGTTTGCTGATTCTGCTGTCCATCTTGACCCTGTCCTTGCCCACCGCGCATTTGTCCGGCCATTTGGCTTGCCGCTTGCATCATTTGACTTACTAATCCCATGATGCCTTGAGCAGTATTCATACCCATTTGATTCATCAAGTTTGGATTGCCGAACATTGCTTGTTCGAAATTGCGCATCATTTGATCTCGCCTTGCCTGAGCAAATAGGCGACCTAATTGCCTTTGCTGGCGCTGTTGGGCCTGTATTGCAGCTTGCGCCAAAGCCTGCTGCTGCTGGGCTAATTGGTTAAGCCCTTGCTGCATTTGATTGGCTGTTTGCTGTTGCTGCTGGGCCATTTGATTAGCTATTTGCTGCTGCTGATTGGCTAACTGTTGATTAGCTTGACGCTGCTGATTAGCAAGTTGTTGGTTGGCTTGCTGCTGCTGCTGGGCTAATTGCTGATTAGCCTGGCGCTGTTGCTCTTGCAATTGTTTTGCCAATTCCTCTTGCTGCTTCTGCATCTGCTTAGCCAACTCCTCCTGTTGCTTCTGCATTTGCTCAGCCATCTTTTTAGCGACATCTTCTAGTTCTTGTTTGGTCACAGGAGCATTATTTTGCCCCGGCTGTTGTGCAGTCTTTTCTTCCGGCTTCTGATTTGGATCTTCCTTCACCAGGTTTTTACCGGCGGCATCCTCTCCAGGCTGCTTAGCTGTTTCGCCAGCCGGCTTTCTTTCCGGATTCTGAATCACCGACAGAGGCATAGCTTGTGGCGATGCTGGTTTAACGATGGCAGATATCGAATATCCGCCGCCTTCTTTACCGGTAATTTGGAACGTCGTTGAGTAGGGCTGTTCCTCTGCCACAGACACAGTTGACTGTCCTGCAATAGTCAGCGGCACCAGCAAAGAAAGCAATAAACGATTATTTGTCCTCATGATCTTTTCCTCAGACAATGGTTGTGTGTGGTGACTCGGACTACTGCGCTGTGCGCTGTCCTCCGGATGACGGATTGATTGTGATGACTTGAGAATTCCCGCCCTGCATGTCAATTACATTCGGCGAGCGATTTTCAATTCTCAATTCAACAGGGCCGGCTAGTCCTTCTACTCCATAAACCATAACGGTTACTGTTGTAGATTCACCTTTCTTGAGCACAGTCTTTGGAGCACTCATTTTTACTTTCAGGTTGCAATACCTACCTCTTGCAGTTCTGCCGCATTCAGTAAAGGTAATATCAGTTGGTCCAACAATATTACCAGGGCTTTTCACCACAGTGCCGCGCGGACCTTCTGCTAACGGCGGACATTTAACGCCACCACACTTAACACCTGTATTGCCAGAATAACCGTCACAGCCACCACCAATTGTAATTGGCTTACCTGTTTGACCAGCTGTCGGCATTGTGCAACCACCAGGTGGATAGCCTGGGTTCATTGGTTTTTGTGGATGTGGTACCGGCTTTGAACAAACCGGTTGTCCATTGTGTGTTAGAACCAAGTCAATTGGATCTCTTCCCAATCCACAGACAAATGTCGGAGGATTCATCGGTGTTGCATTACTAACTGGACAGCTAATTGGTTTCGCCGGCTTGCCGCAAGTGCCGCTATTTTTACTTGTCGTTGGTTTACTACCAGTGCAAGGCGGTTTGGACGAAGTCTTGGGTGGTTTTGAACATGGTGGTTTCTTTTCACCCGGACACGGTTTTTCTTCTTCAGGAGGACATTCCTCAGGCGGCAATTCCGCAATAGGAATCACAGGCGGCATCGTAAATCCTGTAGGCAAACAAGGCGGCGGACAATCCGACGGCAACTTCTCTTGCGGCGGAGCCGGCTCTTGAGCCTTCTTAACCTCAACTACATAACCATTGAGTTCATCTTCATTTTCTTCTTTTTCTTTAGCGGTCTGTCCGACAGGTTCAGCAATTACTGTTCCTGAAAGCGTATCGCCCGTCGCCATATCTTCCGGCAAATTGACACTGATTTTGCCGTTTGGCGTATCAAAAACTGTGGTGTTTAAACCATCACCAATTTTGGACGTTGCACTTATTTGGCTTTGTCCAGTGACTTTTGCAATTAGCACCGGATTGTAAGCAATAAGCGTGGTTAAAGCAAAAGTACTTAGGGTCAACCAACCCAACTTTTTCTTGTTCATTTTCCCGTCCTTTTAGAAAAATCCGACTAATTGCGCAATGCGCACGTCGATCCTTTTACGCCACGGGTGTTATACCCAGGTGGCAATCATCAGCGCGCCATAATCGCGCTATGTAAACGAATCCTAAGTAAAAATATTAGCGAGTAAGTGTCCAGCGTCCTGTAGAACCAGCTTGAGTCCACGTACCTTCCAGCGTTCTTCCGTCAGCGGACAAATTAAGGCTGGCCGTACCATGTACGTTAATCCAATGTTCGTAGTAAGAAAAGTTTACAGTGCCGGCTTTGGGATCATAAACGCCTTCTTCAATCACGCCCTGTTTATCCGCCGCTTGCTGCCAATGACCTTTCACTTGCTGCAAACCATTCGGTTGATTGCTTACTTCCAGTGTCATTGGACCGTAAGTGGAACTCCATGTACCAGCAATGCTTGGTGTCGCAGGTTGACTAGCTTGCTGTGGAGGCGGTTCAATGGGTCGAGTACTTCCGTAGGGCTGAAAATAAGTGACATTGATTATTGGCGGTTCCAGCACCCATGCAACGAAACTAAAAGATCCACTTCTTATCGCGCTGACATTCATTGACTTTGTCCAAGTGCCTGTTTGTTTTTCCAGCTTGACTGTTTGTTTGTCGCCACCATCTAGTTGCACGACACCTGGAGCCAAATTGTTAATTTGAAGATCTACCGGTTCACTTATTCCGTCTAGTCCCCAAACTGTGACAGCAAGAGTGGTTGTCTTGCCGCGTTCAATGTCGGTCAGTCCACATTTTAAGTCCACAGCAAGAATCGTAAATTTACCAGTGGCAATTGCATTGCCTTCGCGCATTTCAATTGTTGTCGTGCCTTGAACATTGTTGGGACACTCAACCACCAGCTTGCGTGGCGACTCGCAAAACTTGACCAACTCTTTGCCTGCAACTTTTACAGATGAATTATTAAAATCGCCATCGCACGGACCACGACACTGTATTGGCCAACCAGCTTGAGCGTAAGGTGGGAGCATGCAAGTCCCTGGATACTTGGCACAAGGAAGCGGTGGAGGCTTATCGTAAATTTTGACGCTGGTCGAACAAACTCTTGTGCCCTTCTTATCTTTCAAGACAAGATCAACAATATTGTTGGCTGTCGGCATTACACATTTGAAATCGCCAAGACGGCAAGGAGCTTTCTGATCGGCGATTTCCACTACATAACCATTTAATTCGTCTTCGTTTTTTGTTTGCTCAGTTTGATTTCTGCCCTTAGGTTCAATAATCACCGAGCCGGATATAGTGTCACCTTCCGATGTATCATCCGGCAGATTAACTCGCAACTGTCCGTTTTTTGTATTAAACAAGATGGCAGACATTCCACCACCGTTGACAGGCATGGCTGTTGCTGTTTGAGAATAAGCAGGCTGACAGTCTATGTCAAAGTGAAAAATAAACTGAAGCAGAAGTGCAACCAGAGTGAGAACCCGTAGTGTCATAAACGCCGCTCTTTCAACTCTAAATGCTGTACCTAGTGACCACTGCAGCTGCTACCAGAACTGTATCCGCCACCGCCGCTGCAAGTCCCGCCGCTGCTATAGCCTCCACCAGAGCTATATCCACCGGAGGAGCTTCCGCCACCTCCAGAGAATCCACCGCAACTATCAACAATTCCCATCACAGAATTGAAAATACTAAGTCCCGTGTTCACCGCAGCCGCACACTCTTCCGGTGTTGGTGCAGGGTTATAAACTCTGCCGGTTACGTAGTCTCTGTGAACAGTGAAATGGACGTGGGGATTTTTCGTGACGATAACAGTACCAACCAAAACATCACTACCGCTGTACTGAGTGCGCGACACACCGCCCTGCAACATTGGGGCCGACGCATCTTGAGCTATTGCGGGCACGAAAGTTCCAGCGAAAGTTGCTAGTGAAAGCACAAGCACCAATGAGTTACTGATATGCCTCATACAAGCATCCCCCCGATCTCGCCACATTCCCTGTGCCCGTACGAGCACTATTTGAAACAACATGTAAAGTATTATTATCGGGTATACTAAATCACGGTGTCAACGACATGGGGCCACAGCATATGGGTCTATTTGGAACACACAAAGCCACCAAGGGCAGCGTCGAAGAAGTAGCGAGCATGATAAGCACTTACTTCAAGAGCCGCGGGCTCAATCCCGATCATCAGGTATTGAAGTCTTCCGAAGGATGCGGCTGGTGGATGAAGCAAGGCTCGGCAAAGGTGTATATCTTTGTGCAAGATGCCGCTGGCGGTCCGGTGTTGCGTCTTACCAGCCCTCTTGTTTTCATTCCCAAGGAAAACCAGGAAGCGTTTTTCAGAAGGCTGCTTGATATCAATTGCAACTTGAGCAGTTGTGCTCTAGCCACCCACGGCGATGTTGTATTAGTTGTTGCACAACGACCGACCTTAGGCTTAAACCAAGAAGAGGTTGATGAACTCGCTTGGTCTGTTGCCTATGTGGCGGATTTGCTGGACGAAGAACTCTCCGGGCAATTTAAAGCTCAAATGTATTCCGACGATCACGCATAGGTAAATACTACGATTACGAAGGACGACATAGGTTTCGTATCTGGTCTGGCAGTGGAAGCAGGCCGGTTGGCCATGGCCATGCGCGAAGGCGTCGGCATCAAGGAAAAAACCGGTCCGCATGATCTTGTTACGGAAGCAGATCATGCTTGTTCAGATATTCTCACCGCCGGACTGCGCAAAAGATTTCCTAACGACATAATCATTTCCGAAGAAGATGAAAATCACCATCAGGAAATTTCCAGCGAAAACATTTGGCTTGTAGATCCAATTGACGGAACAGACAATTACGTCAAAAACGACGGCCAATATTGTGTAATGATTGGCCTTTTGCACAAATTAAAACCGGTCTTCGGCTGGGTATACGCACCTGTCAGCGAACGTCTTTATTTCGGCGGACCAAATCATGGCTCGTTTTTACAAACAGGAGAGCTGCAAGCAAATGCTTGTGCGCCTTTAGGCGACATGCTGGAAATGAAACAAGTAAGGCTGGCAATGGGGCGCCGTGACCGCAGGAATAATCCCTGGATAGGTGACATTCCCGAAATAGAATGGCTGGTTACCGGTAGTATCGGTTTGAAAGTAGCAAGAATTCTCGATAACGAAGCGGATCTATTTGTACATCTATCAGGAAAATTGAAAGTATGGGATTCGGCCGCACCGGTTGCTTTAGCGCTAGGCGCAGGTCTGGATGTAGGGTCATTGGAATCGAATGACTTACATTTTCCACTGCCTGCCATCCGACACGACAGCACAATTGTTATTGGCAAAACCGGCGCTCTCGATTGGTCGCGCAAATACTTAAAGCAGAGGACCAGCCCATGAGCATCATCGTCAATCAACAAGGATTAGATGATCTCTGTGCTCGCATAGACAAAGCAAAACGCTTTTGTCTCGACATGGAATTCATTCCGGAAAAGACCTACAGCACAGAGTTGTGTCTCATTCAAGTTGCGCTCGATGATCTAGTGACGATAATTGATCCATTGGCTGTGCCCAACTTAAAACCTCTTTGGGAAAGAATTGCCAATCCGGAAATTCTTGTTGTGCTTCACGCAGCAGATCAAGATCTCGATCTCGTCTATGCTAATTCCGGACTTGTGCCGCAAAACATCGTCGACACTCAGCTTGCTGCAGGATTTGCCGGCTTTGGCTATCCGGTTGGCTATGCAAAACTTTTGCAAACATTGCTGCAAGTAAGCATCTCAAAAACAGAAAGCTACACGGACTGGATGGTTCGTCCGTTGACGAAAGAACAAGTAGAATACGCCCTCGACGATGTTCGCCACTTGCTTCCTCTTTGGGATCGCGTTGAAGCTAATCTCAAAAAACTCAATCGCTTACCTTGGGCACTTGAAGAATGCCAACGTTACACCGAGCAGGAATATTACATCAAAGACCGCTCGCGGGCCTTCATGCGTGTGAAAGGTGCGAGCTCGCTACCAAGACGCGGACTATCCGTATTACAGCAACTCTACTGGTGGCGCGACGGAGAAGCAGCTAAAAACAACAAGCCTGTACGAACAATTATTTCCGACAATATTCTGCTAGAGCTAAGCAAGCGTCCTCCGCAGCGAATAGAAGACATGCAGAGGCTGAGAAGTCTGCGCCCCGATCAAATTCGCCATTACGGCAATGACATTTTGCAGGCTGTAAAAGTCGGACTGGAAGTCTCGATGGATGACTGCCCCAGTTGGCCGCACTCATCAGCCCCAACCAAACGTGACGTCCTGCAAGGTGATCAACTATACGCAGTTCTAAAAGTGATTTGCTACGACCTCGATCTAGCACCGGAGTTAGTAGCCACTCGCGACGAAATCCAACTCTTAATCCGCATTCACCGCGGCGAGAAAGATGACAACGGCACCTTACCATTGCTTATCGGCTGGCGCAAAGAAATTGCGGGACAAAAACTCCTCGACATTCTCAGCGGAGCAAAAGTCAGCTGGAAGATGGGCAACTCCCAGCACCCTATCGAACTTCAAATAGATAACAATTAGACTTTCTCGACTTTTCGACGAATCCAAAAAGCAGAAAAACCGCACACCATAGCCAGCACTAGCGTACCAGCCACTACCGGAGTTAGCTCCAAACTGACTGGAAAGTAAAAGTAAAACGGATCTGTATGTGAGATCGCTCTAGCTGATGTTAAGGCAAACCAAATGCCTAAGTTGGTCAACGAAAAACAACAGTACAGTACAACAATGTAAATGAGAGAATTTGCGGTAAGCAGTTTTCTTGGTAAAAGAAAGCTAGCCACAAACGCCAACACAACAAAAACGATGTGCGCTAAGGCAACAGACTTGAGATAGCGAGGGTGCTTCAGAAGTTCTGTTGAATCCGCAACAAACTGCTCTGTAAGAGAAGTTTGCATCCAGTAAGACATTCCAAAAAGAACGATACTTCCCAAAAGAGCAAACGCAATCGCTGGCAGCAACAAGGCGCTATGTGACTTCACTCCAGATGCCCTTCCTTGTCCGGATTTCGATAGATGTGAATTTTATACCGACTATCAGGAGCGTATGTGTTCTTAAAGTTGGTTGGGTTAAGCGTCGCAACTGGTGCATCCGGATGCAGTTTCTGCAAAGTTTGAGTCACATGTCCTTTGCCGTCCGTCGCCGATACTATTGCTGAATGGTTGTAGTAGTGACCCTTGCCGTCAGCGCCAGTGTCTTCGACTAAAATTATGTCGCCAGGCTTGGCATTTTTGCCATCCTTCACTTCTTCATAGCCGTGTTGGTGCAAGTAATTTGGAGTTACTTGCTCGTTACGCGCTTTAGCTGTATTTTCCTCCGGCGGAGAACCTTCAATGTGTGACTTCACCAGAAAATGACAGTTATACGAATTCATCGGACGATCTTTTAGATCCTGGATTACACCGAGTGATTCATTTGGAAAATTTGGCTGCGGTTTGTCTCCGGCATTACCGTGTATCAGTTTGCCTAAACCAGCATCGAGCTCAGAGGCCAATTCCGCCAAGCGCTGTTGCACATCCTTACCATAATCATGACTAGCTATCTGATCAATAGTGTCGCCCATCTGTTGCAGTCCACTAGCCATATTGCTCAAGTCCAGATTTAGCGGCAATTTAGGCAAGGTGCCCTTTTCCTCCATCTCTACATTTTGCTTAGCGAGACTGGCGTATTCTTTCGGTCCCAGCTTGGCATACTCGGGCGAGTTAATTGCCTCCGAGCCTACTTTGGAGGGGGACGCTGCGTGATCGGAAGCAACAGGCTTTTCCGATACTTCCTTAGCTTGAGGGTTCTTATTGGCCACTTAATGTCTCAACAAAGGGACTTTCTCCATTATTGGCGAGCCAATACGGAGTGTCAATTAACAAACGGGCTATTTAATGAATTATCGGGTTTACTTAGCCGCAGCAGACTTGGCATAAACGGGCGTCAGCCATTTCTTATACTTTGGCATTTCACCACGGCAAATAGACTCGTACATGTCTTTTATCTTCTGTGAGATAGGTCCAACGCCGCCATCACCAACTGGGCGTCTATCAACTTCAAGAATTGGAGCCACTTGCGCGCCTGTACCGCAGAAGAATAATTCATCGGCAACGTACAACTCGCTTCTGTCGACTGAGCGAATTACTGTCTTCAATCCAAGCTCAGCTTCAGCAAATTCCATTACTGTCTCGCGAGTAATACCTTCCAAAATATTTTCCGAAACAGGTGTCGTTATCAACTGCCCGTTGCGCACCATGAAAATATTCATCGCACTACCTTCAGACACGTGTCCGTTTTCGGACAACACTATGCAGTCATCAAAGCCCGCGCGTACAGCATCTGTTTTTGCAAGTGCGGTATTTGCGTAAGCACCAATAATTTTTCCGCGTGCTGGAATTGCATTGTCTTCCACGCGGCGCCAATTTGAAACCATTACCTTGAGACCAGGTGCACCATGAAAATAATCACCAAACGGCACGGTAAACATACAAAACTCAGACGGGTTATCTGTGAGTGTCGGACCAATTCTCATGCCTGATTTGTAAGCGCTCGGACGGATGTAGGTATCTGTCTTCGGAGCATTTTTGCGCAAAAGTTCAATTGTCAGATCGCAGAGTTCATCTACTGAAAAATCAACGTTCAAATACATGATTTTCATGCTGTCGAACATGCGCTCGAAATGTTCTCTCAAGCGAAAGACATACATCTCTTGCGTCTTGTCTGACCAGTAGCCACGAATGCCTTCAAAGACGGCTGTTCCATACAGGAATCCGTGCGTCATGATGCTTATCTTCGCATCTTCCATGGGCACGAATTTGCCTTCAAAAAAGGCATATGACTTATCTTGGCTCACGGCAATCTCTCTTTGAAAGGGACATATACTTAGTAGATCTAAGCTTCATTATGGCACTAGATGCCGCTTTGAGCTCACACTGGAATTTTTATTTAGCCAGCTCCAGGGCCTATATCCATAGCTAAATTGGCTAGTCTATCAGCCTCTTTGTTTTGCTCTCTGCGCACATGGACAATTACAAAGGAAGCAAAACGGTTTTTAAGTGCCTGAGCTTTCAGAAATAGCGGCTTCAGTCCCTCGTTTTTGACTCGGTATTCGCCATTCATCTGCTTAACCATAAGCTCTGAATCTGTGCGCACTTCAACGCTTTTGATGTCGCACTCGATGCTCTTTTCAAGCGCTCTTATGAGGGCCGTATATTCAGCCACGTTATTCGTCGTAGTGCCGAGAAATTCACTTATGCTGGCAACCGGCTGCCCACCTTTTGTTATGACGGCGCCAATTCCTGCCGGACCGGGATTTCCGCGCGAGCCGCCATCTGTATATATGATCGCTATGTCGTTGCCGGTCATGCTTTTGCATTCATCTCTTGTTGAACAAGAGCCTCTGTTTTGGACAGTGCTTCACCAAGTTTTTCCGGCATCTTGCCGCCGGCTTGCGCCAATTGTGGACGCCCACCACCACCGCCACCACAAATAGTGGCTGCTTCTTTAATAAGCTTACCGGCATTTAGTCCACGCTTCACCAGCGGCTCGGAAACACCTGCGACAAGAGTCACTTTGTCGGCAGCTAGTGCGCAACCAACAATAACAACCAAGTCATTTGCTTGCGTGCGCATTTGTTCAACAACAGCTTTCAAGCCATCTGCTGAAACGTTGTCTACTGTGGAGACAATTAAGCGAATGTCGCCTATTTGTTTAGCTTTGGCTAAAAGTTCAGGGACTTTGGACATTGCCAATTTCTCTTCCAACTGTGCGGCCGCTTTTTCTCTGGCTTTTAACTGATCTTGCAAACGTTCTATCTGATCAATCAAATCGCCAGGACGTACTTTCAATCTATCCGCAACTTGCGAAAGAATATTCATGTGCTGGCTTATATGCAGCCAAGCTTTTGGCCCGGATAGAGCTTCCACACGGCGAACGCCTGATGCAACGCTGCCTTCGGAAATTATTTTGATAGGCCCAATTTCGCCAGTTGATGCCACATGTGTGCCACCACAGAATTCAAGGCTGGCATCGCCCATCTTCACAACGCGCACTACGTCGCCATATTTTTCACCAAACATGGCAATGGCGCCGGTGTTTTTTGCCTCATCCAAACTCATCTCGACAGTTTTGACAGGCAAGTTCATTCTTACCCAGTCATTCATTGTCTTTTCAATTTGCTGAAGTTCTTTAGCTGTCGGTTGACGCTCGAAGCTGAAGTCAAAGCGCATTGTTTCCGGTCCGACTTGCGAACCAGCCTGTACAACGTGCTTGCCCAATAATTCTCTAACAGCAGCATGGAATAAGTGCGCAGTGCTGTGATGCAACACAGTCTGCTCGCGCCTGTCTTTATCAACTAGTGCTTTGACTAATTGATTAGCTTCGATTGATCCGGATAATGCGCGCACTCTGTGAACGTGCAATCCTTCGTGCTTTTTAGTGTCAAGAACAGTAAGCATGCCCTCATCAGAAGACAGCAAGCCGGTGTCACCAACTTGTCCGCCTGATTCGGCATAGAAAGGAGTTTGATCAAGAACAACTTCAGCTTCCTGTCCCTCTTCTAGCTGTTCGACAAGTTTGCCTTCTTGAACAAGTGCGACAATTTTACTTTTGTCTTCGACTGCGCTGTATCCGGTAAATTTAGTTGTACCGTGTTCTTTGAGAACTTTACCTAGAGCCTCATCACCAGTGATGATGACATTGAATTTGTTGACCGAAGAAACATCTTCGTGTTCTTTCTTGGCTTGAGCAAAGCCATCCATATCCACAGTCTTTTTATGTTCAACTGCAATTTCCTGCGTCAACTCCACAGGGAAGCCATAGGTTGCATAAAGATTGAAAGCAGAGCGACCATCGATAACAGGCTCTTTGCCGCCAAGAAGTTCTTCAAGCAAGCTCATTCCACGATCGATTGTTTTACCAAAGCGCTCTTCTTCTTCGCGAATTGTTCTTTCAATCAATTCCTTACTTTGCTTGAGTTCAGGATAATGATCGCCATAAATATCAACAACTGTCGGCACCAGTTTGTAGATAAATGGTTCGTTCAAGCCAAGCAAACGTCCAAAGCGAGCAGCTCTGCGAATAATGAATCTCAAAACATAACCACGGCCGATGTTACTTGTACGCACACCATCAGCAATTAGGAAGGTGACGCAACGAGCATGATCTGTGATGATCTTTAAATAGACATCTTTCTCATTACCCTCTGATCCATCGTAATTGACATTCGCCAACTTGCCGGCCGCTTCCAGAATTGGGAAGAGCAAATCTGTTTCAAATGTATTGCGCTTCTTCTGAAGAATGGTCGCAACACGCTCAAGACCGGAGCCTGTGTCTACGTTTTTCTTCTCTAAAGGTGTGAATTTGCCGTTCTCATCCTTGAAGAGTTCCATCAAGACCAAATTCCAGAACTCTAGATAGCGATCACATTCGCATTTACCAATGCCGCATTTTTCCGGATCGTCATTGCAGCCGTATTCACGACCTCTATCGTAATAAAGCTCGGTACAAGGTCCGCATGGGCCTGTTGGTCCGGGAGGTCCCCAGAAATTGTCGGCACGACCTAGGCGATGAATTCGTTCTTTAGGAACGCCAACTACTTTGTGCCAAATATCATAAGACTCATCGTCAGCTGCATTTTGCTCGTCTCCGGCAAAAACAGATACGGAAATTCTATCCGGCTCCAAGCCAAGATCTTTGGTGCACAATTCCCATGCCCAAGGAATTACATCCTTCTTGAAGTAATCGCCAAAGCTAAAGTTGCCCAGCATTTCAAAAAAGCTGTGATGTCTTTGCGTGCGCCCAATATTTTCAATGTCTGAGTCTTTACCGCCTGCTCGAGTAACTTTCTGCACGGTTACAACACGTGGCGGATCTGTAGGCGGCTTTAGTCCCAGGAAAATCGGCACGAAAGGAACCATGCCGGCTGAGGTCAAAAGCAAAGTCGGGTTATCAGGAATAAGGCTTGCCGAAGGCAAGTACAAATGCCCCCGTTTGTCGCGGAAGTACGCAACAAATTTGTCGCGAATCTGAGCTCCAGTAAGCGTCATTGCTAATAACCTCGAATGCCGCAGTTGTTCTGCGGGATCATTAAGTATATCAGTTGACAGCGGGGGACTGACACGGGCAGCCAAATCTGCTAACCTTCAAGTCCTGAATGCTTGAGTATCCTTAATCTCAACTGTTCTTGAGAACCCTTTGTCATAGATAGTCAAAAGCCGTGAAGCTCTCAAGAGTCCTTATCGTTTACAAGAAATCGACTTACCAGATTCAAGGGGTCGAGCATAAAGAGCCGCGCTTTTTAGAGCTAATTGAACAAGGTCACGCCTCGGTCACGCGTGTTGTTCGCGCTCACGATGAACACTACGGCACTCTTGAAAAAATAAAAGGCGAGCTCACACGTCGCAACATCGAATACTACATGGCGGCACGCGCCGATCTCAACAAAAAAATTGTCACTGATGTAGATCTCATAGTTTCCGTGGGCGGTGACGGCACTTTTCTGGATGCCTCTCATCACACTTTGACGATTCCAATTCTTGGCGTAAATTCGGCGACGTCCTCCAGCTTTGGTCACTTTTGTATTGCCAACGATAGAACTTTCAGCCAGACACTCGATGATATCGAAGCGGGCAAATTAACGCCTAAACCAATTCTACGCTTGGAACTAGTGTTGAACGGTCAAGCAATCAGCCAGCAAGTTTTGAACGAAGTGCTCATCTGCCATAGCAACCCGGCCGGCACAAGCCGCTATTTCATCGAAGTTCCAGGCAAACGCGAAGAGCAAAGATCTTCAGGAATTCTAGTTGGACCGCCGGCAGGCTCAACTGGATTTTTAAGAGCAGCAGGCGGAAAAGTATTTCCAATTACCGATCGCAGCTTCCAATATGTAGTACGCGAGCCCTGCCCGCGCCCCAATGAAAATTGGCATCTGACCAAGGGGCTGATCACAAATCTCGCTGAAGAAATGAAAATAGTATCCGAGACAAGAACAGCAGCTATCTTTATCGACGGCGCTCATATTGTCTACCGCTTCCCATTAGGCGAAGAACTCATTATTCGCGCAAGCAAAACAGATCTCATGGCCTACATCGACCCAAATCTCAATCAAATTTTTCAAGGATGAGTATTTTGTCGCAGGTAACCGACAGTCTTGCTATTGCCGCCGGAAAATTATCCGCGCAAGCTATTCGCGTTGCCGGATTGGGACTCGGTACCAATCTACCCGGAAAAGTTGCAAGGCGTCTGTCTCCTTCTGTTTTACACAAGTTGGCAAAGCAAAGCAGACTTGGTGTAATTGCGGTGTCAGGCACCAATGGAAAAAGCACGACTTCCGGATTTCTAGCTTCAATTCTTTCCAAAGCCGGCTACAAACTGGTGCATAACCGCCAGGGTGCAAATTTGGTAACAGGAATCACCGCCACGCTAATTGATAATGCCAACTGGCAAGGCAGATTGGACACCGATTATTGCTTGTTCGAAATAGACGAGGCAGCGCTTCCTTTAGTTGCCGCCGAGATTGAAATTAACCACGTCATTGTAACCAATTTATTTCGCGATCAGCTTGATCGATTTGGTGAACTTGACACCACTGCCCGCCTAATCAACAAAGGCATTGCCATCAACCATTCGAAGACAGTTTTAAATGCGGACGATCCAAATGTCGCAAGCCTTGCTCCTGAAAGCGATCATCTTTTTTACGGTATCGAATCGATCAATCCCACATGCGTAAGCCAAATTGGTCAGCTTGCCGAACTTTCCTATTGCGGCAAATGCGGCAGTGAATACAGCTATGACTTGATATTTTACGGTCAGTTAGGACACTACGCTTGCCCGAAATGCAGCAATAAGCGACCCAAGCCTGACGTGCAAGCGCATAATGTGACCGTTCATCCGGCAGGTTCCACTTTCCGCGTCAGTCACGGCCACATATCAGCTGAGATTCACCTAAATCTGCCTGGCATGTTCAATGTCTACAATGCATTGGCAGCTGCCGCAATTGCTTTCCAATTGGATATTGCCGGCGAGACAATCAAAGAAGGACTAAATAAGTATTCAACACTATTTGGCCGATCAGAGAAGATCACAATCGAAGGCAAAGCAGTGATTATCCAGCTTATAAAAAATCCGGCCGGTGCTTCGCAAGTTGTGTCCGCAGTTGCTTGTGACCCAAATGCCAAAATCCTTATCGCAATCAACGATAACCTAGCCGATGGACGAGACATTTCCTGGCTCTGGGACGCTGAGTTTGAACAATTGTCTGACGCCAAAGAAGAAGTCATAGTCAGCGGACAGCGCGCAGAAGACATGGCAGTGAGAATGAAATATGCCGGATTGCCAACCGGGCAAATTAGAGTTGTTACTCCACTGGAAGCAGCCTTAAAGCAAGCACTCGAGTCAACAGACGATGATCAGACTTTGTGGATACTGCCGACATACACTTGCTTGCTTGAAATGCAAAAGATTTTGAAGTCGATGGGCTACAACCTGTCGGGCACATAGGCACATAATAAGAAAGGGTCGGCATGCCGACCCTTTCTCTAATTACCTTAGAAGTGAAGATTACTTCTTAGCGCTTTGCTTTGGTAGACTGTTTAGACCTTCCGTTGCTGCTTTGATGTTCGGATTGATTTCCTTCACTTTGTTGTACTCAGCGCGCGCCTCATCGTACATGCCTTTTGCTTTGAGGGCTTCAGCATATTCGAGATGGCTGGCTGTGTCGTTCGCATTCAACTTGATGGCTTCTTTGTACTCTTTTTGAGCTCCATTGAAATCACCAGTTGCATTCAAAGCACTAGCCAATCTTCTATGTGCTGGTCCAAAAGTTGGGAATATCTTGAGGGCCTTGCGCTGCTCAACAATAGCTTCCTTGTGGTTGCCTTGCTTAGCCAACATCCAACCCAAACCGCTGTGTGCATTTGGATGTTCCGGAGCAATCTTCAAAGCTTGTCTGAAGCTCTTAATTGCACCATCAGTATCACCGGAATCACCTTGGATATTACCGAGGTTGATATAGGCTTCAGGAGAAGTCGATTCCATTTGGATGGCGGTTTCTTCTTCTGCGATGGCTTCTTTTACAAGACCCTTTTGCGCAAGCAAAACACCAAGATTGACGTGCGGTGCAGCATCTTTGTCGTTTAGCTTAATTGATTTACGGTAAATATCGATAGCTTCATCGTTTTGACCGGTTGAAGCAAGCATCATGCCGAGATCAAGATGGGCACGGAAGCTTGTCGGCTTCAGCTCGACTGCCTTGCGGAATTCAACGATGGCTTCTTTGTTTTTGCCTTGGTTAGCGTAGATTTGTCCAATTACTACATGGGGCAAGAAGTATGTTGGATCAAGACGAAGAGCTGTTTGTTCTTCCAAAACTGCTGTTTCGTAATCGTCGGAGGCGGCCAATACGGCGCCCAATCTCTGGTGAGCCTTAGCGCTGTCCGGGTTAAGACGAATGGCTTCCCTGTACTGAACGGCTGCTTCTTTGGTTTTCATTTTTGCAAAGAAATCGTTGCCTTTTTCAATACACTTGTCAGCAGCTTGAACATCTGCCGGACTGACTGCTGCAAAGGCGCTAGCGCAGCTACCTACGAGCAGAAGTGAAAGAGCTATTGGCTTCAGGCTTTTCAAGGTAAATCCCCCTCTAACTAAACCGGGAGATATTATAACCTTCTCTAACCTTCTTATATGAGACGTTACAATAAACCTGATGATATATCCGTATAAAGAACTAAAACCTCAAATCGACGCAAGCGCTTACGTAGCGCCGAGTGCAGCCATTATTGGCGACGTTCGCTTAGGAAAAAATTCAAGTGTCTGGTTTAACGCAGTGTTACGTGGCGACATCAATTCAATTGTCGTTGGCGCAGACAGCAATATCCAGGACGGTTGCCTCTTACATGTCACCCACGAACTACCAGTAGTCATTGAAGACCGCGTCACCATCGGACATGGCGCTATCGTGCATGGATGCCACATTGAGTCTGATTGCTTAATCGCAATGGGCGCGGTAATTCTTGATGGTGCCCATATCGGGCAAGGTTCATTAATTGCCGCCGGGGCGGTTGTCTCCCCCAATGCAAAAATCCCACCAAAGAGCCTGGTGATGGGCGTTCCTGCCAAAGTAGTTCGCCAGATGTCCGATGAAGACTTGAATCGGACAAAATTCAACTGGCAGCATTACGTCGAATATGGGCGCATTTACAAAGAGCTTCCCTTAACATAAGTCCAGTTTTTCATTTAAAAATACGTGGTCTCCCCAATGACCAGACAGTTTTGCGCATCTATACTTAGGAGCAGCGATAGTCCCTAAATTACAGGCGACACTTTGTCTTACTTCGAAGACTTACTCGATGACATCAAACAGAAGCAGCGTCCGGTGGATACGGTCCACTACAAAATGCTTTCTGAATCCGGCATTGCCTTAAAACAACCTAGCACTGTACCCGCCGAAAGGGTCAAACCAGTCGAGTCCTTGGTGCGCGCCGGCAACAGCCCAATGACCATGGCTCACAACCGGCTAAATCACAAAGAAGCTATCTTTCGTGTCTTTGCGCGACAAAGCGATGGAGTAAACGTAGGGTCTGGATTCTTTTATGCTGCAAGCGGGGAGTTCATGACAGACCTGCACGTCGTCGGTGAAGCTAACACTTGCCAGGTTTTGCTCAATAACGGACAGGTTTTAAAAGCAGTGGTGGACAGACGAGATCACAATACGGACCTGGCTTCCGGTCATGTGGTTGAACCCAAGAAATCCTTACCTTATTTGATCTTGGAAAAACCAGCCTCGGTTGAGACTTACACTGGTAAAACCTATTCGGCCGGTTACCCCGACGGTAGAGAATTCACTATCGTCCCTGGAAACACCAGCAAGTTGTCGTTTTCAGGAATTGCCTCGGCAGGTGCTTTAGAAATAGGGGAAAACCCATCGCGAACAGTAATTGTCACAGACATTGAGACGCGAGCAGGAATGTCCGGTGGCGTATTATTCAACAAAGACTTCCTGCCAATCGGCATAATCGATAAAGGCACCAAACCGGGATCGAAGTCACCAATCAGTATTTCAACACCAATCACTGATGGCATAAGAATGATTAAACAACCAGTGACTTACAAACTTGAGTCCAAGTTTTAAGATCCAAGTTTTTTACTCGACGATGAATTCGGTTTAGATGCTGACTTGAATATCACGCCTTTTACCTGCGTTTGCGGCATGTGTTGAGTCAACCAGCCGGAAATTGCTTCCAGTGTATTGTCATTGATAAATGCAGTCTCTAAAAGCACGTGCCCACGTGAGTCCAGCCATCTTACTGTTTGATCTTTGGACTTCAAATTAGTCATCAAATCAACTATGCCGTCGGCTTTTATAATCTTGTCGGCACTGCCCTGAATAATAAGTACGGGAATATGCGGCGGGATGCTGCGCACATAAGCAAGTGTTTCCTTCATTGTTTTGCGGCTACCCAGAAGAGCTTTGAGACTCAAAGAGCGACGGGTCAGAGGATCTTTCAAAGCTTCATCGGTGATTCTTGGATCGTCTGACGTGTACGACTTAATGTACGGCTCCATGTTTAACTCGCGCCCGGGGTTTGTACAAAACTTCGCAGCGTCAACAACCATTTGCTTACACAGTGAATGGTGATGAGCAATTGCCGGGCTGGAAAGAATCAGTCCGTCTGTTAGATCCGGGCGAACGCCGGCCAGATGAAGAGCAAGGTCTGCTCCAAGACTTTCACCGATACAAAACATCGGTCGATTGGGATAAAGCGAGCGCATGCGCGCTGCCAGATTTACCAAATCCTCGTAGGATTTTTCGTAGCTTACCTTGTCTCCGCCTTTGAAATTGCCTTTGTCGTCGTGCCAGCGTCCATAGCCGCGCAAGTCCTGCGCAACAACCACATAACCTTTGTCGGCCAAATAGCCGCCGAGCTTATCGTAGGCAGCGCCATGCTTCATCAATCCATGAATGGCAATAACTACTCCTTGTTCGTTTTTGGTCTTATCCGACCATTCGTACACGGGCAATTTCAGCTCGCGAACTAGAACGCCCTGGTCGTTTCGTTCTGCCTGAGTGAATCCAGGCGGACAAGGCGAGGCAATGCAGAGAATTACTGCAAGAGACAACTGCGCAATTTTTCTAGTAAAAGAGCTACCGTGAGCTTGCATTTAAGACCCAGTTTCAAAGATAAGCCGCTACTAGTCATGTACCAACAGATCTAATATTTCAAAACATGGAGACCTGATGTCAAGTGATAAAATCTTGCAGACAAAACTAGTACACTGTCAGTGTTTTCACCTCACATTGAGATTGGACATATGCCTAAACGTACCGACTTGAAAAAGATTCTGGTTTTGGGGGCTGGTCCGATAACGATTGGTCAGGCGTGCGAATTTGATTACTCAGGCACACAGGCTTGCAAGGCGCTCAAAGAAGAGGGTTTCGAAGTCGTCCTTATAAACTCCAATCCGGCGACGATCATGACCGATCCGGAAGTGGCAGATAGAACATATATCGAACCGGTAACTGCATCTGTTGCGCGCGAAGTTATCAAAAGAGAAAAGCCGGATGCACTTTTGCCGACAATGGGTGGTCAAACAGCATTGAACGTGGCTGTTGAATTAGCTGAGTCAGGTTTTCTGGAAGAACAAGGTGTTGAACTCATTGGCGCCAAGCTCAAAGCAATTAAGTTGGCAGAGGATCGCGATCTCTTCAAAGCCAAGATGCTTGAGATTGGATTGTATGTACCAAAATCCGGCATCGCCAGAAAATTGGGTGATGTAAAAGACATCGCCAATGAAATTGGTTTTCCCATCATTATTCGTCCGGCGTTCACGCTAGGTGGCGCAGGTGGCGGTATTGCCTACAACCAAGAAGAATTAGATGAAATTGCTCAATCAGGTCTGAATGCCAGCCCAGTCAACGAGATATTGCTTGAGGAAAGTGTACTTGGATGGAAAGAGCTCGAGTTGGAAGTTATGCGCGATTGCCAGGACAACGTGGTAATCATCTGCTCGATTGAAAACTTTGATCCTATGGGCGTGCACACAGGCGATTCCATAACAGTTGCGCCATTGCAGACAATAAGCGACAAAGAGTATCAAGAGTTACGCAACGCTGCTATTAAGGTAATTCGCGCTGTCGGAGTAGATACAGGCGGCTCAAATATTCAATTCGGTGTGTGCCCTGAAACAGGCCGCATTGTAGTCATCGAAATGAATCCGCGCGTCTCACGTTCATCAGCACTAGCCAGCAAGGCTACCGGCTATCCAATTGCAAAAATTGCCGCCAAATTAGCAGTTGGTTTGACGCTCGATGAAATCCCCAACGATATTACTAAATCAACACCGGCATCTTTCGAACCGGTAATTGACTATGTAATTACCAAAATTCCACGCTTCAATTTCGAGAAATTCGCCGGCGCCGACAATACGTTGACGACACAAATGAAGTCTGTCGGAGAAGTGATGGCAATTGGCCGCACCTTCCAAGAATCAATGCAAAAGGCTTTGCGCGGACTGGAACTGGGTCTAAATGGTTTTACAGCAATACCCTCAAGACTGGAAGCTGACACCAGCGAATGGCGTAAGCGATTGTCGGTTCCAAACCGCCACCGCCTAACAGATATTTTTGGCGCCTTTGAAGCAGGCTTGCCTTTAGATGAAATCGAAGAGCTGACCAACATCGATCCATGGTTTCTAGATAACTTGCTGGAAATCTGGCAAGAGACCAAACAATTAAGCGGCAAAAGCTTAAATGACTTGGATAAGGCCTACATGACTCACTTGAAGCAGCTTGGATTTTCCGATAGACAAATTGCGCACGCAATTAGCAGAGACGGCAAGAAAGTAAGTGAAGATCAAGTCTTTGAATTGCGCTCGCAGTTCAAGATTTTCCCAACTTACAAAACAGTTGATACTTGCGCGGCAGAATTTCTTGCTTCGACGCCGTATCTTTATTCAACTTACGAGAAAGAATCGGAAGTACCACCTTCCAACAAACAGAAGGTAATTATTTTGGGCGGCGGTCCTAACCGTATCGGTCAAGGTATTGAATTTGATTATTGTTGCGTACAAGCAAGCTTGGCTCTGCGTGAAATGGGATTGGAAGCCATCATGGTCAACTCTAATCCGGAAACTGTTTCCACCGATTACGACGTTTCAGACAGGCTCTACTTTGAACCTCTAACGCTAGAAGACATCACGCACATTGCAATGGAAGAAAAGCCGCTTGGTGTAATTGTTCAACTTGGCGGTCAGACCCCACTAAAATTGTCGCGAGGGCTGGAAGCTCGCGGCATCAAAATTCTCGGAACTGCACCTGAATCAATCGACAGAGCTGAAGATAGGGCACTCTTCAACGACATGATCAAGAAACTCGGCTTGCGTCAACCGCCTGGCTCAACTGCCTACAGCATGGAAGAGGCACAACGTATCGCCAGAGAAGTTGGTTATCCGGTTTTAGTCCGCCCAAGTTATGTGCTTGGTGGTCGAGCAATGGAAATTCTTTATAGTGAAGAAGAATTGCAACGTTGGCTTTCCACAGCTCTTAGAGTTGAGCCGGATCGTCCAGTGCTAATCGACAAATTCCTGGAAAACGCAATTGAAATTGATGTCGACGCTATCTGCGACGGACAAGAAACAATTATTGCCGGCATCATGGAGCACATTGAACAAGCCGGCGTGCACTCAGGTGATAGCACTTGCGTGCTGCCGACTCAATCTATTCCGCTCAAAACGCTTGAAGAAATTCGCTCGGCAACAGAATCATTATCACGCGAGCTAAAAGTAGTCGGCTTGATGAATATTCAATTTGCCGTCAAAGATGAATTGCTCTATGTTCTGGAAGTCAATCCACGAGCCAGTCGCACAGTGCCTTTTGTATCGAAGGCAACAGGTGTTCCATGGGCAAAACTAGCGGCTAAAGTAATGGCAGGCAAAAAGCTTTCCGAATTGAACATAAGCCAGCGTCTAATTCCGCCGCATGTTTCTGTAAAATCCGTGGTTATTCCTTTCAAGCGTTTTCCAGGCGCGCAAATTGCTCTTGGTCCGGAAATGCGCTCGACAGGCGAAGTGATGGGAGTTGCCTCTCAATTTGGACTAGCATTCGCCAAAGCACAACTTGCCGCAAGTCACGATCTGCCTGTCAAAGGCCGTGTTTTTATAAGCGTTTCGGATCATTACAAACAAGAAGTGGTGCCGATTGCACAAAGCCTTTATCAGTTAGGCTTTGAACTTGTCGCCACACGCGGAACAGCATCCGTTGTCAGATCAGGCGGCATTCCTGTAGTGACAGTCAACAAAGTTTCCGAAGGCAGACCCAACTTGGTTGACCGCATCAAAAATGGCGAGATCAATCTAGTCATTAACATCCCATCTGGACGCACTGCGCATGTCGACGATCAAGTAATTCGACAAGCGTCTATCAATTACAACGTCCCTGTTGTGACAACCTTATCTGGTGCCCGGGCGACCGTATCAGGTATTTCTGCTCTACAAGCTGGTCCATTGGCAGTGAAGAGCCTGCAGGAATACCACAGCAATATTGCCTACTGGGAAAAAGCAACACGTGAAGTACCCAGCAACGCATAGTTTTTTGTCATTTCGACCGAAGCGCCAAAGGCGCGGAGTGGAGAAATCTGCTACATGTGCTCGAAGAATCTGTTAGACCACGTACAGCATGTATTCAGCGCGGCAGATCTCTCCACTCCTTCGCTAAAGCTCAGTCGGTCGAGATGACAATTTTTGAGAGGAAAGTTCAAAATGTCAACTAAACCAAAAGTGCTTGTTTTCGCAGGTTCACTGCGTAAAAGCTCCTTCAACAAAAAGCTCGTCAAAATTGCCGAAGCAGGTGCAAAGGAAGCTGGTGCTGATACCACGTTCGTTGATCTTGCTGATTTTGATCTGCCTATCTTCAATCAGGATAACGAAGATGCAAACGGACTGCCATCAGGAGCGCGCAAACTCAAAGACTTGATGTTAAGTCACGACGGCTTTTTGGTTTCTGCCCCTGAGTACAACAGCTCAATTACAGCAGCATTGAAAAATGCTATCGATTGGGCATCACGTCCAGTGCAAGGCGAGGGCACACTAGCTTGTTTCAAAGGTAAGGTGGTTGGACTCATGAGTGCTTCACCAGGCGCCTTGGGCGGGTTACGTGGGCTGGTTCACGTACGAGCCATCTTCAATAACATCTTTTCGCTGGTAATACCCGAACAAGTGGCCGTCAGCAAAGCCAATGAAGCATTTAACGACGACGGCTCCTTGAAAGATGCCAAACAGCAACAAGCTGTCATGGATATCGGGCGCAATGTGGCAAAAATTGCAGCCAAGCTGAAAGCTCCATAAGGAAGACTGGCAAAAGCCAAATCCCTGCTTTCAAAGCGCTATAATTGTCGCCTTCATAGACCTTTTGCAAGGGGGATGACCCGTGAGCCAGGATATTGCTAAATACATAGATCACACACTTTTGAGTCCACAAGCCACTCGTGCTGAGATAACCAAGCTTTGCGAAGAAGCTAAAGAGCATAATTTCTACTCTGTATGCGTCAATCCCTGCCATGTTCGCCAGGCAGTAAAAGAACTTTCTTCCAGCAAAGTAGCTGTTGCCTGCGTAATAGGATTCCCTCTGGGAGCCAATCTCACGGATATAAAAATTGCCGAAGCACAACGTGCAATTTCCGAAGGCGCGGAAGAGCTTGATTTGGTTATTAACATCGGCGCCCTCAAAGATGGCGATATTGACTATGTCACAGACGAAATTCGCTCAATAGTAAAAGTATCCAAAGGTGCTCCTGTTAAAGTAATTATCGAATGTGACCTATTAACAGACGAAGAGAAAACCGCTGCTGCTGAAGCATGCGTCAAGGCAGAAGCAGCCATGGTCAAAACTTCAACCGGCTTTGTCAAAGACGGCAAAGGTGCAACTGTAGAAGACATTCAATTGATCAAGAAAGCCATTGCCGGCAGCTCTTTGGGCATCAAAGCCAGTGCAGGTATTCGTGATTTGGAAAAGGCACAGACCCTTATTGATGCAGGCGCCACACGCCTGGGAACATCGGCCGGCGTTGCAATAGTCAAGGGCAAACAGCCCGCAAAAGCAGGCTACTAAAGCGATAGCGGGATTCTTAAGTCCCTTGCCAACCCTGTATTATGGGACAAATTAGATGTAAAGATGTTAAAATCATACTCCACGTGGAGGTGAGGATATGACATCTATGTTCGAGCAGCCGATGGTCAAGCTTTTAAGGATTCTATCGCCAACTATTAATTGGCTAGAAACCAGAGGAACCGTTGAAGTTGCGGACGTCCCCACAGACCACTTGGAAGCCATTAAGCAGTTAGAACGCATAGGCGTTGTTCACAAGCGTAACAATCGTTGCTATGAACTGCAAAGAATTCGTCTGAAGAAACTCATGGGCAGCATGGGCATTAACACGCTGACTCCTATTGAGCCGACACCTTCGCCGACTGTCACTCAAGTTGCGCCGACAATTGAATTGCCGGAAGCTACAGTGCCGATGCCGGTAAATTCTGAACTCAACTAATAACGACCTTGGTTAGCACAAGGCAAGACTGCCGCACCCGCACATTACGCGCTCTTGAATGGGACAGGCTGAAATCTTTGCTTGCCGATGAAGCGCATACTGCTAAGAGTCGAGAACTCTGCTTAAATCTCATGCCTGCGTCAGGACTTAGTGTCTGCCAAATTCTTCTGGAAGAGACAAAAGAAGCTGCGAGTCTCATTGAAAGCAGATCAGGTTTCAACTTTGAACATCTGCCTGATCTAGAAGAAACAATTCAACGACTTAAAGCCGGAGCATCACTTTCCGGCAAAGAACTTGCATTTGTCAAACACACTCTTACAGCGACAAGACTTACACGTTCGAGCTTGTCACTTTTGGACAAAGCAAGTTTTCCGCAGCTGACAAAATTTGCCAACGAATTATTTTCTCTGGAAAAATTAGCCAATGAAATTGAGGCGGCTATTGAAGATGACGGTGAAGTCAAAGATAGTGCCAGTCCGACTCTTAATCAATTGCGCGGACAAGTGCATCATCTGGATAATCAAATACGCGACGAGCTAACGAAAATAATTCACAAGAATGCTCAATCAAAAGTTTTGCAAGAGCCTATTTTCACCAAGCGAAATGATCGGTATGTATTACCTGTTGTCGCCAGCATGCGAGGCTCCATCGACGGCATCGTTCACGATAGTTCCGCTTCCGGATTGACTGTCTATGTTGAGCCAATAAGCGTTGTCGAACTAGAAAACAAACTCCGCTTAAAACAAGCGGAAATTGAGAGAGAAATCGCGCGCATATTGTCGCTATTAAGTGCTTCTTGCCACGCCCATCAAGGCGAAATTGAAGTCTCGTTCAACACTCTTATCCAGTTGGACTTCATCATGTCTCGCGCTCGACTGGGGCTAAAATACAACGGCTACTGCCCACCGCTTGCCAAAGACGGTCCATTAAAACTTATTGCTGCGCGTCACCCATTGATGGTGCTTAGAGAAAAAACGCAGGGCGCACAAACTACAATTCCCAACGACATAAAACTATCAGCAGACGAGAGATCTTTTATCATCACCGGTCCAAACACCGGCGGCAAAACTGTTTACTTAAAGACAGCCGGGCTTCTCTCTTTGATGATCAAATCAGGACTTTCACTGCCGGTGCAATCGGGATCCGAGGCGCTTTATTTCAGTGAGATTTACGCAGATATCGGTGATGAACAATCCATCGAACAGAATCTTTCAACTTTCTCATCGCACATGACTAACATTGTGGAAATTATCGATGCGGCAAAACAAGGTGATTTAGTTTTACTAGATGAAGTTGGCGCAGGCACAGATCCCAAAGAAGGCGCAGCTTTAGCAAGAGCAATTCTTGAGCAGTTAAATTCGGCAATGGTCTATACAGTTGCCAGCACACACTACGGCGAATTGAAAACACTTGCCTATGCCATCAAAGGCTTTATCAACGCCAGCTTAAAATTTGACGAAGCAAATTTGGCACCCACATATCACTTGCAAATTGGTATTCCAGGTTCATCTAAAGCAACCACAATGGCGCGACGCCTGGGACTCAACGCCAATGTTGTCGAAGCAGCAGAAAAATTTCTATTAGCCGGCGAAGCCGACCTGCAAAAAACAATTGAACAGTTAGAGTCAAAACTGAAGGAAGTATCTCAACTCGAAGAGCAAGCGGAAAAAGCAAATAAATTAGCCGTCCTGAAAGAAAGCGAAGCCTTAGCCCAACTAGCGGCAATCGAAAAAGAAAAAGAGAAACTCAAGTCAACTTACGCCAGACAGTTGGAAAAAGATCTCCACTTCGCGCAAGAGACTATTCGCAGCACCATCAAAGACTTACAGAGCAAGCCCTCATCACAAAAAGCTCAGCAAGCTCAGAAGGACATGGCTGAAATTAGACAAGCCCTTCATTGGTCCGATAACGAGATAGGCAAAAGCCTGCCTCAAGACATCAAAGTCGGTCAACGCGTAAAGGTCACCTCGCTCAATCAAACAGGCATAGTTTTAGAAATCCCATCCTCAATCGAGCCAACTAGCCAGGCAACAGTGAAAGTCGGCAATTTCCCGGTTAAGGTAGCGCTCACGGATTTAATAATCGTCGACCACAGCCAAGTTAATAAACCTCAGAAATCTCAGAAGATGAAATATCAAAGTCAGCCTGTAACAGCCTCAAGCGCTCAAGTTAATGTGTTTGTGCAAACTGCCGCCAACACACTAGATTTGAGGGGACACCGGGTTTTGGAAGCCATGGATGAACTGGAGAAATTCCTAGACCACTCAACCGTCGCCCATATTAGTCCGGTGATGATAATTCACGGACATGGCACAGGGGCTGTAAAAGCCGCCGTGCGCGATTATTTGAAGACCTCGTCGTATGTCGATTCATCTCGCCCAGGAGAACCTTACGAAGGCGGAGACGGTGTCACCGTTGTCGAATTAACCTAAAATCTGGATAGATGCGTCTCAAATAAGGGAATTTTCGTATTTCTCCCAAATACAGACAGCCAACGCATAATTAAACTAGGTAGAAATAAACACCCAGTTGCGATGCACTAATCCGGAGAGAAGGCATGGACGACGATAAGCAGGTCACCAAACCAGAAATCGCCTCAGAGGGCTCTAACAGCGCCATGAACGCGCCTTTAGAGAAAGCTGCCGCAGCAGGCAAACAAGACTCATCAGGCGCCTTGTCGCAAGCAGCCACCGAATCTGCCGAAGCCGAAAAAGGCAAAAAGTGGACAGGTGGACAACCAGGCGTTGCCCAACGGGACACTTCGTTCGACTCACCGGCTTCTCAACCAGCTGCGGCAAACACTCGCCCAAGCTCAATTTTCGATTTGGTCAACCAAGCTAGAACCGCACCGGCTCCTGAAGTTGCACCAATTCAAACAACAGAAAACTTCAATCGTCCGCAAGCTGCAGATAGCCGCGTACCAAGTGGTAACTGGAACGACTCAAATTTCTTGAGCCCACTTCCAATGCTTGATGCGTCAATGAATCAAGCGACAGAACAACAAGCTTTCCAACAATTGGCCTATGCACAAGCTGCAGTAGATCTGCTAACGCCGAATAATGTGCGCATTATCGTAAATGATTTAGAGAAGCTACAACGCGCACTTCCACTGGAAATGGAATCCACCAAAAGAGCCGCCATGCAAGAGCGCATTGCTACAGGCACTCGTATTCTCGACAGCCGCTGGGAATGCCCATTACGTCTTGCATTCGGCATGTTGAAAATAGCCTCCGCTGACGGACAACAACCACCGGTAGACGCGTTTCGTCTCTTGCAAGAAGCAGCACGCATAAATCCGGCTCTAAAAGACGATCCGGATGTCAAAGCAACAATGGATAAGTGCGCAAGTCTCTATGGCAATATGGCACAAGCTGTTAAACAGTCCATGGAACAAGCTGTTGTTGCCGGCGCTCAAACACCTGTTCAACAAGAAAGATCCGCCTTTCAAAACGATCCACAATTAGCACAAAGACTTGCTGAGCAAGGACGCAAAGCTCAACTGGATTCACCAGATCCATATGTACATGCCCGCGAGTCCGAAGTTCTAATGAGGACACAAGGCGTTCTCAGTCAAGACGCCAAACGTGAGCATAACTTGGCTATTGAATCAGCCAAGAAAGTTAAGAACTCCAAGGGCGAAAGCTACAATTTAGTTCTTGGCGAAATCACAAAAACCAAGGGCGTTATTACTGAAAAACAAGCTGCCCTAGCGAAACTGCAAGAGCAAATCGCGGAAGCTAAAAAAGCCAGCAAATCCATTGCTTCTGAAGTTATGGCAATTGAAGGTGCACGTGCCGCTGAAGAGCAGAAAACGCGCAGCGCCAATCTCTGGGAAGCTGGTACGACAATCTTCAGCCGTACACTCAAGTCCGTAACCGGCGACGCAGAAAAAGAAGACAATGCCCACAACGCTAAAGTTGCTGAAATGGTCAAGCGCGGCAACGCGTTACGAGATCTCGAAACAAAGCGTAAGGCTTTGGAAGGTGAGATCAAGTCTTCGCAAGATACTCTTAAAACACAGCAGACAAAACTAGCCGAAGTCGGCAAGCCGATTGCAGAAAAACATGTCGGCTATGCCAAGGCTCTTTTACAAGATGCTGAGGCTTGCACCAGTCAAGCCGCCAAAGCACTTGCGGAAAACAATACAGAAGAATTGCAGAAGAGTCAGGCCAAGCAATTGACCGACCTCGTAGAAGCAGCAAAGCAATTAAATAGAGCAGAAAAAATCACTCCGGATTTAGCAAACAACGAAGAGATCAAACAGCTCAAGCAGAGAAATTCCATCGTAAGTTCTTCAATCGGCGAAAACATCAAGGACCTTACGCCAGCACAACAACAAGATCTCGACGATCGCTTTTTAGCTGTGGTTAACGTTTACAATCAACAACGCTCTGACCAACTACAAGCAGCAATTGCCGGCGGCGCCAAACCAACAGAAGCTCAAGCAGCCCTGGTCAAGGAATTAGCCGACCTCGCCGGTTTTGTTCCTGAACTGCAAAAGGATGCAAAATTAAGAGCAGCAGTCGGACAAATTCTCAAAGGCGAGCGAATCACCGAAGAAAGTTTGACTGAATCAGCCAAGATTGAATCGAAATCGTTGAAGTTAAAGGAAAACGTCTTCCTTGGCGAACAAGCCATGCAACAATTTCAGGGACTCTTCCTCAACAGACAGTATAAGGATGCAGCAGAGTCCTTAAAAACGGCAATGGAGAACCAGAAGCCGCACGTTAAGCAATTGAGAAACGAATTGGGGCAAATAACAGAAGCACTAGGCTCCTGCACGACCCTTGAGCAAATGGCTCTTCTCAAACAAGGAAAGCAGGCCCAGGAAGAACTTATTGCTAAGGAAGAAAGCAAAGTTCTACAGTCAATTGGATTGCTCTACCTAACTGAGAAGCTTCCAATGCAGAAAGAAGACGGCTCGACTGTAGAGGTGCAAGGCCCGGGCTTCAAGCCGGAACAAGCAATTCAAGCACTAAATCAAGCCAAGCTGGATTTTCCAGGTATCGAGCGTAATCCTTTGTTTGAAAAACAAATGCTGATGGCTCAGGGACTTGAAAAAGACGTCAAAGCTATGGAGATAAAAGCTCGCGAAGATTCAGAAAAGGCCAAAGAAGCAGGAATAGATTTTGCCACCACTTTAACTAGCTGGGGTGGCGCTGCTGCCGGGGGCGCTCTGGCGACGGCTGGTCTTGTTGGCGCAGGTGTTATGGTAGCCGGAGCTCCAGTTACCGTTCCGATTGCTTTGACAATCTTAGGAGCATCAGCTCTTGTAGGCGCAGCAACAGGCGGTTTGACTAAGTGGGGTCTAGCAAATGCATTTGATGCCAAAGACAAAGACATGGGCAGCAACCTCTCCAAAGGTGCTTGGATAGGCGGCACAACAGGATTGGGTGGTGGAGGACTGAAAGTCGGCGGCATGGTTCTTGCAGAAGGGCTTGTCCTGGCAAAAGGCGGAACCACTCTATATCAGGGCGTCAAATATGCCGATGTTATGAATAAAGTCACAAAGGTAGCACCGATGAATAATACGGTTGCTGCAATACTCAAGGGGGCCAACGGCAATGTAGCCAGAGAAGTTAAACTTGGTGAAGAAATTCTGGAAGCACAACTAAAGCAAGGCAAGATAACTCAAGAAACATTCGACACGGCAAAGTCCTGGTTGTCTGGTGCCGGAACCGTTAAAGGCACACCAGTTAATACAGCCGAAATCCTGCAGAGTGTAGGAGTAAATATGGGTGACGATGTTCTCACCGCCGCTGGATTGAGAATGCAAGCAGCTGGAGGAATGGGTGGCACAAGAGCTATTGATGCCGGCTGGGAAGCGCTGAAAGCGGGTCTACCGCAAGCAAATAATCCTGCCTATCAATGGTGGCATGTACCTGGACACGTCATGAACCTAGGCAGAAGCGGAGTGAACAGCGTAAAAAATCTAGGTACGTTAGCAGCTTATTCAGCACCATACACCGCAGGTAGAACATTTGCTGCCGGTACGGCACTAGCTGCAGGTACCGGAACTTATAACGCCTACAAATATGGCTCAAAAGTAGCTGAAGGCGAAATGACAACAGGCGAAGCCTTTACCGCAACGCTAGGAAACACGGCCGTGGATACAACTGTAGGACTAGCAAGCATGGGAGCGCTTCGCGCGTTTTCTGCAAATCCTGCACTTATTGCCGACATAAAGACTATGGGAATGGCTTCAGTCGGGACAGGGGCTCTCAACTGGATGACTCGAGGAGCATTGAATAAGATGGGCGCCAAAGTGACCGGCGCCGGCTGGGCACAAGCACTTAGCCACGATAATGCCGGCATAGTTGCTCCATTCTTGCGCAACGCTGTACCGCTTGGCGCAAATCCGTTCAAGAACGTTGTTGTCGCAAGCGAACAATCCGATGCTGAATCAAATCAAGTGGCAGGTGTAAAGGGCGATCTCAGAAACTACGAAAGAGAAGTAGCTTCCGAAGGTACCGCAGACGGACAAGCTGAGAAGCCGACAGAAAAAGCTGAAGAATCACAAAAGCAAGATGTGGCTCAACAGGCTCCAGCTCCACAGCAAGCTATGCAGCCAAGCCCTGTAGTAGCCAACGTCGAAGAGACTAGAGAAGCACCTTCGACTGATGGTCCACCACAACCAATTACAGATAGCTAGTACTTAGCCTATACTTAGGGCATGCAAATTCCGTCCATATCGGTCATCGTTCCTGCTTACAACGAAGAGCGCCGCCTGGCAAGCACGCTGGAATCCATCTACGCGCACCTGAAAAAGCGTGGTGCACCCTTTGAAATACTTGTAATAGACGATGGCAGCCTGGATCACACTGATGACATAGTCGAAGAATTCGGCAAGAACAGGCAAGAAGTTCGCCTGATTTCCTATCACCCAAACAGAGGCAAGGGTTATGCCGTTAAGCTGGGTATGCTTTCCGGTCAGTATGATTTGCTCTTGTTTGACGACGCTGACGGGAGTTCACCTATTGATCAGCTTTCCCTTCTAGAGGCAGCTATTGCAGAAGGCAATGACATCGCTATTGGATCACGCAACTTGCCGCAAGAAGGCAAAACAGTTAAGACAGAAGTGTCTCGCAAATACATAGGCAACACATTCAACCTTATTGTGCAATCGCTCTTATTGCCCGGCATCCAAGATACGCAATGCGGATTCAAGTTGTTCAATCGGAAAGCTGCCAAAGATATTTTCTCCGTGACGCAGCTGGATGGATTTGCTTTCGACGTAGAACTGCTGTACATAGCTCGACTGCGCGGTTACAGAGTAAAGGAAATTGCTATTAACTGGACTAACGTAGCCGGGTCTAAAGTCAATGTTGTAATCGATGCCACAAAAATGCTTGTCGATGTTTTAAATATTGCAGGCGGTTCACTATTGGGCCGCTATAGAAAACTAACGACAAAGCAAGCTAAACAGCTTGGTTTGAACCAAGAGGAAAAATAATCAGTACGTTGAACGCATGAATTGCGCGATGTGTTCCTGAATGTCTTTGGCTGCCAATTGCTTAGAGCTACCACCAAGATCAATAACTTCTGTTATTCCGGACGCACGCCAGTTGCAATCATTATCAATAACAGCAGCAGCGACTATGAGTTTTTTACATGCGTTTTTGCATAGAGCGGCTAATTCTCCGGATGCTTTTCCTGAAAGTGACTGTCTGTCTAGTTTTCCCTCTGCACTTATTACTAGATCCGCCCACTGAGTTTTTCTTTCTAAGTCCAGCAACTGTGAAAGCCAATGGAAGCCGGAAATAAGTTGCGCATTCAGAGCCACAGCCAAGCCAAAGGCTGTTCCGCCAGCGGCACCTACTCCAGGAACGTCGCGCATATGCTTCCCTGTTGAACTCTCAAGAACATCAGCAAAACGACTAAGTCCCATTTCTAATTGCTGAACGGCGCTTGCGTCAGCGCCCTTTTGTGGTGCAAATATTTTTGCTGCGCCAATTGCGCCAAGCAACGGATTCTGCACGTCAACGGCAATTTTTAACGACTCTATTTTCTGTAAAGCGGACAAATCACAAGATACTATCTGCCCAAGGTGTCGCCCACCAAGCGAGACTTCCGACTTGTTCTCGTCGAAGAATTTAGCACCGAGCGCTCTTAATGCCCCTGAGCCACCATCGGTAGATGCACTTCCACCAAGTGTTACTACGATGTTATTCTGTCCTTTTTTCAGACAGTCCAATAGAGCTTCACCCAACCCAAATGTATGAGCAGACAAAGCTTTTCTCTCCGGCTCAATTAACCCGAGCCCGCAGCAGGTCGCAAGTTCAACAACAGCGCAATCCGGCAGCTGCAACCACGAAGCCGTATGCACTTCACCAATCGGTCCCTGGCAGTCTACTTGTTCAAAGTTTCCACCCAAAGCGTAGTGCAAACATTCAAGAGTACCGTCACCGCCATCAGCCAGCGGAGTCAGTTCAATCCGGCAATCAATTGCCGACTCGATTAATCCTGCCTCAATAGCTCTGGCAACCGTTACCGGCGACATCGTGCCTTTAAAGGCGGAAGGTGCAATCAAGATTTTCAGCATGTCATAAAAAAGCGTTGCAATTTGTTTTCAATGGACAGTTTACCTCTCGTCAGCTGGAAAGAGATGAAACATACTGATAATAGGAAAACACTCAGGAGGGTTCTGTATGTCAAAGGACGAAGGAAAACACCTGCTGGATAGACTTCTGAGCGTTGCCTGGCATTCGGAAAATAATGCTTCGTACTCGTCGAGCCAAATTGATGATGTAAGACCATATATAGAACAAAAACTCTGGCCCGGGAAAAATTATTTACTGGCAGGACTTTCTCATTTTTCGCAGTACCGCATCATCGGCACGCACCTTGAGACACGCCGAGCTGGGTACTTAGCGGTACTTTGCGAACGGGGCGATCGCTTTCACTGCGTGAGAGTATGCGACGCTTTAATGGCTGATGGATTTGAAGAAATTCTCGGCGAAGACGAACTGCATTGGTTAGCAAGCTTGCCTGCCGACACGCTAATAGGACCGGCTTACGATAGTTGCGGAAAGCGCATTCCAACAGCTTTTGCTATATGGCGCACCATTGAGCAAGATGCGCCTATACATTTAGAAATAGCGCGCAAATAGATTTACGAACGGGCGCATTCAATGCGCCCCTACAAAACAGGAAGATACTTTATGCTGCTATGACGCGAAGGGCAAATGACTATAGGTCAATGAATCTGCCGGTGCTTGAAAGTGTCTTGGTGTTTGAATTAGTTCTTTGATGCGATCTACGCGGAAGATCATTTCTTCATCACGTTCGTGGCAGTACGCCACCATTTTCCAAAGTCCTGATTCTTTGTACAACGCTAGTGGATTTAAGGTAACAACATCCACTGACTCTCTAGCAAAACTATAGTAATGAGCGCGCACGGTACGATGGTTAATTAGTGCTTGCTCGAGAGTAGGTAAAGTGCGATCGGTTGAATACATCGGATAGTTACATGGAGACTCTTCAGCTTCTACCTGATCAATTTCAGCCATGGCACAAGCCCTAGCCAACTCGTCTTCTTCCAGTTCTCCTGAGCTGAAAATAGATTCTAAAATCACTTCGGCAATTTCATCTGAAAGTCCTGCCAGATCCGGCGAAATATGCTGAGATATTTTGCCTATTATCTGCCTGATTAATTCATCTCGATCTTTGGCTTGGATGCTTATGCCTTCCACCAACTTATCTAACAGCCGCGCACCAGTCAAAAGCAATATGGCTTCCTCGGGAGTCAAATCCAACGAGAACTTCTGTCCCATCTGCATGCCTATACTCCTCATAAGTTAAGCCCAGTCCGCCTGAGCCTGTGGACCCCTAACCACTTCTCCTTGACTTCTTCTTTCAGTCTACACCGCAAGGCGAAATCCCGGTAGGGTTAAAGATCCTAGAGCTTTTCTGGTACCGCTTAATTCAATATGCCCAGGCAAGAGTCGAAAACGCGCTTGGCAGCACAAATTAGACCAATTCGAGCCCTGATTAACTCCGGATCGGACAAAGGCAAACCATCCAAAATATGAGACTGGTTTATCTCCAAAGCAAGGCCATCTATATAAGCATAAAAAGACTCATTTTTAGAGTGATGATATTTCGCGCTCTGCAACCAAAATTCATCCAACAAAAGCACCAATTTCTTATTAGCCTCATTGAAAGCCGGTTGGAGAATATGTATATCCCGGAGACACAAAACCTCAATTTCCTGCCATTGGCTGTCACTTAAAACAGGAAGCTCAAGGCAAGACTCAATGAGGTTCAAGCGTGGCTCTCTCACTTGCTGCAATGCGGCAGATAATCTTTGTCCTGTATAGCGCCAGTCAGTCCTGACTGCTTGAGTGCCCAATCCTCGCGGTAGTTCATTTTTTAGTATGTTGTGCACCACTAGAGCCAATGCGCGATTCGAAACTGTAAGGTTGATAAAGCCATTGCCGGCTACTTCCACTTTCTCCAACAAGTCAGAATCAATGAACTTAGCGATAGCTTGCGCTAACGGCTCGGCGGAATTTTTGGATTTTCCGGATAACCTAGCGGCGATTGCACAGGCATAATCTCCTCTGCCATCCTTAGTGGCAGATAGAATTTCTATCTCACCGTCTGCCGCCACTGATCCACTTTGCCACAAGGCAGAGCAGATGAGTTCTTTCAATTGCGTCCGAAGCATTTCCTTGTCGACTCAATGAGCGCGCACGCGGCCCAAAGTCTCCACAATTGTCTCGCCGAATTTTTTGGCAGCTTCCGGTCCATCCGCTGTAATTATGTTGCCGTCAGCAACGACATGCTCTTTCAGGTATTGAGCCTGTCCTTCTTTGAGTACATTTATTGCCGTCTCATCGGGCCAAACTGTAGCTTTCTTGGAGCGCAAGACGCCGGCTTTGGCAAGAACGGCTCCCGACAAGCAAATAGCTGCAACCACTTCACCCTTGTCATTCAAATGGGAGATTATCTTGTGGAGACTGGTATCACTCCAGAGGTGGCTTGGTGAGCCCATTCCACCTACGACAATGACACCCTGGTAATTGCTCGCGTTGGCATCCTGGACAGTCAAACTCGGACTGACTTTAGCTCCAAGCATTCCTTTTGCTTCACCCATGCGAGTTGAAGCAACATCCACTTGAGCACCTGCTGCTTCGAGAATTTCCTTTGGTGTCAGAAGCTCCTCATCACGAAATTCTTCCGGAGCAATCACCATCAAAATTCTTTTGCCGGCAAGCTTTTTATCGGCCATTTTTCCTCCACTACGGAGCACCAGTTTTGCTCCACATGTTGCGAACTTTGTTTATAAGGTTGTTCACACCGTCAGGCATGGCATCTGTCTGTGATCCACCCGACTGTTGGCGTCTTTTTGCGTCCATGTATTGGCGCATGCATTCTTCCAATTGCAATTGCTGCTCTTGATTGAGAATTTGCCTCTTGCGTAAATATATCGATGTGGCAAGCGATCTTAATTGTTCTTTCTTGCGAGCTATGGATTGTTGAAGCGAAACTACCTCAAGCGGATCCGACTTAGTGTCGGCCAGCAAATCCGATAGCCTCTGTTGATCGGCAACCATTTCCGGTTTTATCTGGTTGTAAGAACGATCCCACTGACCGTCAAGAACTGCCAATTGTTGTTGTTGCTGCTGGCTCAAATGGAATTGAGACCAGTCAATTGGGCAATGTGGATCAGTCGCAAAAGAAGCAGACGCGCAGGGTCCGGATGCGGCCAAAATAACCAGCAAAGACAAGGTAATTTGTTTTAGCGTGCTAGTTTTCATAGACAAACTGATCTGGATTATCTCCTTGGTCCTCGAGAGCAGAATCTATCATATAGGCTTCGGCGGTCAGATGCGAGTAACTTTGTTGCTGGCGAGTAACAAAAGCGACCACCAAACCAAGCGCAACAATAGCTGCTGCTATCGCATATGAACGCCGTTTGAACGGTATGACTTTAGCCGGCTGCTTTGGGCGAGCAGCAAAAGGAACGACTTGCAACTTGGCTTTTATTTCCGGCCATAGATCAAAGTCTTCGGGGATATCAGGTTTGTAATTTGTGCGAATAATATTTCCGACTGAATCAAGTTGGTCAAAATTGCCCTTGCAAGTAGGACACTGCATCAGGTGAGCAACGACATTGCGGTGGCGCAATGTGGCCACTTCTTGATCCAGGAATGCCGACAGCTCGCTTTGAATAAGAGCGCAGTCTTCGTTAAGACGTGAGCGCAATGCCGGCCAAATATTAACTTCAATGTCTTCCGGTAAGGCAAGGGCATTCTGGATAAGTCCACTAACTGTCTGCAGTTCACCTTTCTTTGTCGAACAATCGCCGCAGCTATCAAGATGCTCGCGGACGCCTTCAATGGTGGCCGGTGGCAGTTCACAGTCGACATAGGCGGATAAATCTTCTTCGGAGACGTGATCGCTTGATTCAATCTTGCCTGAGATAGCCTGCCAAATATCAGGCACATCGTCCGAGCTACGAGCGCCTGCCAAAAACTTGCTCAATCCGCCAAGTTTGTTAAAGGCATTACGACATGCCTCGCACTCCTTCAGATGAGTGTCGACAATCGTGGCGCGTTCAGCATCAAGCTCTCCGTCAAAATGAGCGGATAAGTCTTCCTTGAAGTTTTCGCAGATAGTCTCAAAATCTGGACCCATTAGCTGGAGACCTCACTGATTGAACCGGATTCTTCCAGGTATGGCTTTAGCAGTTCCTGCAATTTGCTCCTGGCACGGGCGATCCGGGACTTTACGGTGCCCATTTCGGTCTTGGTTAGTATGGCAATCTCCTCGTAACTCAAGCCTTCTACTTCTCTCAAGACGATGGCGGTACGAAACTGTTCCGGCAATTGGAGCATTGCGTTGCGAATTACGCCATTAATTTCACCACTGAGAACCTTTTCATCCGGTTTCATGGACGGATCAGGCACATCCCGGCTTGGACCGTCCTCGTCTTCGTTGCCCCAGGACTCATCCATGGACAAAGTAGACAGGCGCCGCGGGCGTTTTCTTAACTCGTCATAGAACAAATTGGTAACAATTTGCGTAAGCCAGGCTCGAAAAGAAGAGGGGTTACGCAAGTTGTTTATAGAGCGCCAGACACGGATAAAGACTTCTTGGGCCAAATCCGACGTATCATTCCAGTCGGGCGCTAACTGGTAAATAAGGGTGAAGACTGTCCGCTGGTGGCGTTTTACCAACTCTTCAAAAGCTGCCGGCTCTCGGCGCTGGCAAGCTAGGACTAAGTCTCTGTCGCTTCTTTGGTTTTGAGAACTAACCATTGATTAGAATTACCTCCCGCTTAATCCTAACATTCTGAAATCTCCGATAGGTTAAGCTTTTAGGGCATTGAAACCAAAGCAAACCAACCACAAACCCCGCACTTGCTTTGACTCCCAGCCCAGGCGAAAGTTCCTGATTTTAAGGTAAATGAAGACCAAGTATAGGATTAAACATGGCAAGCGCTCCCTCTCTGTTTATTGACAACGAGCATCTTTCAATCGCCACCGATCTTTATCAGATAACTATGATGGCTGGATATTGGGCTTTACAACCAGGCCGTCGAGCAACGTTCGAATTATTTGCCCGCAGACTTCCGGCAAATAGGGGCTGTCTAATTGTTGCCGGAATTGAACAGGCGATTCACTATTTGACTAATTTTAGGTTTACCAAAGAGGACATTGCCTTTCTCAAAAAACAACCGGCTCTGGCAAATACCGATGAGAAGTTCTTCGATTACCTGAGAAATTTTGCCTTCCGAGGCGATGTGTTTGCAGTGCCTGAAGGTACACCAATTTTTCCTGATGAACCAATCGTGCGAGTAACAGGTTCAATTATGGAAGCGCAGCTTGTTGAGTCTTATCTTCTCTCCGTAATCAACGCTCAAACGCTAATTGCCTCGAAGGCGGCAAAGATTATTGAAGCGGCAAACGGCAAACCTGTCTTCGAATTTGGTCTAAGACGAGCACACGGCCCGCAAGCAGCAATTTACGCCTGCCGTGCAGCTTACATTGCCGGGTTTGCCGGCACGTCGAATGTTTTGGCGGCAAAATTGCTCAATCTGCCCGTAGTCGGCACGATGGCTCACGCGTGGGTAATGGCCGGCCAAAACGAAGAAGAAGCATTGCATGAGTTTCGCAAACTTTACCCGCAAGCTACTTTACTCATTGATACCTACAACACGGAAAACGGTGCCGTATTGGCTTGCCGCACGGGTGAAAAACTCTCAGGAGTACGCATTGACTCAGGCGATCTTTATCAATCAAGCATAAATGTCCGCCAAATTCTCGATGAGGCAGGTCAGGCAACAACGAAAATTCACGCCTCCGGCGATCTCAATGAAGTCCTTATCGCTGATCTGGAAAAGAGAAAAGCGGCCTTTGATTTTTATGCGGTGGGCACTGAGCTCATGGTCTCTAAAGACTCGCCATCGTTAAACATCGTCTACAAATTGGTTTCCGTAACAGACAAAAATGGCAGGTGGCATCCTGTAGCTAAAAAAAGCTCCGGCAAAAGAACAATTGGCGGTGCCAAGCAAGTCCACCGAAAACTCGATGCATCCGGCAGATTTTCAGGCGACATTATTAGCCTAGATGATGAGGACGTCCCCGAGTCGCGCAAACTTCTGCAACAAATTATTTCCGATGGAGAGCTTTGTCAAAAATTGCCCAGTCTTGATGAGATTCGCCAGTATTGCGCCAAAAGCCGCCAGGAGTTGGGCTCCGAGTTTTTCAAAACCGGCGCAGACTATCCTAAATATTCGGTTGAACTGAGCCCACACTTGAATAACTTGCAAAACCAGGTTCTTGAGGCAATTTAATCTCGGGCACAAAGGCGTCGCACAAGGGTAAAATATACTCTTATGAAGACGTCAACCAACAACAAGCACTGGTTAGATTTTTCTGGTACCACATTTGGTGCCGTGCTTCTTTTGATGACAATCGTTGCTCCATCTTGTCGTGCCAATTCGAGCAATCTGCAAACCTGGCTATTAATTGCCGATAAATCAACCTCTACAAATACTTCATCACCTAAATCCTTCAGCGGCAACGCTTCCTGGTACGGCCCTGGATTTCACGGCAAAAAAACGGCTTCCGGACAAATTTTTGACATGAATAAATGCACTGCGGCACATCTAAAGTTGCCCTTTTCTACGCGCGTTCTGGTTGAAGATCCACGAACCGGCAATACTGTCATAGTGACTATAAATGACCGCGGTCCATACGTACGCACAAGAGTGATGGATTTAGCAAAAGGGGCCGCTAAAAGACTGGGCACATTTAGTCGCGGCGTTGCTTACATTGACTGTCTTGTCTTGGACGACTAATCGCTAATTTTTGCCTCTATCGCCTCGGCGCGTTTATTCATCTCTTCTGCTTCTTGCGTACGATGCATAAGCATCAGAAGCACTGCATAATTGCGCAAGCTGGCAGCCACGACAGGGCTATCGGGTCCAAAAGCCTTTTCACGCATCGCCAATGACTGTTTATACAAGGGCTCTGCTTCGGCATATTTGCCTTCTTGCCGGTAAAGTCTTGCCAAATTATTCAGGCTAGTGGCAATGTCACCTTCGCTTATGCCGCTTGTTTTTTGTCTTATGTCAACAACACGTTGAAATGACTTTTCAGCGTCGCTGTCTTTGCCTTGTTCTCTATAAAGAAGCGCTAGATCATTGACGCTATTTGCCACATCCGGGTGGTCGGGACCATACGCATTTTCATAAATGGCCACCACTTTCTTGCTCAAGTCTTCAGCATCGAGAAGCTTGCCTTCTACGCGATAGACTTCGCCCAGGTTGTGCATGGCGTCTGCCACAATTGGATTGGCATCACCAAGATTGGCTTGTCTTATATCCAGCGATCGTTTGTATACAGGTTCAGCCAATTCAAATTTTTCTTCTTCGCAATAAAGATTACCCATATCTTCCAATGTGTCGGCAACTTCCAGACTACCGTCACCAAGAGTCTTTTCACGAATGGCAAGCACTTGCTTATAAGTAGCTTCCGCCTCCGGGTAATTTCCCTGCAAACGGTTGAGCATGGACAAATTGCTTAAGCAGGTAGCAGCTTCCTTGCTTTCAGCACCTTTGGTCTTTTGCACTATGTCCAGACCCTGTTGAAAATGTTTCAATGCCTTTTCATAGTCTTCCTTGCGGCTATAGACAAGGCCAAGATTGTTGTACGCAGTGGCAGTGTCCAGACTATCGGCACCATGCACCTTTTGTGAAATCGTTAAGGCTCTGGCATAAAGTTGTTCGGCATCGTTAAGTCTATTTTCTTCTCGATAAAGAACAGCTAAATTGTTCAGACAGACAATGACATTGGCATTGTCCTCGCCATAATTTTTTTCAACAGTTGCCAGCGCTCTTTGCAAAGCGTCTTCAGCTTCTTTTCGCTTACCTTCCTTGTTATATAGAATTGCCAAGTTATTTAAGGCTTTGGCGACTTCGGGATCATCGGGGCCCTTTGTAGACTCAACAATTTTCAAAACTCGTTTATAAGCTTCTTCCGATAATGAGTACTTTTTGCGCAGCAAGTAATGCTGACCCATATTATTTAGAGTGGGCACTAAAGTTTGATTATCAGCACCTGCGATTTTTTCCTTAACAGCAAGAGCCCGTTTGTAAGTAGCTTCCGCCAAATCATATTGCTGGCTTGAGTCATAAGCGAGGGCTAGATTATTAAGTGTTGTCCCTAAGCGCGGGTCATCCTCAGGGAACTCTTCGGCATCCTTAACGGCGGAAGTATACTCTCTAATTGCATCGGCAAACTTTCTCTTGCTGTAAAAATTCTGACCGGCATCCATGTGCGAATCCCAGCTATTCTCATCGCACAGCCCGACCGAACCGAGCCCAAAGGAAAGCGCCAGCAAAGACGAAATAGCGAGTGTAGCAATCGATTTCATTACCCTTATTCTAGCGAGCGGAAAGAATATGGGGTGTTAAATTGTGGATTCTATTAAGGGGCATGCAGGCAAACTGACAGTAAATGTACTGCCGGCATTCTCCTTGCTGTCACACTTGATTTGCCCCTTGTGGGCATCAACAATTTGCTTACACAAATACAGACCTAAGCCCATGCCGCGATTTGCTTCCTTGCCGGCTGCGCCCTGAAAACAGCGCTCGAACAATTTACCGGAATCTTCTTGCGAAATACCCGGACCACTGTCCTTTACAGCGATATGTATCTTGTCGCCGGTACTCCAGGCTTTGACTGTAACTTCCTTACCCGAATCGCTGAATTTAATTGCATTATCGAGCAAGTTTTGCAAAACGCGCCGAATAGATGTTTGATCCACTTCAGCCATACGAAAATCACTGGACATATCCACTCTTATATCAATGCCACGGTTGAGTGCCAAAGGTGAAAGATCGGTGACGGAAGTTTTGATAATTTCACGCATATCAGTTTCAACTAAAGCCAGTGAATGAATGTCTTTTTCATAACGGAAAACATCAAGCATGTCCTGGATCAATTGAAGACAGCGTTTGTTGGTAGTCACTATCTGCAAGAGAAGACTTCTTTGCTGATCGTTCACATCGCCCAACTTGCCGTCAGCAATAAGTTCAACGATGCGATTTACGCCTAAAAGAGGTCCTTTTAGATCGTGAGTAAGCGTTGCGGTAAAATCTTCACGCTGTTCCAAAAGCAAAGTTCGCTGCTCTGTTTCTTCAACTCTTTTACGGGCTATGGAACTGCCCAAGACGTTGGCTACGGCTCTTAAAAAGGTTATCTCATTGTCGTTGAAAAGTCTCTTTGCTTTGGAGTAAACGGCAATGACGCCGTATGGACTGTCATGCCCTTTGACTACAACACTCATAGCACTGGTGGCACCGTGCTCACGCATGAAAGAAGTCTTGAAGCGATCTTCGTGTGCTAGATCTTCGACCAACACGCATTCATCAACAATAAGCGTGTAGCCGGCTAAGGACTCCTTTCCGGCACTAACTGCCGCCTGTCCAACTAAGTCTCCGGGAAAACCGACAGAAGCTTTGACCACAAGTGATCTGCCCATCGGCAATAATTGCATAATAGTGCAATAGTCAACGCCTAAAAGTGAAACCACCTGATGAGCCGCTTGCATGAATACCTTGTTCAGATCGGCTCCGTCTAGGGCGATGCGACCCAGTTGGGCAACAGAAACCTGAAGGTGGAGGTTGTCCGCAAGGGTTACTTGGGCTGATTTCAAGTCTCTTTGAGCCAGTACTCGTTCAATGAATTGTCCAAGCTGCACGCTTGTCGCCTGCAACAAGTCCAACAAATTATTGTCCAACTGCTTCTGGTCACGGCTAAAAAACTCAATCACACCGACAACTTCATTAGCCAAAATAATTGGGAATCCAAATGCGGCATGCAGTCCATACGCTTCTGCTGAGTGCATGCGCAAAAAGCCGCTGTCCTGGGTGACGTCGTCACTCCAAACGTGAGACTTATCCTGCCAAACCTTGCCCGGCATCCCCTGTCCTTTTGCATAAAGCAACTTGCGGCAGGCTTCGACAAAGTCCTTAATTTCGAAGGAATCTTCCTTCCAGACATTCAAGCAAACAAGCATGTCTTCCTGCTTGTCCAGGTGCCATATGAGTCCGACATCCAAACCCATATGTTGGCAGATGATCTTGAGGACCTGCCTAATTGCTTCTTCCAAATCAACACTATTGGCCAGAACGCTGACAATAGCGTACTGAACCCGCAAATGACGCTGGCTACCTTGCCAATCATCCTGCCCTGAACCTGCAAACATCATGTCCGCCCCAATCGAAATTGATGTTCAAAGGATTTCGCTAATTGTCGTGCTAATTCGACGAAGCCCTTACCAACCCTGTAGTTTAGTATACTCTCACATAGCACTCTAGCCTAGCCTCAAAAGTGTGATCTTGACTAGCCGAGTTTTCAAACTGACAAGATAATACTGGCTCAATTTAGAGTTCCTGGATAGTACTTAAATTGGCGGAGCGGGTTGAAAAGGTGATAGCATAAGCTGGAAGTTGAGCTTGTTTCAGCGTTTTCATGCATTGACGCTTAGAAATTCAAGCCAGATTAGTCACTGGTCAAATTCGGCTGGCGAAGCCAAAAAGTGACCGCTAACAAGGAGAAATGCACTTGTCTCACCGTTACCTTTTTACATCCGAGTCAGTTACTGAAGGACACCCCGACAAAATTTGCGATCAAATTTCAGACGCGGTGCTTGATGCCATCCTCACCCAGGATCCCACAGCACGTGTTGCTTGCGAATGTTCAGTAACAACAGGACTTGCGTTGATAACCGGTGAAATCACAACGAAGACCTTTGTCGACGTTTCCAAAATTGCCAGAAAAGTAATTGCCGATATAGGCTACGAAGGTGAACGCTCGGGCGGCTTTGACGCTCACAGCTGCTCGGTTCTTGTAGCATTGGATGAACAATCGACCGATATTGCCGGCGGTGTAACTGATTCTCTGGAAGAAAGACAGGGCAGTGCCGACGCTTCCAGCTCGACAGGCGCCGGCGACCAGGGCATGATGTTTGGTTTTGCTTGCAACGAGACTCCTGAACTTATGCCGATGCCTATCTCAATTGCGCACCGCATTGCGCGCCGATTGGCTGAAGTACGCAAAGAAGGCATTCTCAAATACTTGCGTCCTGACGGTAAGACACAAGTGACAATTGAATATGAAGGCGATAAGCCTGTCAGAATCGACACTATCGTTGTCTCTACTCAACACGATCCGACAATTGACGGCATCACCGATAACGTCAAATTGCAAAAGCGCATTGAGTCTGATTTGAAAGCTTATGTAATCATGCCTGTCTTCCAGGACATGCCGATTAAACCAAATGATTCCACACGCTACTTCATCAACCCATCGGGTCGATTTGTAGTTGGCGGACCGCAAGGCGATTCCGGTTTAACCGGACGCAAAATAATTGTCGATACGTACGGCGGTTATTCAAGACATGGCGGCGGCGCGTTTTCTGGCAAGGATCCAACTAAAGTAGATCGCAGTGCAGCATATGCGGCACGTCACATCGCAAAAAATATTGTCGGCGCAGAACTGGCCGAACGTTGCGAAGTGCAAATTGCCTATGCAATCGGTGTAGCTCATCCTGTATCAATCCATGTCACAACCTTCGGCACCGGCAAAATCAACGACGATGAAATCGGTGAGATTGTCAAAGCCAATTTTGACTTGAGACCGGCAGCAATCATCAAGAATTTTGACTTAACCAATTTGCCTAAGAAAAACAACGGACGGTTTTACCGCAATGTTGCCGCCTACGGACATTTCGGCCGCACAGATTTAGATCTGCCATGGGAAAAACTGGACCGTGTTAACGACCTCAAGCAGGCTCTTAAGCAAGCTGTTCGGGCCTAAGATAAATTCGCGCCTAAGTCATTAATTGCCGATATAATACTTTCAGTGGACTTAAGACTACGGAAAGCATGACTCCATGACTATTGGCTCACTGACGGTTAATCCGGGCGCCCCTGATAGCTATTCAGTTAGACTGGAAAAAGGCAGTTCTTTTAGGATTGGCCGCAAATCTCCTGTTGCCGGCGAAGGCAAGCTGGTCTTGCCATCTGCCGAGGTTTCGGCCCAGCACGCTGAAATCACCCACATGCCGTATGGGCTTATCATTCGCGACACCGGCTCAACGAATGGTACACAGCTAAACAGCGAATGGCTCATACCTGGACGCGAGTACATTTTACGCAACGGCGATCGCTTAACCATCGGTCCATTCAATTTATTAGTCGAACTAACACAGGAAGGCGGCGGCACCGGTCTTGATGCAGACATGGAAACCACCCGCTTACGCATAGATGTGGTCAATGCCACCATTCTCGTAGCTGACTTAAAAGGCTTTACCGGGTTGATGGAAGCTTATGCTCAAGATCCGGGAATTGTCATGCAGGCAGTGCAGCAAGTCTTTCAATATCTAAGAGAAGAAATTCGCACCAACCAAGGTCAGTTGGACAAAATTGCCGGCGATGCAATCATGGCTTACTGGCATGCAGATCCATCTGCACCCAACGAACATGCACTCAAAGCTTGCCAGAGTGCCTTGCAGTTACGCTCTGTAATTAAGACTATTGCTCGCGATCGTAATTACTGGCCCTTCCCGGATTTCCCTCTACAGTTAGATATGGCGATTGCTTCTGGACCTGTTGCATCAGGCACGCTTTTATACGATGAATCAAATCAGGCGGTGTTAGGTGACACGGCGAATTTGGCATTTCACCTAGAAAAACTTATCGGCGAGGACAATGCCGGAGACGTAGTTGTGGAAAGTCACGCCTACGATCTTTCCAAAGATTCCTTCAGCTATGAGAGTCTTGGACAATTCAACATCAAGGGTAGACAGCAACCGGTCACAGTTTTCAGACTGGTCGACTATTTGAGGAATCGATAAAAGTGGCGGCGAGCGAAAGGCTTAAACAAGCAGCAGGTCGTCTCATCGTTGGCAAAGTCCCCGGTAAAATACTTGACGATGAGTCACGTCGCCTGCTTCAAGATGGCACCATGGGCGGTGTTACGTTCTTCAAGGACAATGCGGATAATTTGTCTCAATTGTCTGATTTGGTTTTCGACATTGTGGAAGCTTACGCTTCCGGAACCGAAGCTGTACCTTTCATTACTGTCGATCAAGAAGGCGGAGCCGTCCAACGCTTTGACCAGGTAATTACTCCCCTGCCTTCAGCAATGGCTTTAGCTGCTTGTCAAAACGTGAACACAGTTCGAGACATTACCGCTATTAATGCTCAGGAATTAAAGCTCCTGGGCTTCAACTGTCTATTGGCACCTGTTCTAGACATCACTATCAATGAAAAGAATCCGATTGTTTCAACGCGCGCTTTCAGCAACAACATCCGCACGGCACAGTCACTAGGCAAAGAAGTAATTGAGACTTTGAAAAGTCAGGCAATGCTTGCAGTAGGAAAACATTTTCCAGGACATGGCGGTACAACCGATGATACCCATCTTGCATTGGCCGTAAATGATAAAAGTCTTGCGGAACTGACGGAAACCGAACTTCAACCATTCAAAGAAAATATTTCTCGGCTGCCGGCAATGCTTACATCGCACGTATGGTTCAGCAGCATTGATGAAAATCCCTTACCGGCTAGTTTGTCTTTGAATATAACCACCAAGCTTTTACGGGAAAACCTGAAATTTGATCGTCTTGTAATTACCGATGATCTTCTGATGAAGGCAATAACCAACAAATGGGGACTCGGCGAAGCTGCGGTTATGGCTCTTGAAGCCGGCGCCGACGTAATACTCACATGCGGCACCGCAGCAGAAATCATGTCCGTTCATCAAGCCATAATTAACGCCGTCGAATCAGGCCGGCTCACAGAAGAAAGATTGGAGCAATCACTTACGCGCCTGGAGCGTGCTTTGTTGCCATTGTCCAAAGAACGTTATTTCAGTATTCGCGCAGGCAAACGTCATGATGCAATTACTAAGATCGAAAGCTCACTCACAAAGAATCGCAAAATTGCATTTGAAGCATCCATATCTGCGATAACTCAATTACGTGGAACCTTGCCGGATTTGAATTCCGAAAACTGGATAGTCGTAAGCCCCGATCACCCGCGATATCCTCTTGATCTGGCAAGCTTTGTAAATCGCTCCGGACTTAACATTCGTCAAATACGCTACAGCTTAAACCCAACTCTGGAAGAGTGTCAGTCAATCCAAACTGAAGTAAAAGGCCACAACTGCATCTACCTGACCTTCCGAACAGCTATCTATCAAGAACAGGTATTGCTCGGCAATATGCTGAAATCAGAATGCAAAAACACATTAGCTGTGGCAACGGATGCACCATTTGATGCCAACCATTTACCCAACTGGGAAAATTACCTAGCTACATTTGATCCAAGCGATTTAGCCATGGAAGCATTAGCAAGCATCCTCTGTCTCAAGAGAAAACCAACGGGACAATCACCTGTGGCACTAAGCACCGCTTCAATCAAGTAATTGATTAGTAGTCAAATCAGACTTGATGGACACAAGTGATTGACAGGACAATTCGGACAGTCCGGTTTTCGCGCGTAACAGGTGCGTCTTCCATGCCAGATGAGAGTTATCGATAGTTTTGACCAGTCTTGTCCGGGAAACAGCTTTTGCAAATCCTTCTCGATTTTCAGAGGATCTTCTTGCCTACTAAAACCCAGTCGCTTAGACAGTCTTTGCACATGTGTATCAACTGACCAACCAGGAATATCATGTGCTACACCCAATACAACATTGGCCGTTTTACGCCCTGCTCCTGCTAATGTGGTCAGCTCTTCAACTGTTTTAGGCACTTTACCGCCAAACTTTTGAATCAGTCCTTCTGCACAAGCTTGTATATTACGTGCCTTGGCGTTGAAAAACCCGGTCGGGCGAATAAGTTGCTTTACTTCTTCCAGGTTGGCTTCCGCCAGAGCCTTGGGTGTCGGGAAACGCTTGAATAATTTAGGCGTGACTTTGTTTACGGTTACATCAGTACACTGCGCAGAAAGAATAACAGCTATCAGCAGTTCGAAATCATTCTTGAAGATGAGCTCGCAATCAGCATCCGGATATCTCTTGCACAATAGATCCATAATTTCTTGCGCGGTATCCTTGCTTACCTTTTTAAATTTAAACGCAGTTGTGGTCGCTTTAGGTTTAGTCGGCATGAGTCAATTACCCCAAAACCTTAAGACCATTTTTTACCGAGCTGGCTAACAAAATATCTAATTTGTCCGCCTCAGATCGGGCTTTTAGCTTGCTGCGAACAAAATGCGCCATTTCCAAATCGCTGGTTAGAGCAAAAATGGTCGGACCACTGCCTGTCAGTTGCACATAAGGACAACCGTAAGATTGAAGCATCTGCTTCAATTCAGCCAACTCAGGATAATGGGCATAGACAACAGGTTCAAAGACATTGCCGAACGCCTCGATAGCACTCTCAAGTTCACCAAACGAAATTGCCCCTACGGCATTTTCCAGATTCGGTCGACGAATGCCGCCACTCTTTTCGGCAAGATAGATATCGTATTGCTTGTAGACCCATGGAGTAGAAAGCGCAATGTTTTTTGGTTTGACCAAACAAAAGTTGAGCGGCATACTTGATTCAACAGACTTCAAAAGATCACCACGCCCCAATCCCACAGCTATGCCGCCTGCGACACAAAAGGGAACATCCGCACCAAGTGTCCGCGCCAGATCTTGCAATTCTTCGCCGGCAAGAGGTTGACCGTAAAATTCGTTCAATGCCATAAGCGTAGCGGCTGCGTTGCTGCTGCCACCGGCAAGTCCTGCCGCTATAGGAATGTTTTTCTCTACGTCTACTCTTATTGAAAGTGGTTCTAATTGCGGGCATTTCTTGAAAAACGCGTAAGCTGCCTTATAGATCAAATTGGAATCATCCAGAGGAAACTGCTTTTTGTCTTGCCCTTCCCTCAGCATGATGTCGACATTAAAGGCACCGCGCGTGAACGCAAAGGTCAGGTTATCGCCAAGATCAATTGCTTGCATCAAGGTGGCAACTTCGTGATAACCATCCGGCAGAAGGCTGACAATATCAAAGGTCAAATTCACCTTCGCCTGAGTCTTCACTGCCAATTGCCGCGTCATCGCTGCTTCTCTCACTGTCTAACGTCGTTTAAAGCATCCGCCAACAAAGCAAATTGCTTCAAGGACAACCTTTCGGCTCTTACTTGCGGGTCGAAAGAAAGCTTCCTAAAAACATCGTCTAATTTGTCTTGAGGCAGATTGAGGAAAGACAATGTGTTTTTCAACATCTTGCGGCGCTGACTAAAACCTGCCTTTATGACCTGACGCAAAAGCTTGTTGTTTGTACATTCAATTGCCGGTTTTTCTAATAGATCAAATCGAACAACGGCTGAATTGACATTGGGAACAGGATAAAAAGACTCTTTGGGCACTTTGCGAATTAACTTAGCATTTGCGAAGTAATTAACAAGCAGTGTCACCTGGCTGTAATCCTTGCCGCCAGGGGTTGCTGTAAATCTTTCGGCAACTTCCAGTTGCACAGTAAGCACGACTGACTTAATGCGCTTAAGCCAGGCTGAAGGTTCACCAATCTCACCAAATAAATGCGCGATTATTGGAGCCGTAATCTGGTAAGGCACATTGCCTACAACAGTCAGCTTTTGTCCATCAGTCAAGGCAGAGTTAATGTCATAACGCAAGAAATCGCCGTGCACCACTTCTAGATTGCCGGCATTGAGTTTATCCAGAGACTGAACAGCTTCTCTATCTAATTCAACGGCGACAATATTGGCACCGCTTTCGATAAGAAAACGTGTGAGAAAGCCTGCTCCCGGACCTATTTCCAAAACCCTTTCGCCAGGCTCCAGTTGAGCTGCCTCAACAATGTCCGACAAGGCTTCGGTATCAACCAAAAAATGCTGACCAAGATGTTTCTTGGTGTGAAAGCTTCTTGCCAGTTCAATTAGCTGCTGTTGTGAGGGCAATGTCACTTGGTCGCCTCAACCGACTTAGACTTCTTGCCATTGCCGGATGCAGGCTTAGAGCCGTCAGCTGCTTTTCCATCCGTATCTTGCGAAGCCTCAGCTGCCTCATGTGATTCAGGCACGGCACAAACAAATGGCGTCTTTATCAAACGTACTTTGATGATTCGGTGACGGTCGGCTTCCTCGACCCTGAGTGTAAATTCTTCAGTGCCGACTTCGTCGCCCGGCTTCGGCTCACGACCCAATAGACCAAAGACATGACCGCCTATGGTATTGAACTGTTCATCGGTAATCTCAAAGCCTAGCTTATCCTTCACTTCATCAAGGGAAACTTTGGCATCAAGCAGATACGAACCATCCTTATCTACTTGAACGTATTCTTCGACAATCTCGTGTTCATCGGCAATATCGCCGACAAGCTCTTCCAAGAGGTCTTCTATCGTCACCAGCCCACGCGTGGCGCCGTATTCATCAACAACAATAGCCATGTGTGTTTTGCTTGAACGAAACTCCGACAAAAGGTCATTGACGTTTTTGTTTTCCGGAATGATAAGAATTTTGCGGGCTAACTCGCGCACTTTGGCATTTTCTTTGCGCTCAACAAAAGCTCTTAGCGCATCACGAATGTGCACGGTTCCGAATATTTTGTCTATGTCTTCTTCATAGACAGGCAAACGTGAAAGACCATGCTTCAATGCCAGGTCGCAGAAGGTGCGAATCGTTTCATCAGCCTGCATGCAAATCATGTCGGTTCTCGGCGTCATAACTTCTGAAGCTTCCGTGTCGGAAAAATCAAAAACGCTATGCAGCATTTCTTGCTCTTCTTCTTCCAGTACACCTTCTTCGTGGCTGGCTGACACAAGCATTTTCAACTCTTCTTCCGAGTGAGCAAAATGCCTGCGAGGAGCGTCTTCAACATTTAACAAGCGCAGTACGAACTCAGTAAAGCCGTTCAATATAATAATGAATGGCGTAGCAAGCCAGCACCAGCCTTCCATAGGCCAGATAAGCGGCATAATTACTTGCTCGGGACGTTGGAATGTCCAGGTTTTTGGAATCAGTTCACCAAATACCGTTTGTACAAAAGCAGTTATGGAAAAGGCTGCAACATAACAAGCAACTTTGGCTGCGGCAATAATATGAGGTGCAAATCCTGCAGCTGTGCCGGCACCTATTACGGCATCAGCTAAATCGCTGGCAAAAGCTTCTTCGCCGACAGCACCAAGGGCCAGTGTCGACAAAGTGATACCAAGTTGGCAGGCGGCAATGAATCTATCGGGATCGTTTAAGGCTTGCTGCACCATGCCGGCAGTTTTATTTCCTTCTTCAACCAATTGGTCTATGCGACTGCGGCGCACACGGGCAAGGCCCATTTCTGCCGCCACGAAGAAGGCATTAACAAGGATCAAAAATAGGATGAGCAGAATCTGTAAAATAAAAAAACTCAGTTACGCACTAGCGCAACTGACCCCCTTGAACAAAAATTGCAAAACTAAAAGATCCCCAGTGGTACACAACTGGGGAGGTTCATCAGAACTGGCAATACTACTTCGAGATTCTTCCATCTGTTTTGCTGCTTAAGATTTCCTGGCACGTCTGCCAGAAACCTCCAACACATATCCTATCATAGGCATTTTCGAGGTTATCAAGATATTATCCCTATCTATAGCCGGCAAACCGTCCCTTCATGCCATAATTTGCCCGTCAAACCGCTCTTGTGAACAAGCAAATGCGCATTTTTGCCATCAATTTACTCGTTTTAGCTGCAATGGCTCTGTCCGCGCCGGTTTTTGCCGAAGCAAGCAGTTCCGAGAATCTTAATGTCCCGAAGCTGTCAGATAATCTGGACACCTCGCAAAGGCTTATCATCCGCTTGTATTACATCAAGGATTTGGCACTCGATAATCTGAGACATTTTGCACCTAATGAAGTCGAACAGCTTGACAATTGCTTAGAACTAGTTAAGCAATTAACCGACAAGTGGGAGCTGTCCGTCTCGTTTCCGAAAATACCTTTAATTAGTCCGCTGCAGAATTGGTTGCCGCAATAGGTGGCTTTACAGAAGCCCAGGCTTGAGCAAGTAGTGTAGCGTTGATTACTTGTCCGACAAATAGCGTTGTCGGCAAAAAGAAAAGACCGACAACAGTAACTATTGGAATAACTGTCATCACGACCTGAATGCCCAATCCTAATAACCAGGCTGTAACAAATATCTTGGGCGCCTTTGCTATCTGCATGTAGACTCTCATAACCTGCCAACCGGCTGACATATTTTCTTCAACAGCGAAGTTAACCAGCAAATACGATAGTGTCATGTTGGCTAACATAGTCAGCACAACAATATCGATAATGGCAAAGACTGCAAACGGCAAGAAATATGGAGAAGCAAAATCCATGAAGCCTGACATTGTGCCGATAGACAAAAGACCAAGTGCACTTATAGGAATAGCCACCGTGAAAACAAACTGCACGGCCATCCAACTAAGACCGGACATCAACAAATCCATCCAGTCATTCCAGTCGGGCAATTTTGCATTTGTGTCAGCGGCACGCACACGCGCAACACGCAACACATAGCCGGTAATTAAGGCACTCAATGCCAGTGACACCGGCAAAGTCATTAAAGACGCAGCCCCTAATACCAATACAGCAGCGCTGAGCATACCACCCATGCCTGTTTTGAACATCCATTCCGGATCACGAAAGACACCATCTAAGGCTAATTGAGCGTCAAGTTGATTTTGCCGGGCGCTGTCTGCGCTCATCATTAAGATCTCTCTTTCAAGCTTTGCGGCTCATTCATCGAATGGGCAAAATCTTTCAGCAAACCAAACAAAGACTGAGAATCAGTCATAGTCTTCATTGTTTCTCTATTGGTCATATTGAAAGCAATTGGAGTAATTGAGATCATTTGATTCAAAATTGCCCAAGTATCCGTGCCTTCTTCTTTGGATTCTTCTACGGCATGTCCGGACAACCAGTAATAAACTCTACCGCGCGGATCCATGCGCTTGTCGAAGTGATCGTTGTAGAGTCTGACACCCAGTTCGGTAATTGCTACGCCTTTTATTTCGCTTGCCGGCAGGGCAGGAACATTCACATTCAAAAGTGTCTTCCCCGGTAATTTCACGGAAGGCAAAACCTTCAAAAGTCTGGCAACAAATTCTGCTGCCACGGAAAAATCTTTGTACCCATAACCAGCCAGGCTGACAGCAATGCTTGGTATTTGCAGAAAAGCACCTTCCATGGCTGCTGAAACGGTACCAGAGTAAAGGATTTCATTGGCGAGATTGGGTCCGTGATTAATTCCCGAGACAATCAAATTCGGTATTTCCGGCAGCAGGGCGCTAATTCCAAATTTAACGCAATCGGATGGAGTACCTGTCGTCGACCAGGCACCTTTGGCATTGCCCGGCAAGGTGACTTCTTCCACTCTTAAAGGATCATGCAAGGTAAGTGCGTGGCCGGTTGCGCTGCGTTCTCTATCGGGCGCGACCACATAGACCTGGTATTCAGGCTCTTGGGACAACCGTTGCGTAAGGGTTTGGATTCCGTTAGAGAAGATTCCGTCGTCGTTTGAAATTAGAATGCGCATTAGGTATCCCGATAAGCTTGCTATAAGAGTATAACTCTTGCCCTGGAAACCCACCTGAAACCGAGCCGGGCTTGCTCTTAGGTTGTAAAACCAGTAGTATGCCTTGAGGAGCAAGACCTGCCTGCCGGGCAGATGATCTTAATTTCATTGAGAATTGGGGCTAGAACATGTTTGAAAGATTTGGACCGGAAGCTTTAGCGATTATCGAAGATGCCAAAGTGGAGAGCCAAAGACATAAGGCAGGGTACGTAAACACTACTCATTTGCTCATGGCATTGACCAATGCCGGCGCGGAGATCGCCTGCCAGGCGCTCAATTCGGTAAACGTAACCTATGACAGCATAGGCAGGGAAGCAGCTAAACTCACAGTTAAGCGCGGCGCAGAAGTCGTTTCCGTCTTTCCTCAGCGCTCGTCGGCTTCCTACACCGAAGGCAGCATCGGATTTTCCGAAGCCGCTGCAGAAGTGCTGCATGGCGCACGCGATCAAAGCCGCTACTTCGGTCAATCATCAGTAAATCCAGAGCATATACTTTTGGCAATTACCGAATCTAAACAAGCCAGCGCCATGAAGATTCTTGAAGAGCTAGGTGCCAATATTACTTTCCTTCGCAGACAAGTAATGAGCCTAATGGCGCATGAAGTATTTGCCAGCGACACAGCACCACTTCTGCGCACTACACTCATAGACGGGCTGACGGATGTCATTTCGCACAACTTACAAGCTTCAGATTCACTAAGAAAACTCTCTCAGCGAGCAGCAGGCAAAGAAAAGACTCACAGGAATGGTTTGCCTGATGACAATGAAATCGTGCACATGGCTTTGGTCAGTTACATTCCTGACTTTCTCTATACTCAAGTTACTTTCCAACGCTATTTATTGCAAAAGTCTATTCATTGTTTGACGGAACGTACTGGTCCACTTGATCAAGAATTGTCGGCAAGCATTATTTCGTCTGCAGCACAAAACTTGCGCAAAGAAGTAAGAGAAACAATTGAGTATCTCTGGAGTCACGAGTATCGCATCTTCACACAAGTCCTTGATGATGCCGAACATGATTTGATCGGAAGCGTCATTGAAGATCTCTGGTGGACTGAATCAGAAGAATTGGCTCTTGAAGAACTTTTCGATAACGCGCTGGAAGATCACAGACGCAAACAAGTCTTGAGCCTGCAAAAGCGTAGACTAGAATTAGCGCAGCGTCTCAATCGCCTAAGAGAACGTCTGGAAAGCACCATTCACCAGAGCTTCCAAAAACGCAAAGCGACTGCGTAATAGTTCTGACTACTTCAATACAAACGGGCAACTAATACAAAATGCCTTGGCAAAGGCTATCGGCTTGCCTTCAATATCATACCCTTCCTGAATGCTGCACTTAAGCGTGCCGCCACAATCAGGACACTCAATATCACGTGCGCCCTCAAGAATAGCTTCGCCCAAAGACTCGCGCTCAAGCCTCTGAGCCTCGGATTCGTCCAGGTTGGGTCTAGCTTCCACTTCTAAAAGTAATCGTGGCTCAACAGAAAGTGCTTTGGCCAACAATTGTCTGTCCGTAGAAGACAACCAAGACTCCATACCTGCTTCAATCTCTTCAATTCTCAACTGACCAAGGCGTGACAATTTGCCCAGATCGCGAACGGTCATATTGCGAAAGTCCCGAAGTTGTCCGACTCTTTGGGCAAGGGTCGGCGCCAAAATCATCTTTGCAGGCAGGGGGCGGCTTTGTTTCACGTTTCTACTTTTGTATTTGAAGTTTTTATGTTTGAAGACCTACTAAAATACCAATAAAAGAGCTAGAAGTTGCAAGCAATGGCTCAGACTTACAAATATGTTAAATAGACGGGCAAATGAAAAATCAAGTCTCCTGCCGCGGGCAAGCCGCCAGCGCCGGGAAACCATGCTTATGTCCCGAGAGTCTTTTAAACATCTCCTTCTCAAGTACTGCCAGCGCGAGATTCGCGATGGGCGGGACTTTTGCCTGGCTGGTCTAAAAGTCCTTGAATACGAGCAGGTTTTTCAAGCAAGCGAACAAGCAGCAGACCAGCTATTGCGGCTTGTAGAGGATATTTGCCTGCGCAGCCAGCGCGAAAAGGACCGGCTTTGCCGTCTCGATTCCGGCATTTTTATCCTTGTATTGCCCGACACGGATAAAGAAGCGGCGCAAAACACTCTAGACCGCCTAGCAGTCACCTTAGCCGGAGCCAAAAGCCACTATCACCAGAAGCCACTCAAAGCCAGCACTACCTTTCGCGTGGCTCATTCAAAAGACCTTGGCGCAAATATTGAATCTTTATTGAATGCAATTGGTTGTTGCCTTGATGAGAGAGGCACTATCGAGCTCTTGCAGTCTCAAAAACAATCGGAATTACCATCCACAGATTCGGCTACTTTTGAAATTTGGCGCCGCCGATATAAGGAAATAGCCGGCATTGAAACACAAGCGATGAACATCCAAGGTCATGAAGTTACTAAGACAAATCACAGCGCATGCGATAGTTGGGCGAATAAAAAAATAGTCTTGGAAAAATTCTCTTTTGCGCACAACGGCATGGACACAATAACCAAACGCTTGCGTGTCTTGGAAGAACTGGATCATCCTTCAATTAATGCGGTAAGAGATTTTCAATTCGAAAACAATGAAAGTCTTTGGGTAGCAAAACCGCTTTTGTCTTACCCTTCACTCAAAACGTATATACAAAAGGCCACCATCAGCGAAAGCATAATTCTAGATTGGTGCCACCAGTTACTCAATTTAATCATCTATCTGCAATCCCTTGTGCCGCCTGTCGTTCCGCCATTATTCAGCGAGGAAAATTTGCTTATTGGAGACAACTGCCAACTCATTTTGTCCAACTTCGAAGCAAATTATTTGTTTGCCTGCCTGAAACACGGGGAACAAAATAGCAGTAACACTGATGTGAATTATCAAGCAGTAATTGTTAGTTTGGGTCAGCTCATGCTCAGTATTTCAAACGACAGAGATTCAAAAATTGCAAATCTTCTGCAACAGCTGAAAGATCCTCTCTCAAAAGAATTGAACACTGCTTACAAAGTGCGTCAGGCATTGAAACCATATGCTTAGACATGCGAGAGTGCCAACCAACAATGCTCGACTTCCGCAAGCTTATGTCGCAAATTCAACAGATAGGCAAAGAGTCTCTTCTGGACAAATTGCCTAATGAAGACATTTTGGTCAATGCAACGCAAGTATACGAATCGGCAAAAGAAGCAGCAGTGCAATTTGCCAATCGCATTGAAAGTAATGCAGCCCTTGTTTATTGGCCGGCAGCAACGCCTTTGGAAGTTTTTGGTCACGATTATCGCGTTGAGAAAAACACTAAGCCGTTAACAGTGGTTGCTGTCGACGGCTCGCAAATTATGCCTAGCCACCATGAAGTCTTGAGTTGTTATCTTCTCAATGTCGGAATTACTGTAATTAGCTACGGCGTCGAGAAACCCGCAGTTTTGGAAAGTCAGCCGCATCTTTTCCATAAACCGGATGACTTATACCCATTGGTCAACAAAAGGCGAATTCACATAGATGAACTTTACGTTTCACTAGAACGTAATTTGCTGGAACTTAAAACACTCCTAGAAAGAGCAATCGAGGCAAAATCCAGAGACTTGCCGGTAATAGCTTTCATGGACGGCTCACTATTGCCATGGTCGGTGGACAAAATGCCTGAGTCCTATCAACAAGAATTCTTCCAAAGATTCATTGGCACTCTTAATGAATTTCAAAAAGAAGAGATACCTGTCGTTGGTTATATAAGTCACAGTCGCAGCTCAGACATTGTTAACTGCTTGCGCATCTGGCAGTGCCCATATGAAAAATCCGATTGTCGAAAGAATTGCGGTCATTTAAACGAAGAAAATTTTCCCTGTTCAACAATTTGGCCATTATCCGATAGGCAACTACTCTCGGGCGAACTGGAAAGACACAAACGAACAGCAACATTTGCTTCGGGCGCAGTGGTATCAAAAATAATGCCGCCGCAAACACAAATTTGCCTTTCTTATTTACACACCGGATACGAAGTTGCGCGGCTGGAATTTCCTCGCTGGGTTTTTGAGCGCAAAGACCTCTTTGAGTTGATGTTTTCAGCAATTGCCGCCCAGGTAGAAAAAGGGCAGGGTTATCCTGTTTCCTTATCTGAGGCTCATCACTTGGCTGTCATAAGAGGGGCGGACAGATTGAAATTTTTTGACCTGCTTGCCAGGCAGTTGATATCTCTTGGACTGAAAAGGGTCTCCACGAGCCCGAAAGAGAATAGAAAACGGCGCGGAGTCGTTTAATCTTGACATCAGCCGGTCCGTAATATTAAGGATGACATGTTACGATCTGTAGTCGGCGCTCAGGCGCCCTGATTCTTAGTCCTGCGTAATGAGGAGTCCAGCGTGTCTACAGCACTTGATCAAGCTTTGAATGCAGCCAACCCGTTGAGCGATATCGCCAACAAAGTAGTGAAAGGCGAGCGCATAAGTCGTGATGAAGCTATTCGCATGTACCAATCAGATGATCTTGTCACCATTGGTGCCATCGCTGAATTTGCTCGCATGCGCAAAGCAGGACCCGGCAAAGAAAAGTATGTTTACTACATTCACAACATGCACTTAAATCCAACGAATTATTGCATGGAGACTTGCCGTTTTTGCAGTTATGCTAATCCAGAAGATCAAAAGCGCGCTTACACATGGACTGTAGACAAAGTTTTGGAAGAAGCAGGCAAAGGCGCCGCATTAGGTATTCGCGAAATTCACATGGTCGGTGGTTTGAATCCAGCTTGCGACATCAACTACTACGAAGAAGTGATGTCTGCCTTGCGCAAAAACTTTCCGCATATTCACATCAAGGCAATGACTGCCGTTGAAATAGATTACCTGGCAAATCTGGAAGGCATCAGCGTTGAAGAAACTCTTGAGCGCTTGATCAAAGCCGGACTGCAATCTATGCCAGGCGGTGGCGCTGAAATATTTGATGAAGCCGTGCGTGAAAGAATGGCTGTCAAAAAGACTCCAGCCGATCGCTATCTCTACATACACGGAGCCGCTCACAAGCTCGGCTTGAAGAGCAACGCAACCATGCTCACAGGCATTGGTGAATCTATCGAAAACAAGGTTGACCATATTTTGTTATTGCGCGAGCAACAAGACAAAACCGGCGGCTTTATGTGCTTCATTCCATTGAAGTGCTACTACGAAGGCACCAATATTGCCGATGAAGTAACCGAACCAACCGGCTATGACATTTTGAAAGACGTAGCAATTTCACGCATCTTGCTCGACAACTTTGATCACATCAAAGCTTACTGGATTCAACTTGGCGAAAATCTTGCACAAGTTGCCTTCTCCTTCGGCGCAGACGATATGGACGGCACAATTCTCGAAGAGAAGATTACTCACGCTGCAGGTACAAAGACTCCTCTGCAGTTAGCCAAAGAGTCATTGGAATATCAAATTGCCTCAGCCGGTTACATTCCAGTTGAGCGCGATACGGTCTATAACATTGTCAGAGTTTGTGAGCCTGTACTTGAAGCAGGCATGCCTGAGCCATTGAAGACTCTAGAGCTTGCGCATTAGCGAATAGCTTGTCCGCCACGCAGACCTAAGTTCTGAAAAGAACTGTCACCTTGGGGCGCTTCAAATTTATCAAGCTTGTCTTCCAGACTTGCTGTTACGTTATTCTGTGGTTTTTGAGCGAGATTTTCCGCATGAGCAAGTCCTTGCTTGAATCTTTCATCGTATGGATTGAGCTTCATTGCCTGTTTGTAATAGTCGACTGCTTTATCCGGTTGATTCAGTGCAATGTATACAGTCGCCAGATTGCTTTTGCAAATTGCCTGATTGGGTGACTTTTCATCAAGAGCAAGATACAAATTCAATGCTACTTCATAGTCGCCTTTCATGTAAGCGCGCATTGCCGCACTGGATATTGAGCGGACTTGCACACTGCGAGAATCAAGTCCCGCGTACTTTTTCATCTTCTCTTGAAGCGCCGCTACAGCATTACGATATTCCACTTTTTCCGGTTTAGAGGCTAATGCTTTGCGGTAGCTGGAAAGTGCTTCGGCTAAATTGCCCGAGCCTTCATCAATGATACCGAGACTGAAATTCGCATCAACGTTATTTGGATCAAGCTGAATTACTTGCTCAAATAGATCGCGAGATTCAACCAGCTTGCCACCGCGAAATAGTTTTACTGCTTCGGTCAAAAGTTTTGTTGTCTGCTCTTCATCGGCTGCTTTAATTGCAACTTGTGCACGTTGAATGGCGCAATCTACATCATTGACTTGCGTAGTGTTATCCGTAACCGGTTCAGACGGTTGTGCGGAAGAAATTGCTTGGGAGGAAGGCAAGTCTTTGGTCAAACGGTTTAGACGTTCTTCGGTCGTCCCTTGCAGACTTTCACCGAAGACATTTTTTTCCAATCGGGCGAGCCTAGTGTTTGTGTCCTGACCGACAAAATCATGCAGGAAAAAGCGATTTTCCAGCTCGGATAAGGTCGCTTCATCTCCGGCGAAGGCAGGAAGTGCCATGATGAGAGCAAATATTAGACTGGTTAATTTTGCAAGTTTCGCCAATTTCATAGATCCGTTAGCCCTTGAGTTCTCAGTCAGTCGAGCCATTTCCAGGCGAAATTAATGGTAAAGACTTCCAATTAATCTGTAATTGGGGAAACTACGTAAAAGCAAAAAGTCATGAGCTTATACTGGAATCCGCTGTTAATGGGTGCCGACTATGGAAAATACCCTGGACCAACTAAGCGACGAAGAATTATCCTGCTGGCTGGCATTCAGCTACCTGTCAGGGGCCGGCATCGGCACGCGGCGCATTGCCGCGCTCTACGAGAAGCTCAACAGCTTAATTCCAGTCTGGGAAGGCACACGAAAGGTTCTGGAAAGCCTCTCGCTTTTCACCCCGGACATGATCGACAAATTCCTGGCAAAGCGTGACGCCATTGACCCGGAAAAGCTTTTGAAAGAAGTACGAGATCAAGGAATTGAGGCTTATCCTCTCTGCCACCCGGACTATCCCTATCGACTAAAACAGATTCATGATCCACCTTGTGTCCTCTATGTCAAAGGCAAATTGCCCGCGGACTCTTTTGATCACGCCATTGGCGTTGTCGGCACCAGACGCCCGACCTCCTACGGTTCACGAATCGCCAAAGAGGTGGCGGCAGGGCTTGCTTCCAACGGAGTACTTATCGTAAGCGGCATGGCTATTGGTATTGATTCTTACGTGCACAGAGCAACAATTGACGCCGGCGGACAAACCGTGGCGGTTGTAGCGTCCGGCGTTGACCAATGCTACCCGTCATCAAATAAGCCACTCTACGAAATGCTTATCTCTGGACAACACGGAGCAGTGGTATCTGAATACTTCCCTGGCGTCAAACCGGAATCGTGGAGATTCCCTGCCCGCAATAGAATTATTAGCGGACTAAGTCAGGCAGTTGTCGTTATAGAAGCCGGTGAAAAATCCGGTGCGCTAATCACCGCACGCATGGCATTTGAACAAAGTCGCGATGTATTTGCATTCCCCGGTCGCATTGACAGTCCAGCGTCCGTCGGCGCCAATAATCTCATTTCCAAAAACATGGCTAAACTTACAGTCAGCTACGAAGATGTCTTGAAAGAACTCAATTGGGTATCAACACCAAAATTAAGCGACAAGGTGCAAGTAGTCGAACTTTTCGGAAGGGAAAAGGACATCTACGAATTGCTTTCCAACGAGCCAATGCACTTCGATGTATTGTGCGAAAGAACAGGCATTGCCCCTGGCGAACTTTCAGCCAGCCTGACAATGCTTGAATTAGCTGGAGTTGTTAACCGCCAACCTGGCGATTGGTATGCGCGGGAACATCAGTAGACGCGTGCACATCCAGTCGGTACGGTATCCAATCAGCCATTGAGATTGCGCCTAGTCGGTCATAGAAATCAATTGCTAGTTTGTTCCAGTTCAAGACTTTCCAGTCCATGCGTGCGTAGTTTCTTTCTTTAGCAATTTCATTCAAGCGTTCAAATAATGCTCGTCCGACTCCGAACTTCCGCGCACTGGGTCTGACAAAAAGATCTTCAAGATAAAGTCCTGCTTTGCCTTCCCAAGTTGAATACGACTGAAAGAAAAGAGCAAATCCGGCAGGTTCGCCTTGAACTTCGGCAATGAGACATTCGAAAGGAGGATTTTCTTTCTGCAATTGCTCACGCACCATCTCCGGTGTTGAAGTCACCAGATGAGCAGCATTTTCGTATTCAGCCAATTCAGTTATAAAAGTATTTATTAGTTCAGCATCGGCTACTGTAGCCATGCGGCAATTAACGGTCATTGTTGTCTCCGATTTAAGAAGGCAGATTGAAAAGTCGGCGAGCGTTTTCTACTGTTTGCGAGGCTATTTCATCAAGCGATACGCCTCTTAGCTGAGCAAGCTTTTCAGCCGTATGCCAGACATATGAAGGCTCATTGCGTTTTCCTCGCATGGGTTGCGGCGCTAAATATGGACAATCTGTTTCCACAAGAATGCGATCAGCTTTGACTAATAGAGCTGCTGCTTGAATATTTTTTGCGCTGCTAAAAGTGACAATGCCGGAAAATGAAACGTAAAAGTCTAACGCCTCAATACGGGGCAACACTTCCGGTCCACCAGTGAAACAGTGAAAAACACCGCGAACTTTTCCTTGACCAACTTCTTCAAGTAATTGGAAAGTATCGTCAAACGCCTCGCGCGAATGAATAATTAGAGGCTTGTTTAAATCGCGGGCGATTTCAATTTGCGCCTTGAAGCAAGCGAGTTGGGCTTCTCTATCGCTGTGGTTGTAGTAGAAATCCAAGCCGCATTCACCGATGCCTACAACGCGATTATGCTTGGCGGCTTCGCGGATTGTTTTATCTGCCTCGTCATTCCAGATGCTTGCCTCATGTGGGTGAAGCCCAACACCAATGAAAATTTCCTTGTACTTCTCAGTCAGCTTAACCATCTCGGGAATGGTTTTCAGGTCGACACCGGCCTGCACAATTTGCACGACGCCTTCGGCAAAAGCACGCGCGATGACCTCTTGCTGGTCCTCGGCAAACGAGTCCCAGGTTAAATGGGCATGGCTGTCGATAATTTGACCCTTCGGCATGGGCACTATTGTAGCCAATCAGGCATCTTTGTATAAAACCCTGTTGCCAAGGGGCGGTTAAACGGGGGGTCGTAAAGGGTACGAGAAAGGTGGGCCAACTGAGGTTATGTCATGCCAGACTTCTTCAGCGTTTTATACGGCATTTACTTCTTCACGATGGGTTTCGTGCTACTGACTGTGTCCGCCGCAGTTAAGGTCGTCACTTTTCCTTTCGACAAGACCGGCAAGCTGACTCATCATTTCTCAAGCTTGAGCGGACATCACTTTATACGCGTCAACCCTGGTTGGTCGGTCAAATTCGACGGGCTCTCGACGATCGAGCCAAACATGAGTTATGTATTTGTTTCCAACCATCAATCCCTAATGGATATCTTGGTCCTTTACGGCATTATGCGTCCATTCAAATGGGTTTCCAAAGAGGAGATGTTTCGCGTCCCCGTTATCGGCTGGACACTTACGCTCAACCAATATGTCCGAATCAGACGCGGCAATGGCTCCAGCACAAAAGAAATGCTCAAATCCTGTCGATATTGGTTATCTCAAAAGACTTCGGTAATGATGTTTCCCGAAGGCACGCGCTCGCCAGACGGCGAGATTCAAAAATTTCGTTATGGTGCCTTTAAGTTGGCGGCAGATGCTGATGTACCAATTCTTCCTATCGTGATTGATGGTACAAGGCAAATCATGCGAAAAGGATCTCTGCAAATTGGTTTTCATTCAGATATAAGAGTAAAAGCTCTCGCTCCTGTCTATCCCAAGGATTTCAATTACGACTCTCATGCCTTAAGTAATTACGTACGCAGTCAAATGATCGTTGAATTGAGTAAATTACGTCAAGAAGCCCAAGAGCAGGAAACGCTAGGCATGTCGGTAGCATAAAGCTATTACTGCTGCTATATTTTGAGCTATACGTTAAGACAAGGCTCAATGACAACTCGAATCCTTCTTGCTGGTCTTCTCACTCTTACTACTGCGGGGTTTGCCCTCAGCAAACCGGCATTACATGGCTCCGTTGGGCAAGACGAAAATATCGCACCGGCAAAGCCGGGTAAGTCATCTACTTCACTTGGAAGAAGTGACATTGAGAAGACCTTTGTTCCGGAAAACAAGCCCGAAAGCAAAGAAATAGAACTTGCCTGGGACGCTTGGCACAAACGTTTGGCAGAAGCAATTTATGCGCGCTTTGATTTTTTAGCTCTGCAAAAGTTTGAGGACAGCCCTCCTTTAGGAGTCAAAATCCGCTATGTAGTGACCAAGGATGGCCGCATTGACGGACTAACGGTATTGCAGAAGTCTTCAAATATGATGTTCGATACTCTCGCCTGTCACGCAATTATGTGGCAAGCAAGAAAACCTGATCTTTTAAAATTCCCCGAGGGATCAAACAGGCAATCGGTAGAAAAATTTGCCACCTTCACACAAAACATGGGTGATGAGGGTTATAAGGCAACCGAAGGCGATAAGGAGACGGTAAATGTCGGACACTAAGTATCATCAGTTAGAGCAGGAATTAGTCGGCATCGTCGGACGTGATCATGTTTTATCATCACCCGTGGATCTTGCAGTATATGAATGTGACGGAGAAACGCTGGATACGGCTCGTCCGGATTTAGTTGTACTTCCCGGAAACTCCGACGAAGTATCGGCAGTTGTGAAACTAGCCAATAAGCACAAAGTGCCTATTTCCCCTCGTGGCGCAGGTACTGGACTATCAGGTGGTGCCACCACAATCATGGGTGGTATCAGTCTTGTTCTGACGCGCATGAAGAAAATAATCAATATTGATCCGGAAAATCTCACCGCAACTGTAGAAGTTGGCGTAACCAATATTGCTGTTTCCAAGGCAACAGCCAAATGGGGTCTTTATTTTGCTCCGGATCCATCCAGCCAAATTGCATCAACAATTGGCGGTAATATCGCCGAGAATTCCGGTGGTCCGCATACGCTTAAATACGGCATGACAAACCAGCATGTAGTGGGCGTAAAGGTAGTTCTACCGGACGGTCGAGTTACAACTTTTGGCGGCAAGGCGCGTGACAATTCAGGATTGGATCTTCTAGGTGTCTTTATTGGATCGGAAGGCACACTCGGCATTGCGGTTGAAGCTACGTTGAAGCTAACTCCGTTACCTAAGCAAATTGAAACTATGATCGCCTATTTCCCCTCAGTAGAGAAAGGCGGGCAAGCCGTATCAGACGTTGTTGCTCATGGCGTAATTCCAGCTGCTATGGAAATGATCGACAAACTAACTCTCAATGCTGTTGAGGACGCTTTAAAGTTAGGACTGCAAAAAGATGCGGGTGCACTTTTGATTGTCGAACTCGACGGACAAAAGGCAGGCATTGCCGCACAAAAAGAAATTGTTATTGATTGCGTCAAGAAAAATAGCGCCACTAATATTTCATGGGCAGAAAACCCTCAGGAAAGAATGTCTATATGGAAGGCGCGTAAATCGGCCTTTGGAGCGCTCGGCCGAATTGCTCCACATGCATATGTGTTGGACGGAGTAATTCCAAGATCAAAACTAGCTGAGGCAATTTCTTCAATTGCAGCCATCAGCGAAAAATACAAAGTGATGATCGCAAATGTATATCATGCAGGCGATGGCAATTTGCACCCGGCCATTTTGTTTCACCGCGACAATCAAGAAGAGACTCTGCGCGTGATGAATGCAGCCCGGGAAATTTTAGAGCTGTGCCTGATGCTGGGCGGCACATTATCAGGCGAGCACGGTATAGGAATTGAGAAATTGGACGAGATGCCTTTGGCTTTTAGCCAAACAGATCTCCAATGCATGTCTTATGTGCATACTGCTTTCAATCCAGAAGGTATATTGAACCCCGGCAAGGTTGTTCCGAACCTCAAATCTTGCGGTGAGTCAGGCATTCGCCCCTTGCTGCGTCACCAGCTATCGGCAGCCGGAACATTAAATTAGGCGTCTAATAATTGCCATTTTGGGGTATGATCCCACTGTGAGACTTCAATACTGGGTGCCAAAAAACAATCAGAGAGGTAGTAACTAACTTGCACGGCAAACTTGATCTGTCGAAAAGTAAAGGCCTGAAAAAATCTGAAATTAAGAAGCTTGAACGACTTCTTCAAGAACGCATCCCAGTCGATAAAGTACTCACGCTAGATATTGCCGAATCGGCTGCAGAATTCTCCCACGAAACTGGTTATCCTATATCTCTGGTCATTGACCGGCGTGGTCAGGTCGTAAATGTCACCCTCGGGCAACCCTCCGATGTAAATATGCCGGAGTTGCGCGGCGTGCGTGTGGGACCGGGACGTCTTTGCGGTCATCGCATTATTCATACCCTTTTAGTAAACGGCGGCAATAAGGTCAATCGCCAGACTCCATCTAAAGAAAGTCTGCAAGTCCTTGCTCGTCATCGCCTTGATCTTTTAGCAACGATTGAAGTAAACCCTCAGGGATCATTTAGTAGCAAGAAAGGTGAACATGGCGTATTGGCCGATGTTGTCCATATCGCACATTTGCTGCCTAAGCGTTCCAGCGATGGTGATATTTGGAAGCTGATGCAACCATCTACTGTTCGCATGGCCGAAACTGAAGATTTTGCAGGGTTGATATCTTCTCTGGAAGATGAATTTTCCAAGCTTGCTCCAAACCTGAAATTAGGCAAAGGCGAAGAACGCGCAGTTTTGGCAGGACTAATAACTGCAGAAACCGATGCTTGGATGGTGGAAGACGAACTAGATGAGCTTGCTCAACTAGCTCGATCGGCAGGAGCTACTGTATGCGGTCGCCTTACTCAAAGCCGCTTTACGCCTGACGCACGATACTTTTTCGGCTCCGGCAAAGTGCAGGAGCTTGCCCTTCTCGTACAAGAGATGGGGGCCAATCTGGTTATCATTGATGATGAGCTGACTCCAAATCAACAACGCAATTTGGAAGAGATTGTCGGCGTCAAAGTAATTGATCGGACAGAACTAATTCTCGATATTTTTGCTCAACGCGCACAGACCAAAGAAGGAAAACTGCAAGTTGAGCTTGCTCAACTCAACTATCTTTTCCCACGACTAATCGGTAAAGGATTGACCTTGAGCAGACTGGGCGGCGGAATAGGAACAAGAGGCCCTGGTGAAACCAAGCTTGAAGTTGACAGACGCCGTATCCGCGATCGCATTACGCTTTTGCAAAAGCAAACAGTCAACATTCACAACTATCGTCAAACACAAAGACGCAAGCGCCAGGATGAACATTTGCCGACAGTAGCGCTTACTGGTTATACAAACTCAGGCAAATCAACTCTTTTGAATGCTTTGACTAAAGCTGAAGTGCTTGTGGAAAACAAACTCTTCGCTACGTTGGATCCGGCAACTAGAAGAACCGTCCTGCCGGACAACAGTCCTGTATTGATGACAGACACGGTAGGATTTATCAAAAAGCTGCCGACAGATCTTATTGCGGCATTTAAAGCAACACTTGAAGAAGTTGCCATGGCAGATGTTCTTATGCACGTTGTTGATGCTTCGCATCCAAACGTCTTAGACCAGATAAATTCCGTCTACGATGTATTGAGCGAGCTTTCCGCTATCGATAAGCCGATGATCACTGTCTTGAATAAAGCCGATGTCGTGCGTCAAGAAGATTTAGAATGGCTCGCAGCACAAGTGCCAAATCCAATTGTCGTTTCAGCAATTAAGCGCCAAGGTTTAGGTGGACTACTTAAACAAGTGCAGTCGATTCTCGAAGAGGTTTGTCCGGAGCGACGTCTTTACTCAGCTTAGTGTCCTTTGTCCGGTGTAGCAGGCTTTGGAGCCGGAGCTGAACGTCTCGGTTGGTTACCGCCGGACCTTGATCCTCTGGATTGACCGCCCCTGTCCCCACCACCGGAACTGCCGGCTGCGGTGCCGCTTCCTGCTGAGCTACTGCTGCTATTTCCTCCACCGGAACTACCGCCGCCGCCTCCGTAGCTGCCGCCACCACCCGAGCTGTCACCGCCTCCTCCTGAGCTACCGCCACCACCGCCTGAGCCGCCGCCACCTCCGCCTCCACCACCGCCCGAGCTACCGCTTGGTGGACTACCGCCTCGTGACCCGCCGCCACCACCAGTGCCACCACTGGCAGTTCCACCACTGGCAGTTCCACCGCCTGAGCTGGTTCCTGTACCTTTTGATGGTTCCGACGAGGATGCGTGAGATGTTCCCGGTGCAGAAGCATTTGATGTTTCCGGTGCTGACGAATTTATTGCATCCGCCGTAGATGGTTTCGTTGGCTCTGGAGAAGACGCATTCGCTGTCTCCGGCGCAGATGCTTTTGGTGCTTCCGGCGCTGGTGCATTTGCAGTCTCCGGTGCCTGCGGTCTCGTCGGTTCCGGCGCTGGTGTATTTGCTGTCTCCGGTGCAGATGCTTTTGGTGCTTCTTGCGCTGGTGTATTTGCTGTCTCCGGTGCAGATGCTTTTGGCGCTTCTTGCGCTGGTGTATTTGCTGTCTCCGGCGCAGATGCTTGTGGTGCTTCTTGCGCTGGTGTATTTGCTGTCTCCGGTGCCTGCGGTCTCGTCGGTTCCGGCGCTGGTGTAGCCGGTGCAGATGCATTGGTGGTTACAGGTTGAGATGTTGCAGGTGACGACACAGGTTTGGGAGGCGTTGCAGTTTGAGTACCTGTTTTAGCAGTTGTGCCCGATTGTGGACGCGGCTTCGGAGTTCTCTCCTGAGGTCCTGTTGCAACCATGCTGCCCTCAACAAATGTTCCAGATGCGGCCAGTGCTTTTTCAGCATTGATAATTCCATATCCAAGTCCGGGACCTGAAGACGTTGTGCCTTTCGTTAGACAATACAGTACTTCGTCAGCAGTAAAAGTTGGATGGTTATTCCAAACAATTGCTGCCACAGCAGCTACTTGAGCTGCTGCAAACGACGTGCCACTAACAGTGACGAGCTTGCCCGTATTATCAGTTGCGAAAATGTTACTACCTGGAGCACCAAACCACACAGGACCACCGTAATTGGAAAAACTACAGCGCTGTCCTTCCTTGTCTGCCGCACCCACAAGAATTAGGTTTGGACTAATCCAACCGTTTAGTCTCATACCGGCATTTCCGGCTGGAGCAAAAACGAGTCCGCCATCATCGTGAAACAACCCTATCATGGCGTAGACCAGAGGATGACTCTTTAGCGTCCAACCAGCATCAATTGGACAAGCACCAATAACAACTATCGGTGAATTCGTTTTTTTGCGGGCTTCAGCAAAACCCATGATTATGTGTTCGTCATCCGTTCCATATTGATTACCAATTTTGATTGACATTGCGTAAGCGCCCGTATCCGCACCGGCTATGTCTTTGTTGTTATTACAGATTGCCGCAGCCACGCTTGCGACCTTGGTGCCGTGACCTCCCTCGGGGACTTCATCTAATTGATAATTGCCGCCGTATGAGCTTCCATAAACTACGTCCGCTCCGCCACTAGGGCATTTCCCCTGAAGATCTCCCAATGCAGTTATTCCTGAATCCATAAAAGTTATGTAGTGGTTGTACGCCTTGGACACTTGCCATGCCTTTGGAAAGCTGCAATAGAACAAATTCCATTGATTGGAGAAATACGGATCATTGGCTGCAGCTGAAGTTTGATTCCATGCACAACGGTAGTTAAGCTGTGCACCCACGACCGATGGGTCTTTCGCTAGCGTTGCACAAATTTCAGGTGCCTTGCCCGCTGGAGTCTGAATTCTCAGTAAATGCGCAAAAGTCAAACTACGATCAGCGACTACCTTTGCACCAAGTGATTTCACTAATTCAGTACATTTCAACTGATCAGCGGGTACTGCCAGAACAATATCAGGCTCATAATTCAGTCCGGAAGCATAAGAAGGCGGAACGATACCGGAGAGTATCAAACTGAAAACAACCAAAAATTTCGCAGCAAGAGACCTTATTGAATCACGCTGTCCCATTGATCCTCCCAGTCCAGAGCACAATACTAAGCCTTCTATACATATACCCGCATACTCATACCCGCATACTCACGCTTGGCACCACCAGTTAATGTTAAGCCCTGGTGACTATCAGCTTGCCTATGGGTATATCTGAAATTGGTGAGCGAGAGGCTGCATATGTTAATTCGACTAACGCTGAGTTTGTCATTATTGCTGGCAACAGCATTCTATAATCCTGCCTTTTCGCAGAATCAACCTACCTGGCGACAAACTCTCGGAACACAACAGAAGCAACAGAATTTTTGGGATGGCTGGTTTAAGAATGATCAAGCGCAAGTCACAGCGGAAAACAATCGCAAAAAATGGAATGAACTGCAATTGAAGGCTGAATGCAAAACAACCTTGATGAATCCGCAACTACGTGGCTCAAATGACCCCTCGAAGACTTTTAAGAATATGCTTGGTCAAACAAATACCACTTCCGGGCACATGGCTGGTTACAATGGCAATCAAGGATATGGAACAAATTACGGCACCTATCAGGATGGTGGTCAGCGAGTTACCGGACAGTATGACGGTATGGGCGCAATGGGACAAGACACTGGCGCCGCTCCGGTATCGAGAGAAATGCCACGGTATTAATATAGTTTCGACATATCAAATAAAAGTACTTCTGTCAGCTCGAGAGCAGTCAGACTCAGTTCAGACTCATTGCTAACGGCCACACCATCTCCGTACTGGATCTCCAAATCCCCGATTCGTGCATGGCCTTTTACTACCTGCAGCCAGCAGTGCAATGGCACGGCAAGAGACTGACCAGCATCAATGCTGGATCCCAACAGCACAACATTTTGATGAATACAGAGGCTACTCTCAGAGACTTCTGGTCCGGCTAGAATTTTCCATGAGTTTTTACCGAGTTCAATTTGCTTCTGTTCATAGCCTGGTTGAATACCAGATTTTTCCGGACGAATCCAAATCTGTAATAGGTGAACAGGTTCAGAAGCAGAATGATTGAATTCGCTATGTACGACGCCTGTGCCTGCGCTCATGCGCTGTAATTCGCCTTTACGAATAACTTCACATGTACCCATGCTGTCTTTGTGTTCGAGAGCGCCTTCTATTATGTAGGTAATAATTTCCATGTCCCTATGAGGATGCGAACCAAAGCCCTTTCCGGGATCGATCACATCTTCATTGATCACGCGCAACGGTCCAAAACCCATATGTTCGGGATCGTAATATTCAGCAAATGAAAAACTATGCTTACTATCCAGCCAGTCTGAATTGCTTGATCCTCGTTCGGATGCCTTTCTCACACGAATCATATGAGATACCTCTTTAAGATTTCTGCCCTTGGCACTTAAGAAATCTGCCCCTGGCGCCAATCACTCAGCGTAGGGGCAGAATACCCTCGAACCCAACAATACGGCTTTTACGGAACGAATGAGAGGCTGCCGGAAGGAGCTGGATTGTGCAGTTGGGCAATCTTTTCCTTGAGGTAATCGAGTGCCATTTTTACCTGCTCTTCCTTATCTTTGATTTGAATATCCGGAGCTACACCTACTTTGTTGATGTCGCTGCCGTTTGGCGTGAAGTACTTCGACACTGTAATGTGAATAGCCGCACCCCCCGGTAGACGGTTGATCTCTTGTACGAGACCTTTGCCGTATGTGCGAGTACCGATAACCACAGCGCGAGAGTTATCTTTCAGTGCACCGGCTAAAATTTCACTTGCTGAAGCACTATCTTCATCTACAAGGATAACCATTGGCTGATGCGTGAGTGGCTCACCGGAAGCAACGTCAGTGTGCTTGCCATGGCGTCCTATGGTTGAAACAATTGCTCCATCTTCCAAGAGCATATCGGCAATTTCCAAAGCGTTGGAAAGTAATCCGCCTGGATTGTCTCTCAAGTCGACGATTAAACCATCGGTTGTGGACAACTTCTGCAAAGCCATTCTGAACTCTTTGGATGCATCGTTGGAGATAAAAGTCGAGAGTTGGATGTAACCAATGTTCGGTTGCATGATTTTGTAGGACACAGCGTGAATGGTTATTTCTGCTCTAACGATGTTGAACGCCACAACTTGCTCTTTGTGCTTAACTGCAATCTTCACAGGGGAGCCTAGCTGACCGCGAATTTTTTCAGCGGCTTGCTCTGGCGTAAGCCCGATAGCAGAAGAGCCGTCGATCGCTACAATTTCATCTCCAGCTCTTATTCCGGCAATTTCGGCAGGGCTGTTTTCAATTGTGCGGGTGACGATTAATTTGGTGTTGTCCTTCGATTGCTGGAGGTTTATTCCGATGCCGACAATTCTGGCATCTATCGCATCGTTTTCATCCTGGAAGGCTCTAGGATCTAAAAAGCGAGTATAAGGATCAGACAAGCTCTCGAGCATGCGCTTGATAGCCGCATGAGCGTCGCTGCTGTTACGGATTTGCGCGTCGTACTTGTGCTCCCACGCTGTCCAATTCTGATTGTTGAAATTGGCATCGTAGTAGTTGTCTTTTACCAACTGCCAGGCGCGATGATAAATTTCCTGCGGTTGCGAACGATGTCCCTGGGCAGGCTGGTACATCATCGTAAAAGACACAAAAAGGGCCAACAAGCATGACCCGAGGCGCTTGCTCAACTGCATATGTTTCCGTTTTAGTTGGGTTTAGCCCAGGGAACTCAACTCGAAAAGCCCGAATGAAAGAACTGGACTAGTTTTCAGGGATGACTCTTCTGTTATGCCCGAAATTCACATTTCTAAAACTTAGAACATTAAATCTTCTGGTTCAAAACCCGTAATCGTGCCAGCGCTGGGTTACGAGGCTTTTTATGTCCTCAGACATGGTCAATTCTCGTGGCCAATCACGGTTAAAACCTTCCGAGCGCCACTTGCGAGTGGCATCAATACCCACTTTTGAGCCATAACCCAGAATTGGGCAGGCGTGATCCAGAATGTCCAAAGGGCCATCCACAAACATCGTATCCCGCTTGGGGTCACAGTTGCCAAAGACATTGAGGGCAACTTCGGATAAGTTTTGGACGTTGATGTCCTTGTCGACAATAATCACAAACTTAGTGAACATCAGCTGTCCAAGCCCCCAGACAGCTGCCATAACCTTGCGAGCATGACCTGGATAACGCTTGTCGATGGAGATAATGGCGCAATTATGGAAAACTCCTTCCCATGGCAGATTCATATCCACAATTTCCGGCACGAGTAATTGAACCATCGGCAAAAAGATGCGCTCGGTTGCCTTACCTAAATAGCAGTCTTCTTGTGGAGGCTTGCCGACAATAGTTGTCTGATAAATGGGACTGCGTCTGTGTGTAACAGCAGTCACGTGAAACACAGGGAAAAGGCCAGCCAAACTATAAAAGCCTGTGTGATCACCAAAAGGACCTTCTTCTTTTAACTCTTGCTGGTCTACATATCCTTCTATAACAATTTCGGCCGCTGCCGGCACTTCCAAGTCGACGCTTACGCACTTGACCAATTTAACCGGTGACTTGCGCAAGAATCCGGCAAATACCATCTCGTCAATATCCGGCGGTAAAGGAGCTGAAGCAGCATATGTAATAGCTGGATCACAACCAAGAGCCACTGCCACTTCCAGACGGTTGCCCGGCTTCTCATACTGGCTCTTATCGAAAAACGTGCCGTAATTCGGCGGCTCTTCCGGCTGATACGATGGAGATGGATTTGCACCCGCGTGAGAACGGGCTGCGTTGCCAATGCTGTCGAGCATTTCTTGCAGTCGTCCGGTTTCTTCATCGGATGGTCTAAAGCTTATTGCAGCTTGTCCGCCTTTACCTGTTAAGTGGGCAGACTCCATTGAGTCGCGACGCGAATCTTCAAAATGACGAGCTCCGTCGTGATGCTTGTGCCAGTGCATACCTGTCGTTGTGTTGTCGTAACGCTGCAGTCTGTAAATGGCTACGTTGCGAATGCCTGATTTGGGATCTTTGGTGATGACCACAGGCAGGGTAATAAAATCACCAGCATCAAGCGGCCAGCATTTGATGACAGGCAATTTGTCGAGCATCGCCTGAGTCGGATCAGTTACAACAACTTCCTGACATGGAGCTGCCATTCTTGTCACTTTAGGCGGGAATTGACCGACCTCCATGAGAGTTGGAAGCATGGCCATTTTGGCCATTATTGTTTCCGGCACTTTGGGTTTAACAAGCTTGCGAATTCTGTCGGCTATCTCGTCGAGATTATCTACCTCAAGCGCCAGGTTCATTCTCTTAGTCGAACCAAAGGCATTGATAAGCACAGGCATGTCATAGCCTTTGACGTTGGTGAACAAGAGCGCCTTGTTCTTCCCTTCCGGCGATTTGCTTATGCGGTCCGTTATCTCGGCGATTTCCAAGTCAGTCGAAACCGGCACATCAATGCGCTGCAGCTCACCTTCCTTCTCCAGGACTTTCAAAAATTCACGTAAATCGTTATAAGCCATAAAACGCCTCAAGTGCTTGAGTCAGTCAATTGACAAGTCAAAGACCATGTATTTTAGCCGCTTTTGCGCTCATTTCCCTGATACGCGACTTAAGCAACGAGCTTCAAGACAACTCTTGCTTTCCAGCCAACAATACGTCTTAAGCCAAAATGGGAATCTGACGCAGGTGGTCAAAATGTCGATCCCTGCTAAATAGAATAAGCTCATGCTGAATAGCCAGAGCGCCAATCCAAATATCGTTGGTCGGAATTGGCGTACCTTGCTTTTTCAACTGCAGGAAAATTCGAGCATAATGGTGACTGGTATTGTCGTCAGGACAAAGGACATTTACTCGCGGAGAATTGAGAAATCGCACTAAGAGCTGTTCGTTTTCATTACCGCGCGATCCTAGAAGAAACCCAGCGCGCAACTCAGCTAAAACCACAAGTGGCACAAAAATTTCGCTCGCGCGCCGCAATGCTTCCTTAGCCGAATTATCACCTTTGGAAAAATCAACGTAGCGGTTGGTATCAATGGCAATTCTCACTGCCACATCTCGTGGTCTATTTCCTGTTGGGCCAGTATCGCCTGATCAAATTCGGGATCATCATTCCATCGTCCCGATAATTCATCGAGATCAGTGTGTGTGGCACCACCAGGCAAAATTCCTGCCGCCTCACAAAGTGCCTCAACCAGCGCAGTATTCAGGCTTATAGAGTCGGATTTGGCACGCCTGCTCAACAGTTTTTTGACTTGCTCAGGCACATTCCTAATAGTCAGCTGAACGGTTTTTTGATTATGCATGCTTTTCATGTATACATTATATCTGGTAGTGCATACATTGACAAATAACATTCGCGAATTGGCTAAACCAGGGGATTGTCTCCGATGGCGGACTGGATCCCTTTAACGATTTCCTCAAGGGACTTTTCCGAAACGGGCTGCCCTAATGGTCCGTTAGGGTTCAAGCAAGATTTCGCCATAGTGCTTACATAATCACAACGCGCAAATGAGTCTTTTGGTAACCCGCCTTCGCCCTTCGAAACGAATTTGTGAAACGATGGAAAAGGTTTTGCTAAACCGCTGCTGAAAGGAACCACAATCACGTTTTTCAATGCCCGATTACGTGGATCGGTGGAAATAATCAAAACCGGTCGAGGCAAATGAGGATCGTTGGGAAACACCGGATTGCTTTGGGCCATCCATATTTCGCCACGCCGCGGTACGGGTTGAGTCGCCGCAACTTCAAGTTTCTGTTTTCGACTACTCATCGAGACTTTGCCAGAATGAATAGGTGGTTAGCGCGACCCATGAGGCATCTTCTTCCGTTTCAACGTAATTTGCAAAATATGCCTCCTCTTCTTCCTCCGCCTTTTTCCTCAGCCACATTTCAATAGCCTGCTCAACGGCTTCGCTCCGGTTCACTTTTAACTGCGCTACCTTCTCATCAAGACGATCAACGACCGTCTCTCGAACACTGGCAGTGAATTTGCTTTTGCCTTCACCCATGAGCGAATTCCTCAGACCGTACGGCTGGATTCCCTTATGGATTCCATTTTGTCATACCATTTGTCATCCGTCAAGGACAGAGACTATTCAAGGACCCAACTTACCAAGCGGTTGGCAGCCAGAAAGGAACTAGAGAAGAGGAAGATGGTCTAAAAACAGCTAGTGCCATTCATCAGACAAACCAGACGCACGAGGAATTCCCCACTGGTTATCGAAATCATTTTTGAATTCGATTGACTTGCCCTTAATTTCTTCCCGAAATATTTTGGAACGATCTGGCCAAAATAGATTAGTCACACCAAATAGCGAGGGATGCTTCTTCACCAAATCAACAAAAAGTCTTGAACCATCGGCAGTTTTTTCTGAGCCTAGAACAATGTTATCTTTGGCTACCCCTTCTCTTACTCTGCGGTCGTGATAAAGCCCCATTAAAAAGACAGCCTCTAAATGCTCCTGTTGAGGAATCTTGCTAAACATTTTGGCTAAGGTTTCGGCGTCTTGAGATTCCGCAAACGCCGTTAGCGCAGAAACTGTACCTTCATCGAGACTGGACTTAGCGCCCTTGGCGCCGAGTGAAGGCGCTTTCTCTACGGCGGGACCAACACCATCAAGCAATCCAGCATACTGATCCCACTCAAAAGCTTTCACATTCGCACCGGTTGCATCAGCCAATTTTTGCAATCCAATTGGAGCTAGTTCCCCAGCGCCTGCCTCGCAGCTGTTAAAAGTAATACAAGAACCAGGAGCCATGAAGTTTTTCAACCTGGAAAAGGCGGACAAAACTTTTGGGTCACCAAAACCGTACTTATAACCCCCTAAGGTAAATCCACCTTGTCGAAAACCATGAGCCCCAATAAAGAGATTTCCTAGTGGCTTACCGTGTTCTTTCACTTGGGAAAGAAGTTCATCCACAATCTGCTCCGGGGAGACTGGATTATTTATCAAAATGAAATTCTTGTGCCACTGGCTGTTATTGAAGCTTTGAACTAATTTATCCTGCCCGTTCGGATAACCCGGAATATTATAAGCAGCTACTATCGAGTCTTTGTCCGCTTGTACGTCATTACGACTATAGGCACAATCCCACAGTCTCGAATCTGTTCCTGCAACGTTAGTTTGACTTTCGCCTTTTTTCTCAAATCCACTCATCGCTGCAAATCCTCATTCGGTGGCTACAACTACTCAGATAAATATAATCTCCCAGCACTGCGAGATCATTGGGGAAATTACGAAAGAAAACGAATGTGCCAGTCTTAGGAAGTTTGTAAAAATGACAATACGGACCGCCAAGCTTGTCCTCTATGAGATACGAGATTCTTTTCCTCATCATTCATTTCAGCAGAAGTAATATTGGCTCCTTCGGGAATGAAAATTGGATCATAGCCAAAGCCATTCTGACCTCTCTCTGCAATAGCAATTATGCCATTCCAGCGTTTCTCCGTTTGAAATACTATTTTTCCTGTAGGCGCAACAACAGCCATGGCGCAAACGAAAGCAGCTTGGCGCTCCGATTCAAGAATTTCTTTGAGCTCGGTTAACAACTTGGTTCGTCCATTAGCTTCGTTTCCTTCAGCATAACGAGCGGAGTAAATTCCAGGACGACCATCAAGAGCATCGACACATAGCCCTGAATCATCAGCTACGGAAGTTAATCCGGAAAGCTTGGCCGCTTCGGTGGCTTTGATAATGGCGTTTTCTACAAAGGTCGTTCCGGTTTCTTCCGGATCAAAACCTTCAGGAGCAATGACCAATTCCAAATCTGAAGTGCCGGCAAACTCTTGAGCAATCTTCATTAGTTCTTTGAGCTTGCCTTGATTTTTTGTTGCTAGACAGATTTTCATTCGGATTTTTTGGACTGTGGTCTGTGACGTTGCGGCTTTTGCAGAGGTGTTACGTTTGTGCTAGTGCCTTTGCCGTTTTTCTTTCTGTGGTCTTGGCGCTGGACACGTATTACATCGCTTATTAGTCCAATTGCGCCGCCTATGCGATTGAGTTGCTCGATATCCGAAACGTCAATGATAAGGGTAATTGTGGCTGTCTTATCTTCGCGGTGCGTTTCAACTCGAAGATCTTGCAAGTTTATTTTGTGGTCGGATACTTTCTTAAGGATATCGCCGGCGATGCCTACGCGATCGATACATTCAATAACAAGTGTTGCTGGATAAGCTTGCTGTCTGTCTGTCGACCAGGCAACGACCATTTGTCGTTCGGCATTTTCCTTTGTCAAATTAGTACAGTCGCTTCTGTGGACGGCTATGCCTGAGCCACGGGTGACAACGCCGATAATTTCTTCGCCTGGTACAGGTGAGCAGCACTTAGCTAAATAATGCATTAGTCCGCCGAGGCTGCCGACGTTTGCTGCTTTGGCTTCTTGGACAGGTGCGCTAAGCGGTAATTTGGACTTTTCTTTTCTCTCCGACTCACGAGTTTTGTTGACGACTTGCGACATGGAAATATCGCCATAGCCAATTGCGGCAATAATGTCGTCTACTTCGTTGAGATTTATCTTGCGGCCAATTTCTTTGAAGTTTTCGGACTTAAGAACTTCATCCAGATTTGATTTGCCGAATTCTGCTTCCAGCATTTGCCTGCCTTGGGCAATGTGCTCTTCGCGGTGGTATTTCTTAAACCACTGTCTGATGCGGTTTTTAGCGCCGTGGGTTTTGGCTATGTTCAGCCAGTCCATACGCGGACGCGCATTTTTACTGGTAATTATCTCTACAATGTCGCCGTTTTTAAGTTCAGTACCCAACGGAATAATTCTGTCGTTGATGCGTGCGCCGATACACTTGTGTCCGATGTCTGTGTGAATGCGGTAGGCAAAGTCAATTGGCGTGGCGCCACGCGGTAAGTCGAAGACTTCTCCACGAGGGGAGAAGACGAATACCTCGTCGGCAAACAAGTCCATTTTTACCGTGTCGAGATATTCTTGGGCGTCTTTCAAGTCTTGTTGCCACTCGACCAACTGGCGCAACCAGGATAATTTGCGATCCAGTTGTGAATCAGCGGTTACTGCCTCACCCGATTCTTTGTATTTCCAGTGAGCGGCGATACCGTATTCAGCCACTTGGTGCATACGGCGCGTGCGCATTTGCACTTCAATAGGATGACCATGAGGACCAATTACAGCAGTATGCAGCGACTGATAGCTATTAGCCTTAGGCATAGCAATGTAGTCTTTAAACCGTCCAGGTATAGGACGGAAAAGCGCATGCACAAGACCCATAACCTCATAACACTTTTGAGTGTCGGGATCATTTGATAGTTCGCAGTAATTTTTGTCCTCATAGCTTTCGATGATGATGCGAATGGCAAGTACATCGTAAAGCTCTTCAAAAGCTTTTTCCTGCCGCTTCATCTTCTTCCAGATGCCGAATAAGTGTTTTGGGCGTCCGACTATCTCCGATTCAATTCCTTTTGAAGAAAGTTCGTGGCGAAATTTTGATACCACTTCCTCTATAAGCGATTCTCTTTCTTCTCGACTCTTGGCAACAAGCCTTTCAATTTCGGCAAAGTCTTCCGGATAGAGATACTTGAGTCCAAGATCTTCCAATTCCCATTTCATACGTCCCAAGCCGAATCTATTGGCCAGTGGCGCATAAATTTCCAGTGTCTCTTTGGCTATGTCCTTTTGCTTGTTCGGCGCCATATAGTCAAGGGTGCGCATATTGTGCAGACGATCTATTAGCTTCACCAACACAACGCGCACATCATCGGCAATCGCCATGATTAGCTTGCGGAAGTTTTCCGCCTGACGTTCTTCTTTCGAACTAAAGCTGAACTTACCTAATTTGGTTACGCCCTCGACAATCTGGCGCACGTCCTTACCAAAAGCCTTTTCCATTTCGTCGCCGGAGACATTACAGTCCTCCAGCACATCGTGCAACAGTCCAGCGCAAATAGTGTCGGCATCCGCGTTGTATTCCGCGAGAATGGTGGCAACTTCGACAGGGTGAATGATGTAAGGATCTTCCGATTTGCGGAATTGCCCTTCGTGAGCCTTGGAAGCAAACTCATAAGCCTTGCGGACTTTGGCAACTTCCTCCGGTGTTCGACCTTGCGGTTCCAACACTTCAAAGAGTCTTTTGCCTATAGCTTCCACTGACACTGCGTCTTAAGGGTCCTCATCATCTACCGATGGTCCAAAAACCGGCTTGGGAAGTCCTAACGACTGCCGGGCTCATAGACCATGTTAATCAAGATTATACATTTGGCAAGACCTGATTAACAGCAAAACAGGCAGCCTTATTTCGGATTATAAAGCGCCGTCCTGCCGGAAATTTTCGGGATTCGGGAAATCCCCCTGCCAGGCAGTGTCCAAGTTCAATACATAGACGGGCATATCCGGAGCTAGTTCCGGAGTGATGCGCACGGCATCCTTGGCGGTCGTCACTGCAAGAATGGCGGTGGAATCCTTCATCTCGTCAGAAATTGCTTTCATATCATCAGTGGAAAACCAGTGGTGATCTGGAAAATCCACTTCTGCAACGACCGTGATACCAAGCCCTTCCAGGCTTGTGATAAAACTTTGCGGTCTGGCAATTGCGCTGAAGGCCAAAACTGGTTTGTCCTTCAATTCTTCAAGCTGGTGCTCATGCGAATCATCGATTTTAGTGAGCGATTTGTAGACAAAACTGCATGTTGCAATCTTCGCTTGCGGAGCATGATGGGCAATTTGTTCTTTTAAATTCTCCAGCTTGTCTTCATCTGCATCGTCAGGGACTTTAGTTATAACAACGTATTTTGCTCTATTGAGAGCATCAAGATTTTCTCTCAATCTTCCTGCCGGAAGCAAAGCATCATTTTCCGGATTGTCGTAGTAGTCGATTAAGACTATATCCAGATCACGCGCAAGCGCCCAATGCTGAAATCCATCATCGAGCAGGATGACGTTACAACCATATTTTTCACAGGCGATACGCCCTGTTTCGACACGCTTGCTACCAACGATGACTACTGACTTCGGTACAGACTTGGCAATTAAATACGGCTCGTCACCGGAATTTTCACAAGAGGCGAAATTGCCTTGCCCATCTGAAACAACAACATATGCATCTTGCGATTTTCTCTTATAGCCTCTGCTGAGAACAGCGACTTTGTAGCCGGCATCAGTAAAGCGCTTGGCCAAATCAATCACTACAGGAGTTTTTCCTGTGCCGCCGACGGTGATATTGCCGACGCTTACCACAAAGGCCGGCAGTTTGACGCGCTTCTGAAGTCCCAATTGATAGGCTAATCCACGAATGTTTATGCCTAAACCATAGAAAAACGAAATGGGAGCAAGCGCCACTTGCCCGAGCTTTTCTAGTGAATCACCGGGATTACCCCAACTCATAAACAACTCCCAATTGCTTTTCCAATATGGACAAAGTCTTTTTCACTGCGCCTTGCGACTCGGACAAGTAACTATTACCGGCTTCTCCAATTGCTTTGCGTCTTGCTTCGTCTTTCAGAAGAAGTGCCAGATGGAAGTACAGCTCCTTGCCGTCATTCACCATGATCAGAGCATTCTTATCCAAAAGTCCGTTAGCGATGTCTCTTGTCTTGTCGATGTGCTTGCCGCAAATCACAGGGACATTGTAAGCGTATGGCTCCAATAGATTGTGACCACCGATTGGAACAAGCGTACCGCCGACAAAGGCTATAGTCGCTACACAATAGTACTGAGAAAGCTGACCAATAGTATCCAGAATAAAAACATCATTGTCCGATTCAAAGCCTTCGCCACGAGAATAAAGACGTGGATTCAGTCCCATGGATTTAACCAGTGAAGTCACCGCTTCAAAACGCTCGGGATGTCGCGGCACCAAAATCAAACGCGTAGGAACAAACGATGGGTCCCAACTCCTTTCGGTGATCAATCGCTTATACACGCTAAGCAAGACAGACTCTTCGCCTTCGTGCGTAGAACCACCGATAATCACCGCGTCACTTGCAGACAGGTTTAACTTCTTAGCGATCTCAGCCTTGGTCTCAGGTGTAACGGGCTTCAATCCATCAACTTTTAAATTGCCGGGACAAGTCCCTGGAATTTCGATGCCGGCAAGAGAGCGATAGCGTTCGAGGTTTTTCGGCGACTGAGCGGAAATAAAGCTGAAACTGCGTACCACTGGTCCAAAGAAAAAGCTCAGTTTTTTGTATGTCTTAAATGATCTTGGCGAAATGCAACCGTTTATCACCATGACTGGAATTTTCCGCTTGGCACATTCGTGCATAAAACCAGGCCAGATCTCTGTTTCAACAATTGCTACTAGAGCCGGATTAATTGCCTTCAGCCAATTGTTGAGGGCAAATGGCAGGTCTAATGGGAAATAAAAGACTGTTGCCCATTCTCCGACCTTTTCTTTGGCCTGTTGTTGTCCAGTCGCTGTTGCAGTCGAGACAGCCACCGGAATATCCGGATGAGTCTCATGAAACAGCTTGATCAATGGAAGAGCAGCGTTAAACTCACCGACTGATACGCAGTGGAACCAAATTGGCTTTTTGCTGAATGGTCCAATGCCGGCGGGGACCGAGCCAAATTTTTGGGCAAGACCTTTTCTGGTCTTTGGAATAAGCAGAAGGAACGGCCCTGCCACCAGCAAAACTATAATCACAACCAAGTAGTAAATAAGCACTCTGGATTCCTTCTCTCACACAAAATCGTAGGCATCGACGTCGATTGCCAAAGTTATCTTTTTGTCGACCTTCTTATTCTTCAAAAAGGAGACGACAAGCGCACGACCAGCTTCGCCCATTTGATTTTTCACAATCAGTTGATGGCGATAGTTTTGCTTAAGGCGTTCAATCAAGCAGGGACTTGGGCCAAGCACTTTTATAGAACTATCAGATACGAGATCTTCCAAATGCTTAGCCAATTCCTCGGCAATCTCATCAGCAAATGCCTCAACAGCCGTCAGATCTTCGCCGCTTATCACCAAACGAATCAATTGAGAAAACGGCGGATACTCAAGGTCTTTTCGTGCGCTCAGCTCTTCCTGGACAAACGCATCATAGTCATGACCTTTGGCCCAATTCAACGCAGGCATTTCCGGATTATATGTCTGCATAATGACCGATCCGGGAGCGTGCCCGCGTCCAGCTCTCCCAGCCACCTGAGTCAACAACTGAAATCCACGTTCAATACTTCTGTAATCAGGCAAATTAAATGCGGCATCAGCGGCAAGCACGCCAACCAAGGTAACGTTGGCTATGTCCAGTCCTTTTGCCACCATTTGCGTGCCTATTAAGATATCCGCTTCGCCGCGAGCAAACTGCTTAAGAACAGCTTCGAAGGCTCCACGCTTTTGCGTGATGTCACTGTCTAGTCTTAGCATGCGAGCTTCAGGGAAAAGCTCTTTCAAATCATGTTCAACTCTTTGAGTACCTAGTCCATATTCACGCAAAAACGGCGCCTGGCAAGATGGGCATGTTTGTTTAAATCCAAAAGTTAGACCACAGTGGTGGCAGGCAAGATAACCTTGCGGTCCATGATGCAGAACCATGGACACTGAACAATTGCGACACTTAACCACGTCGCCACATGCCTGGCACTGAACGTAGCTTGCAAAACCGCGTCTGTTGATTAGCAATATTGTTTGTTGCTTCAGCTCAAGGCAGCCGGCAATTGCATCTTCTAATGCTCGCGAGAAAATACCGCGATTCCCTTCGGCAGCTTCAATACGCATATCGACTAATTCAACAGGTGGCATTTCTTGCTTGTGAATGCGCTCCGGCAAATTCAATATTCTGTTGTTTCGCTTGGCATCGAAGTAGGTGGAAACATCCGGCGTAGCGCTACCCAAAAGAAGCATTGCGCCTAAGCGACGCGCTTTCTCCAATGCAACTCGTTTAGCTTGATAGCGAGGAGAAGGGCTCGATTGCTTGTAACTGCCGTCATGCTCTTCGTCCATGACAATAAGTCCAAGTTCGGGCATGTTCGCTAGAATTGCCGAGCGCGCACCCAAAAGAACGCGAACGGATCCGGCACGCAATCTCTGCCATGTGTCAAAGCGTTCACCGGGACTTAAGGCACTGTGCCAGATTGCTACTTTATCTCCGAAGCGAGACTTCAGCCTCTCAGCCAATTGCGGAGTCAAGCTTATTTCCGGCACAAGAAGCATTGCCGACTTGCCTAAATCCAGAGCTTCTTGAATGAGCCTCAAATAAATTTCCGTCTTACCAGAACCGGTGACGCCGTAGAGCAGCCAAGGTATTTCTTCCTTCGATTCAGCGTGCTCGCTGGAGTGCTTGTCTTTCAACGCTGCACTTAAGGTCTCAAGAACACGCGCTTGATTGTCTGTTAGATCAAATTTTTTCTTCTCAGTTGGTTTATCTTTCTCGACTTCACCAAAAGCACGATCCATTTCAATAATCGCCTGCATTGGATCGCGTACTACTTGCTTCTCGAATAATTTGATTAGTCCTAATTCCGCCATTTTCTTCAGCGTGGCGCCAGTTGTTGATGCCTTTTCCAAAAGTCGCGGCACTTCAAGAATCCCACCAGCTTCGGCAAGGCTGGACAATATTTCTGCCTGGCGTTTATTGCCTCCTTCTTTCATAAGAGACACCATGTTGACCATCTTCGGCTTGGCTAAATCAGTAGCTTCTGCTTCCACAGAAATCAAATTCAATTTGCGCAATTGTGATATTTGCTTCAAAAATTCAGAGCGTCCAAGGTTGCTCTTATGCTTTAGCGTATTCATCGCCAAAGCTTTCTCCTTGGACATTTTGAGAGGCGCAAGCAATTTATGCGCGGCACTATTTAAATTACCGTTGGCACTCTCACCTTCGGGAAGCAACTTCACAATTCGCTTCAATCGAGGCGCAAAATCATTGGGAACAGCTGCTGCAATTACCGACGCAAGCGTAGCTCCGTAGTAATCAGCCAACCAATAAAGAAAGTCGATGTAGTTGGCATCAAAAAGCGGATCGCTGCTTAGTAATTCGGCGATGTCTTTGTAGTTGCCTTGCGCTTCTGCTCCCTCAACTTGTTTGATGCCGACAACAAAACCATTTACTAATTCCTGTCCGCCAAACGGAACAAAAACCTGACTGCCGACAAAGGTTTCCTTTATAAGGAAATCAGGCACACGATAGGTAAAAAGCTTGTTCGAAAGTTGCGGCGTGGCAATATCAATCGCCACGTCAGCCAAGGTTTGGACACCGAGATTCGGCTCAACCAAGGGAGACCTCCGGCTGACACTATACTCCCATGACATCACCTCATGACATTCAAAAATTTGATCAGGCGACTCTTGACAGGGTGGGCTGACAAAAGGGCGCATACAATGCGCCCCTACGATAGTCCATCAACTTAAGCGCCGATTATGTACTTCTTCCACTGCCACTCGCCGGTGGCTGTATGTTTCGAGATTTCAAAATAGACGTGAGAAAGCGGTCTGCGAGGAGTTATCTTAAGCGGCATGTCCGCTTCTTTTGGCGTCCTGTCGCCTTTTTTCACATTGCAGCGCAAGCAGGCAGCAACAACGTTGTCCCAGGCATCTATTCCGCCCCGGCTGCGAGGCGTAATGTGGTCTATAGTCAGGTCGTGCTTGCGGACACCGCAGTACTGGCACGTGTAATTATCCCGGTGCATTACATTGCGCCGGGATAAGCTGATTTCTTTATACGGGATTTTGACGTAATTCCTCAACCGGATTACCGAAGGCAGAGGGAAATCCGTGTAAATGACTTTGCCGTTGTGTTCAATTTGCTCAGCCTTACCCTTCAGGAGAAGGACAACGGCACGGCGCCAACTACAAATGTTTAGAGGTTCATATGAGGCATTTAATACAAGTACTTTAGACAAAACGCGACCTCTAAGTTGATGCCTCCCTATCCCTCGAAAAACCCCTTACAGACTTGCACTTGGACCATATTTAGGATTTCTTCAAGTTTCATTTATTATAACGATTAAAACGTGTACTTGTCCATCAAATACTACTTCCAAAGCCCATTATGCTAGAATCATCGAGGTTGTCCTGTCTGGACAGCCTGACTTTTCATCGCCGCAGATTGGCGAGAGGAGGCGCTCCACTTGTAGGGTTCTACAAGAAGCGAAGCAAGGATTGCGATGAGCAATCCGCTAGCGGAGCGATGCCGGAAAGCCGGCAGGCAAGCGAAGGTGTAGACGTAGCGTTATAACGCGTAGTCGGAACCGGAGCGTTAAAGAAGGTGCTGCGAACAGCACCGGATTGCAATAAGGAAAAGCAGCAATGTATGCGTTAAAAGGAGAAAGAACAACCTTGTCACAAGCAACTATGAGACAACTATTGGAAGCCGGCGTCCACTTCGGACACCAGACCAGACGCTGGAACCCAAAAATGCGCCCGTATATTTTCGGTGAGCGCAACGGCATTTACATCATCGACCTCGAACAGACCTCACGTGCTCTAGAAAAAGCATGCGATTTCATCAAGAAGTCTGCCTCCGAGCGCAAGAACATTGTTTTCGTCGGCACCAAGAAGCAAGCTGCCGATATAGTCGAAGAAGAAGCAAAAAGAGCAGGTGCTCACTACGTCAACCGCCGCTGGTTGGGTGGCATGCTCACCAACTTCGAAACCATTCGTCTGCGCATTAACCGCTTGAAAGAGCTGGAAGAAATGCGTGACACCGGCGAATTTTATCGCCGCCCCAAGAAAGAAGTTGCCGTTTTGAACCGCGAATTGACCAAGCTCGAGAAGACCTTGGGTGGATTGAAGAACATGCGCGGCAAACCGGACATCTTGTTCATTATCGATCAAAAGCGTGAGTTAATCGCTGTCACCGAAGCTCAAAAGCTCGGCATCACCACAGTAGGAATCATCGATACCAACTGCGATCCGGACGGCATCAACTACGTAATTCCAGGCAACGATGACTCTATTCGTTCCATCAAATTGATCACCGGCAAAATTGCTGATGCCATCATCGAAGGACGCGAAGGATCCGGCATTAGCCCAATCATCGACGCCGAAAGAATAACAGTTGCAGACACAGCTCAAGTACCTGAGTTGGTTCCAGTCGGTGGAGCAGCAATTCACCTCGATGAGAAAGACCAAGCAATGGTCGACTCCATCGAAGATGAGATGAGCACTTAATTTGCTGACTAGAACGACAAAACTAAGTTAAATACAAGAGGACATAATGAGCACAATGGTAGAAATTTCCGCCACCATGGTTAAAGAGTTGCGCGAGAGATCCGGCGCAGCAATGATGGATTGCAAAAAAGCACTGGTAGAAACATCCGGTGATTTTGAAAAAGCCTTCGAGTGGCTTCGCCAAAAAGGCGTAGCTGTTGCCCAGAAGAAGTCTGCTCGCAGCGCTTCTGAAGGTTTGGTGGTAGCTAAGGTTGCCGACAACGGCAAAACAGGATCAATCGCTGAAATCAATTGCGAAACAGACTTCGTTGCTCGCAACGATGAGTTCGTTCAATTGACCAAAGACTTGGTTGAATTGGCTCTTGCTGAAAAGGCCGCTTCTGCAGATGATCTTTTGAACAAATCAATCAAAGGCATCAAAGTCTCGGACTACATCACTGAAAGAATCGCCAAAACAGGTGAAAACATCATCGTCAGACGCGCAGCTTCCGTTGATCTCGGTGGCAAGCACGGCGTTATTGGACTTTACGTCCATGCTCTGGGCGGCAAAATGGGTGCTCTTGTAGCAATTGAAAGCAACAAGGACTTGAATGGCGCAGCACTAGGCGACACGGCTAAGGACTTGGCTATGCACATTGTTTCTGCCAAACCACAATTTGTCAGCCGCAATGAAATTCCAGCAGACGTTATCGAAAACGAGAAGCGTATTGAATCTGGTAAAGCCGACTTGGCTGAGAAAAAGCCTGAAATGCGCGAGAAGATTGTTCAAGGTCGCGTGGATAAGCTAATGGCAGAGCGCTGTCTCTTAGAGCAGCCTTTTGTTAAGGATCCAAGCCAAACGATCGCACAGTTTTTGGCCAAGAAAGGTTCCGAAATTGGAGCCGAACTCAAGCCTACAAGCTTTGTGATGTTCATTCTCGGCGAAAGCGAAGCATAAGCTAAGCAAGGCAACTTCAACGAATTCCAATATCATTGGGTTAGGACAAAGCAAATGGCGGACATTAAGTACCGGCGGATCCTCCTCAAATTATCTGGGGAAGCCCTTATGGGCTCTCAGACATTCGGTATAGATCCTGTCGTTATTGACCGCATTGCAGAAGAAGTGCGAGCCGTTTACGAGCTTGGCGTACAAATTTCCATGGTTATCGGCGCCGGTAATATCTGGCGCGGTAGCCAGGGAGCAGCCTGGGGCATGGACAAGGCCGCAGCCGATTATGTCGGCATGCTGGCTACAATTATGAACTGCCTGCTGCTTCAGGAAGTATTGAAGAATAAGGGCATCGACACCCGCGTGCAGACGGCAATTGCCATGCCCGCTGTTGCCGAGCCCTTTATTCGCTTACGTGCTATGCGTCATTTGGAAAAAGGTCGTGTAGTAATTTTTGGTGGTGGAACAGGCAACCCGCACGTAACAACCGACACCGCGGCAGCTTTGCGGGCAGCCGAGATAAAAGCCGACGTTATACTCATGGCAAAAAACCGTGTCGATGGCGTCTATGACGATGATCCAAACAAAAATCCCAATGCTAAGAAAATTCAGGACATCAGTTTCGATCAATATATCCGTCAAGGATTGCGCGTCATGGACCCAGCCGCTGTGGCGCTTTGCCAGGAGAGCAACATTCCATTTATAGTTTTTGACTTCGCTCACGCAGGCAGCATCAAGAAAATTGTACAGGGCGAAGAAATCGGTACTCTTGTTGGAGCCCATTCAGGAGGGAAGAAATGAAGACAACAAGCGAGGTCCTCTCATCTGCTGAAGAGCGCATGAAGAAGGCAGCCGCCAACTTAGTTAGGGAATTTCAAACTATCCGCACAGGACGAGCCAACCCAGCCTTGTTGGATTCCATCGACGTTGAATACTACGGCACCCCAACATCCTTGAAGAGCCTGGCAAACATCTCCGTACCTGATGGTCGCTCACTCTTGATTCAGCCATACGATAAAGGCTGCCTCAAAGACATTGAAACAGCCATTCACAAGTCTCAGCTGGGATTGACTCCAAATTCAGACGGCTCGGTCATAAGGATCGGCATTCCACCTCTGACAGAAGAGCGCCGCAAAGAATTAGCCAAAGTTTTACGTAAGTTCGCAGAGGAAGCCAGAGTGGCAGTTCGCAACATTCGCCGCGACGGGGCTGACGAATTGAAGGCCCTCAAGGCGGAGCATATTTCAGAAGATGAAATCAAACGTCAGGAAGAGGCTTTGCAGAAGCTGACCGACAAGTACGTTAAGGAAATCGATAGGCTTACAACTGATAAAGAAGCCGAAATCATGGAGGTTTAATTCCCATGTGTGGAATCGTTGGATATTTAGGTCCATCCAAAGCAGCTCCAGTTCTCTTGTCGGAATTGCGTTGTCTAGAGTATCGCGGTTATGACTCAGCCGGCGTTGCCGTTATTGAGTCGGGCGAACTGGTTGTCCTCAAGGCAGCTGGCAAGCTTTCCAATTTGGAAAATTTGCTGACCGACAAAAAACCGTCCGCTACAGTCGGTATCGGACACACCAGATGGGCTACCCACGGTATTCCCAACGATGAAAATGCTCACCCTCATACGGATTGCACAGGCACCATTGCAGTTGTTCACAATGGCATTATCGAAAACTACCAAGCTTTACGCGCAGAATTAACCGCTGCCGGACACACCCTTGTTTCGCAAACAGACACCGAAGTTGTCTCTCACTTAATTGAAGATGAGTACAAGAAATGCGCAACGGAATGCAATGGCGATGCTCTTCGTGTGGCAATCGAGCGCGCAGTAAGGCGCTTGGAAGGTGCTTATGCACTGGGTGTCGTCAGCCAAAGACATCCGGAGCGCATTTACGCTGTCAACCACAACTACTCACTTTCAGTAGGACTTGGCGAAGGTGAATCTTTCCTCGCTTCTGATAGCGTTGCCGTTCGTCAATTCACCAATAAGCTTATCCGTCTTGAACAAAGCGAAATTGCCGAAGTTACTGCAGACGGAGCGCGTCTTTTCAATTTCGATGGAGCCTCAATTGACAGACAACCAATTGAAGTGGACATGAACCCATACATCATCAACAAGGATGGTTATCGCCATTTCTTGCTCAAGGAAATTCACGAACAACCAATTTCCATGCGTCAGACATTAGGCAAATACATCAATCATCCGGACAAGCCGATTGATTTGCGCCCAACAGAAAACGGCGGCGGTCTCTTCGGCAACTATGGTGTCAACCTTACCGAAAACCAACTCAAGTCAATTGAACGCATCAACATAGTTGCCTGCGGAACAGCTTGTTATGCCGGTATGGCAGGCAAGTACATTCTGGAAGAAATCTGCGGCATTCCTGTTGATGTAGAAATTGCCTCTGAAGTACGTGGTCGCCAACCGTTATTGAATGACAAGACTTTGTGCATTGCAGTCAGCCAATCCGGCGAGACAGCAGACACATTGGCTGCTTTCACCGAAGCGCAAGCAGCCGGAGCAATGTCGCTCGGTATAACCAACCGCGCCGATTCGCATCTGTCGCGCATTACGGATAATCTGATGGTTACCGAGTGTGGCATTGAAGTGTCTGTTGCAGCAACGAAGTCATTCACTGCTCAAGTTGCTTGCTTCTATGTATTGGCGCTCTACATCGCCGAAACAAGAAAGCTGCTGCCGGACAATGAAATCTACAAACTCAAGCAGCAATTGCTGCTGATACCGGCTCTGCAAGAGCGTATTTTGTCTCAAGAAAAGGCAATCAAGCAGCAATCTATTAAGTACGCTGAAGCTCACGACATGCTCTTTATGGGCCGCGGTATCAACTACCCGGTTGCTTTAGAAGGCGCATTGAAACTCAAGGAAATATCTTACATCCACGCCTCCGGCTACGCTGCAGGCGAATTGAAGCACGGCCCAATCGCTGTGTTGGATGCGAAGGTTCCTGTAGTAACTATTGTTGTGCCGGGTAAAGTCTATGAGAAGACCATTTCCAACGCACAAGAAGCTAAAGCACGCAATGCTCAGATGATTGCCGTAGCTGTAGAGGGTGATAAGACTGCCGAAGGAATCTTCGATACGATTCTCACTATCCCACAAGTTGATGAGTTGTTTAGCCCGCTTATAACCGTGTTGCCGTTGCAGTTGATGTCTTACTTCATCGCTGATTATCTCGGCAAAGACGTAGATCAGCCGCGCAACTTAGCCAAATCGGTAACCGTAGAATAATCCGCCAACGGGCGCATGCAATGCGCCCCTACACAAGCAACAGCGGAGCGAAGGGCAGCGATAGAGCTGTCCGGAGCGAGAGCGTGGATTGCGAGCAGCTAGCGAAGGCGATGGCTCTGCATTGCCGGAGCGTTATATAAAAGGTTACATCACCTTTTGCTCAGTGCCTTCTACTAGTGTTGGTGGCTCTTCTTCGACGATTTTCGGCGTGATTAGGAGCATCAACTCAGTACGTCTACGGCCTTTAAGAGTGTTGCGGAAGAACGTACCTAATATGGGTGTTTCTGCTAAGTATGGTACTTTGCCTAGCTGTGCTTCTTCTCTTTCTGAAAAGAGTCCGCCGATAACAAGTGTCTGCCCGTCCTTAACACGCACGTTTTGAGATAAGATTTCGCGGATGCTTAAAGGCGTTACAACAACGGTGTCGTCAGCAAAGCTCTGCTGCGGCAATGGTGTTGATACTCTAGGTCTGAGACGCATGGTAATGAATCCGTCGTCACTGACTTTAGGCACTACGTCTAAGAAAATTCCGGCTTTTTCCAATTCAACGTTGGTTGTAACAACGCCCAACGATACGGTGGTTGTTACTTTGTGAACAACTTCATCCGCAATTACAATCAACGCTTCCGTGTTATCCATAACTACAACGGACGGGTTAGCGACAAGCTTGGCTTTATTCGTCTGAAGCAACAAGTTTAAGCCCAGGTTCAAACCGGCAGGCATAGTTGCAATGTTGGCTCTGCCGCCGGCTTTCTTACCGAGAGTCAAGAAGTTGAAACTGCTGAATGAAGTACTTCTGGGAGCAACAGCAGCTGCAGCCGGAAGAATTGTTGGAACCAAGTTACCCAAAATACCTTGGAATGTTCCGTTAGTCAGCATTCCCAAAGCCGTTGAAGTAGTATCCGTCGGTTGCGACCGTAAGTTGTTTACCTGGTAACCAACAGTAGAACCGACTGGAGGACTGACTGCTGTACCTGACGTACTCGAATTCAAAGCCGAGAAGATTTGACCGACTCCAGGAACCGCTTGAGTAATTAAGTTGGCAATACTTGAAGCTGTCGGGAATCTAGCAACAGAGTTAATCGGAGAAGTTGTAGTGACTGTTCCGCCAACCGTATATCCTGTCGGACCACTAATAGGACCAGGACTGCCCATACCTGGTAAGAATTGCACCATGGGAGCTCGCGCGTTACCCAATACGGTGGCGCTGGCGCCTTGCCCTTGCACACCGATAGTCGCACCAATTTGACGAATACCTTCGTTGGTAATTTCCAAAAGTGATGATTGGATATGCACTTCCGGGGGACGTCTGTCCAACAAACGGATGGCTTCGGAGGCCAACTGCACATCTTCCTGCGTACCAACAACCAACACTTGGCGGTTTCTCGAATCAGGTATACAGATAGTACCGCCACCATTTTGTTCAACCGCATAATCCACGGCCACTTCTTGAGTCGAACGAATTTGCTGTGATCCGGGATCTGTTGCCGAGTTTTGGAAACCTTGACCTTCAGTAGGTGTGGCCTTAGTTTGAGATTTTACGTTGCGGATATTATCAAGCTTGCTCGTGAATTTTAATTCCGAGGTCATGTCGTCAACTTCACCGGCGGCATTGTCGTGAGTTTTAGTTTCAACTTGACTGGTGTCTTTGTCGCCGCCAAATTCACCCGGAGCACGCATTTTTGATGCGCTGGACTCTTTGCTTACTCTACCCACCTTTTCAGAACCGGTGTTTGCCGTCTTCTTAACCATGGCTGAAGTGAAGTCAGGTAGGAAGCCACGGTTGAAAACGGAGGCGTGCAGAATCTGAGCAACATCATAAGGATGTGCGTAACTAAGGTGAAACGCCTTAGCCGTAGTTCTGTTCAATCCCAACAACGTAAAAGCATTTTGCGTAGCAATCATTACCGTATTGCCCGGCAATACGCGTGTTTGCAAACCGGCTGCTGATAATACGTTGGTCATTGCTTCGTTCAAAGTGACATCGTGTAAGTCACCCGTGATTTTTCCAACAACGGACTTATCAACCAAAATGTTCAAATTGCCTCGACGGGCAATTTCAGCAATTACTTCACGAACAGGAGTTTCACGGAAGCTCAAATTGTGGATTATCTCTTCACGAGCAAATAATTTGAACGGTCGCTTAATTTGCACTTCACCAGGACTACCTGGAATGGAAGGACGCTTGAGAGATTCAGGACGTGCGCCTTGAGCTACTTGCTCGCCGTCGGACTTGGCGGCAATACTGGTGGCAGCAGTTTCTTCGTCGCCTAAGGTGGAAGCTTCAGAGCTTGCGGTTTCTTCTGATTCAGTCGCGCCTTTACCGGGTCTTATTGAAGAAGTTGTTGGTGTCGAAGGTGCTGATGTTGCAACCGGTGCCGGCTGAACATCGGACATATCCGCCTCAGAATCAATTGAATCGTTAGCAACTGGCGCCGGCTCAGGCATTTTTACTTGCAATGGCTGAGCAACCGGTGCTGCCGAAGGCGGTGCAACAATTCTTGTCGGTGGCGCACTTGTCTTCTCGGCGACGCCACCACTTTCGGTGCCTGATGCATTATCAGCCGGTGCAATAAGTGTCATCGGCGGTGCTTTTCTATCTGTTTCAGTACTAGTTGGTGTAAAGCTCAATCCGGAAGTTGGCGCTGTCGTTAGGTTGGCAGCAATTTCAGGCGACACCAGAGTTGCGGATACCGGCAGTGGTATCAGCGTTTTAACCGGAACAGACGATTGACCATCTTCAGCCCAAGCAGCCTGGGCACCTAAGAGCCACGCAGATAAGAGAATAAGAGCTTTGGATTTCTCTGAGCGAATAACCATTAAGTACCCAAGTTAAACTACAGCTAATGATTCTTGTTTATTCTACAAGCCTAGAATTAAATTGCAATAAATATATATCCGCCATATATACAGCAATTACTGACGTTACTGATTCGGTTTTTTTGTGCCGGCAAAACCGTACACGGCAATTTCCAAATTGTTGCGCGCGGCTATCAACTTTGGATTTAAACGCAGAGCTAAACGATACTCGTTGATTGCTGAAGCAAAATCTCCTGAGCCGTAAAAAGCGTAACCAAGATCGTTATGCGCTTGCGCGGAGAGCGGATCCAAATTGACGGCTGCTTTAAACTCTTCAACCGCGTTTGTCGTCTCACCATTTGCATACAAACTTCTGCCCATTGCTAAATGAGATGCAACAGCATCCGGAGCAAGTAAGACAGCTTGCTTGGCAGTTACCAGCGCCGCTTGTTTTTCACCAACTTCCAACAAAGCAGCAGTCAAGGCAACTTGTGCGCGCGCGAGACTTTTATCGAGTGATACCGCTTTACGCGCCGAGCGCAGACTTCCTTGCACATCGCCGGTTGCTAGCAAAGCCTCGGATAATCCGGCAAGATATAAAGCAGGCTCTGCCGGGTCGTTTGCACTGCCGGAAATGTTGACTGCACGCCTGTATTCGTTGATTGCTTCGGGAACATTGCCGCCGCATTTTAGCGACTCGGCAAACAAAAAGTGAATCTCTGCATTATTTGGCGCAATCTCTACAGCGCGACGAAATTGTTTCAACGCTTCTGAATGTTCGCCTACGAAATCCAAAACTTTAGCCAACTGCGCGTGTGAATACGGATCAAGTGGTGCAATTGAAATTGCCTTTTTGAGTTCAACACCGGCTCCTTCGTAGTCACCAGCCAAGTACAAATAAGTCCCCAACTTAAAGCGCAACGCAGCTCTGTCCGGATTGTCGGTAATTTGTCTGCGCAAATCGATAATGGAATCACCAAGCAACTTCAAATCCAACTGAGATTTATCTAGTCTCAAAAGGTCAGCCGGCGTCGTATCCAGCGCCATGGCCGCAAACGGCTGGCAAAAGGTCAGTACCAATGCCAGTTTTGCTATGTTTTTGCTGTTGTATAATTGGCTTTTCATAGTTAATGCAGGACTGTTTGCAGCAACCATACAGACAGTCCAGCGACCCTGTCAAGCCAATGCCTAAAAGCGCTTACATCCACATCCCATTTTGCGCGCACAAATGCGATTTTTGCGACTTCGCGGTGGTGACCAACCTGGAAGCTCGCATTCCCGAGTACTGCCGCACCGTGGTCAAAGAAATCGAGCATCGAGTAAACTCGAAATCACCCCTAGAAACTGTGTTTTATGGAGGCGGCACACCAGGCTACATTGACACAAAAGAGTTAGCGCTTATTCACAAGACTCTGAAAGAAACAGCAGGCATAAGCGATGACGCAGAAGTATCTCTGGAAACGACTCCTAACGCTATTTCTACTGAAAAGGCATCTGCCTGGCTGGAGATGGGCATCAATCGTATTTCCATTGGAATTGAATCCGTCAACGATCACGAACTCACGGCCATGGGTCGCGATCACACTCGCGCTCAAGCGTTTGCCGGAGTGAAAGCCGCCCAAGAAGCCGGTTTTAAAAATATTGCCGTTGATCTCATGTACGGACTGCCTGAGCAAACTTTAGATAGCTGGCAAAGCTGCCTGGACGAAACTTTGTCTCTAGGGCTGCCCCACTTGTCCGCTTATGCAATGACATTGGCCACAAATTCGCCTTTGCTCAGGCGCTATCCCATGGGAAGCCCACAAATGCCCGATGATGATTTGGCTGCATCCATGTACGAAATGCTGGTCGCCTCTGCGGAAAAGGCTGGACTTAAGCAATACGAAGTCTCTAATTTTTCGAAAGCCGGCTATGCCTCTAAGCACAATTTGACCTACTGGCACAACGACGAATACTACGGATTTGGCTTGTCCGCCCACAGATATGTGGACGGCGTAAGAAGCCACAACTGGCGTTCTTTCAATCGTTATCTGGACGACTACACAGGTCATGAAAATCTAGAAGTTATAGATGCTGAAACCCGCATCAAAGAAGCCATAATTCTCGGTTTGCGCACAACCGAGGGAATAGATTTTAGCCAATTCAAAAAACGCTATGGCGTTGACCTGCTCACCAAATTTGGTCAAAAGATAGACAAATTCGCAGATCAGGGACTTTTCGCCGCATCCAGAAGCCACCTTAAACTGACAAGCAAGGGCATGCTTTTAAGCAATTTGGTCTTAGCAGAGTTCATCTAAGTCAAGCTCCAAAGGCTCTGCCTGTTGAGGTTTAGAGCATTTCATCTACCTACAAATTTAGTTTAATTAGAGCTTGTCACGGGTATGGAACAAGAGACAGGAGAACGCCCGTGAAACTTTGTCCTGAATGCTATTCAGAATTTGAGGACAACCTGACGCAGTGTCCGGAAGATAAGATCGCGCTTGCCACTCTAGATTCCGACCCGCTGGTGGGCACCAGACTTGCTGATCGCTACACTATCCTTTCCATTATCGGTCGTGGCGGCATGGGCGTCGTCTACAAGGCACGCCACGAAATGATGGACAGAACCGTTGCCATAAAAATGCTGCATGCCCATCTTGTTACGGACACGGAAGCCATGAAGCGCTTTCACAGAGAAGCGAAAGTTGTCTCCCGCGTTCAACACCCGCACAGCATCACGCTTTATGACTTTGGTGTATCCAGCTCGGGCCAGCCCTATATCGTCATGGACTTTGTGCAGGGGATAAGTCTTAAGACCCTAATTAAAGAGCAAGGAGCGCTGCCCTTAGAACGCGTGCGTTATATATTCACTCAAGTAGCGGACACACTCAAATGCGCACACGCTCAAGGTGTAATTCACCGTGACTTAAAACCGGAAAACATTATGCTCACCACTCATGGCGACAATAAAGACTGGGTGCAAGTGGTAGACTTCGGCATCTCCAAACTGGTATCAACATCAGGTGACAAAGATCAAAAAATAAGCCGCATCACGCGAATAGGTGATGTCTGCGGATCGCCACCATACATGAGCCCGGAACAATGCATTTCCGCGCTCAACATCGACAGCAGAACAGATATATATTCGCTTGCCGTAGTTGTTTACGAGGCACTTACAGGACGTTTACCATTTCTAGCTAAATCAGCAATTGAAATGATCGACTGCCATCTTTATGGACAACCGACATCTCTTAAGATTGCCAATCCGGAACTTTCTCTTTGCGATAGTTTGAATAACTTATTCAACAAAGCACTGCAAAAAGAACCGCAGCGGAGACACCAAACAGTTGAAGAATTTGGTTATGAACTTTCAGAAGCTATCAAACAAGACGCATTGCGAATGCGGTCGTTGAGACAGCGGGTCGAAGTCAGTCAATTTAAAAAACTAGTCGATGAAGCAGAAGGCAATGTCGACACAGAACCAAAAATGAATCGCGCCGAAGGCAGAAGCGGCTATCTATCGAACATTCCAGTGAAAGTAATTGGAGATACCGGCAACCAGAAGGTGGGTATCCTGGATAGATTGAAAGCACTTGTTTTGGGTGCGCCAGAGCAAGAGGAAGATGCTGGATTTGTCTTATCCGAATGTCCCTACTGCGGAAAGCCAACCGATCCGCAAGTGAATTTTTGTCTGGACTGCGGCAGGCATTTGGCTACTCCACAAGAAGTTGCGTCATTACGATCAGCCCAACAGGTTTTTGTATATCCAAAGTATCAAAAGAAAAAGGAACAAAAATCCCCACACTTCAGCCGCAAGGCAAAAGTTGCAAGCGCCAATACCAGTAGCATTTCAATTGGCTCATTTCTTGTGGTTATTGTTCTCTTTCTTTGCTTAATGCACTTTGCCAGCGGCGGCAAAGCTTTCAAGGGCATAGTCAACCAAGTAAACGAATTTATCGAACACTCAACTACAACCAAATAGACAAGCTACACACACTAAAACATGTTATAAATAACCCAGATCTACATTTCCGCAAGGAGCTTTACCTATGAACTTCAAATTACTAGCAGCTGTGGCCGTATTTGCTATGGTCGCCTCAACACCAGCTTTTGCAGCCGATGATTGCAAAGCCAAAGAGTGCGCCAAGAAGATCGGCAAAGGAGTTATGTGGGCACCTAAAAAGGTTGCTTCGGGCACCAAGAAGGGCGTGCAAGCAATGGGCCGCGGCGCTAAGAAGGTTATTGGCAAGGACTAATAATCCTGGCTCAATAAATTCAGATGGGGCAGGTAAAACTGCCCTTTTTCTTTAGGCAAACCGGCAATCAAGAGCCAAAGCATGGCTTAGACATCTGACGTATTCGTCTCTAGAAATCATCTCAGCACCAAACCGCGCCAGGTGGTCCGTGTGATATTGACAGTCCAATAACGTAAATCCTCTTTGCTTGAGACGTTCCACCAGAAAGACTACGCAAACTTTGGAAGCATCCGTTTGCCAATGAAACATTGATTCACCCATAAAGGCGCCACCCAAAGAGACTCCGTAGAGCCCGCCGGCAAGCCGTCCATCTAAATAGGCTTCCACACTATGCGCCAGTCCCAATCTATGCAATTCACTGTAAGCCTCGATTATTTCCTCGCTTATCCAAGAGCTTCTGTGAACCAACACATTGCCAAACTCATCGGTGTCTTTTCTTTCCGTCTCGGCACAGGCTCTAATTACCGTTTCAAAGTCTCCATCTACCTTCAATTCAAAGCCACCGTGCTTATAAGTTCTCATCAAGGTATGTGAAGCGTGAAAATTATCGAGATCAATTATGCATCGCGGATCCGGGCTAAACCAAGCAATTTTTCCCTCCACAGACATGGGGAAAATTGCTTGACTGTAGGCCTTCACCAGTAATTCCGGCGTAAGCTTCAGATCACTTTCCGGCATTTGCTGATTTGGGCGTCAAAGAACGAATATATGCGATCAAATCGCACATATCAGCCGGCGGGATTTTCTTCTCATTGAAGCCGCGCATCGGAGTACCTGTTACACCGGTGCGAATCTTCGCTTCCAGTGTTTTATCGTCTTTAAATTCTTCAGCAAACTCTGCGCCCTTGATAGGCTTTTTTGGATTGACGTCATTGCCGCCTTTTGCGTGACATTCAACACAGTCGTTTTTCTTGAAGACCTTGAGTCCGCGTTGAACGTCCCCTTCGGCAAGTGCCGCCTGTGAGACTAGAAATATGCTGCTTAGACTAAGCAACCAAGCCTTACGATGCATTCGGATCTCCTTCTTTTTTCTTGCGCAGTATTCTGAATTTGTAACTAAGACCGTTTTCGTTATGAGGTTGAGACTGAAAAATCTCCTCGAAAGCGCTTTCGTAATCCGGTAAAAACGTATCACAATCGAACTCAGCGTCAACTTCCGTCAAATACACCTTGCGCAGGCGATTGTCCCTCAAGCAAAGGTCATAAATCTGCCCACCACCGATAACAAAACAAGTCTCCACAGGAAAATCTTGAAGTAGTTCCAGTGCATCATCCAGCGAAGCCACTTTCAAAACTCCGTTAGGCACTTTGTAGTCCGCGTCTTTTGTCAGCACAACATTCAACCTATCATTCAACGGTCTGTGCTTAAGTGGTATCGATTCCCAAGTTTTGCGACCCATTATTACGGCATTCTGATAGCTGCCCGTTTTGGTTGTACTTGTAAGTTTGCGAAAATATTTCAGATCGCCCGGCAAATGCCAGGGCAAACGGCCTTCTTTACCAATGCCTCGTTTTCTATCAGCAGCAACAACAATGTCAAAATCTATAACCATCAATTTACACAGCGACAGGGAATTTGATAAAGCCTTGCGGCTGGTAGTTTTTCAATTGAATATCTTCAAAGCATAAATCGAAAATTGACTTGTCGGCAATTTCAACCGTTGGTAAAGGTCCCGGCTGTCTGGTGAGTTGCTCTTTGATGCCGTCCAAATGATTCAAATAAATATGAGCGTCACCTAGCGTATGCGTGAAAATGCCCGGCGTGAGATTGCATTCTTTTGCCACCATCATCATCAACAATGCATAACTGGCAATGTTGAAAGGGACTCCTAATGCCATGTCAGCCGATCGCTGGTAAAGCTGGCAATCAAGACGTCCATTGATTACATAAAACTGGAAAAGCAAATGGCAGGGAGGCAAAGCCATCTTGTCAATATCAGCCACATTCCAAGCACTAACCAAGAGGCGACGGGAATCCGGATTGGTCTTGATTAGGTCAATGACCTGCTGAATCTGATCTATATATTCTTTGCGGTACTGTCCGTCAACTTCGACAAATTTTGGCCAACTGCGCCATTGATAACCATATATAGGTCCAAGATTACCCTCTTCATCCGCCCAAGCGTCCCAAATAGGCGTGTGTTGGGTTAGATCGTCGTTTATGTTGGTCGAACCCCTTAAAAACCAGAGCAGTTCACGCACAACGGCGCTAAACAAGACTTTCTTGGTTGTGATGAGGGGAAAACCCTCGCGCAGGTCGTATTTTGCCTGGGCTCCAAAGATGGAAATAGTGCCGACACCTGTGCGGTCGTCACGTCTTTCACCGTTGTCGAGAATATGGCGAACTAGGTCAAGGTATTGCTTCATAAAGTCAGATTATAGCGTCTTTCAAAATCGTTAAGGCACGGCTATTTTAGGCAATATCACCGGATAATTGATGCACTACCTACCACAAGGGGATGCTCATGATCACTGAATCCAGAGTGAAAGAATTTGTCAACGAACCCTTCACAGATTTTTCCAAGCCGGAAAACAAACAGGCTATGGAAAAGGCAATCGAGACGGTCAGATCGACTTTCGGGCAAAAGTACCCCCTCATAATTGGCGGCAAAGAAATTATGGCGAAGGGCGATGATTTTATCGTCTCGACAAACCCGGCCGATCCAAAAGAAGTAATTGGTTATTTCACCAAAGCAACACAACAAGATGCTGACGCAGCGATGCAAGCAGCTCTCACCGCTTTTGAAAGTTGGAAAAAGGTAAGTCCTGAAAAGCGTGCTGACTATGTATTCAAAGCAGCGGAAATTATGCGCAAGCGTAAATTTGAATTATCTGCTTGGCTCACTCAGGAAATAGGCAAAAGTTATGCTGAAGCGGACGGCGATGTTGCAGAAGCAATTGATTTTTGCGAATTCTACGCTCGCGAAATGTTGCGCTTTGCAGGCAAGCAACCAGTGACACCATATCCTGGTGAAGACAACAAACTCGTTTATATTCCATTGGGTGTCGGACTTGTAATTCCACCTTGGAATTTCCCTCTGGCAATTCTTGTCGGCATGACGACAGCTTCAATTGTCGCCGGCAACACGGTAATCCTCAAGCCATCATCCGACACTCCGGCAATTGCCTATCAATTCATTCGCATTATGCAAGAAGCAGGATTACCCGCAGGCGTAATCAACTTCATGCCGGGACCAGGCGCGTCAGTTGGTGACTATCTGGTTACACATCCGAAGACTCGCTTCATCTCCTTTACCGGCTCGAAAGAAGTCGGCTTGCGCATCAATGAATTGGCAGCCAAACCGAACAAGGGACAAATTTGGATTAAGCGCGTCGTTGCGGAAATGGGCGGCAAGGATTCAATTATTGTCGACAAAGATGCTGATGTAGAAGAAGCGGCACAAGGCATTGTTTCCTCAGCATTTGGTTTCCAGGGACAAAAGTGTTCAGCCTGCTCCAGAGCAATCGTGCATAAAGACATCTACGACAAAGTGCTGGAAAAAGTTGTAGAAAAAACCAAAAAGCTAAGCATCGGCAAAATTGAATCTTCCGATGTATTCATGGGACCAGTCGCATCGAAATCAGCTTACGAATCGATTCTCAAATACATTGAAGTCGGCTCGAAAGAAGGACGTGTATTAGCCGGCGGCAAAGCGCATCAAACACCAACCAATGGTTATTTCATTGAGCCTACGGTTATCGCCGATGTTGATCCAAAAGCAACTATCGCTCAAGAAGAAATCTTTGGACCAGTACTTGCATTCATTAAAGCGGACAGCTGGGAAAATGCCATTGAAATCGGCAATAACACTGAATTTGGTTTGACCGGTGCCGTTTATTCCAACAACCGCGAGCACTTAAAGGAAGCATCCGAAGACTTCCATGTCGGCAACTTGTACTTGAACCGCAAGTGCACAGGCGCTTTGGTTGGTGTTCACCCATTCGGTGGCTTCAACATGAGCGGGACCGACTCGAAGGCAGGTGGCAGAGATTATCTGCTGCTGTTTATGCAAGCAAAGTCCATAAGCGAAAAAATTAAATAGCTTAGTTTCGGTAGGAATTTTAAACTCCTAGCTTAAATTCTAGTTTAAGGATGTCAAGGGACGGGTAAGTAAGTCCTGAAGACGTGTTGGCGGTCTGATTTTCGGAAATGCTTTTGCTAGGTATTGCTGGCTTGAGCACAATCTCCTCATTGGCTTCACGGGCGAACTAGGGAACGGCGAGAATCGCACGGGTCAGCGGCACGTTAATTAAGGACGTGTAGTTTGAAGGTGCCTAAACTACTTATTTGCTTGCTAACCCTGCAGTTCGCTGTGGGGCAGTTGTGTCTCCCGGCGTCAGCGCAAGACGCACCGGCAGCTCCGCCGACAAATAATCTCGACCTTGGTTCCGCTGACAAAACTGTCGCGGCATCGACAGTTATACAACCAGCAGCTCAAGCAACGATCAATCTTGGAGCGAACGCGGTTACCTATACTTCAACAGACATGTTGACGGCAGCGGAAATGGTCGCTGTCCGTCAGGTACTTGCTACAGGCACACAATATCTCCAATTGAACGATCAAGGTGTCGCCGTCGGGGGCGGACTGCATTTACATTACTATGCCAATAACCTAAACAACTTGGTCATTCCGGAAGGCGTGCGCGCTTCGCAAAATGCCGCCGTACTGAGTTCGTTGAACCTAACAGGCAATCTAGCAAATTCAGGCACGTTGAATATTTTCTCCAATAATCCGGCTGTAACAGCAGCAACCATCAACGCCAACAACATCTACAACAATGTTGGAGGACTCATCAATTCCAGTCTGGCGACATTGAATGTGAATGCCGTCAACAACATCGTCAATAATGGCACGATTATGAGCGCCGGTAATTTGAATATGACTGCCGGCGGTAGCATCGTAAATACGGCCGTTATGCAAGCCATGAGCGCAATAAATCTCGCATCAGGCGCTGGTAACATCGTCAATTCCGGACTTATCTCATCACTTACGAGCAATATAAGCGTAAGCACGCAGACTATAAATAACCTGCTCGTCAATAACACAGGCGGCGTCATGCAAGCACTCAACGGCAGCATCAACGTGCGTGATGTTTTGTACAACGCTAAATCGAACACGTCATTAACAGGTGGCGATTGGTTGTCACAAACATTGAATACACATTCCGGCAATGGCATCGTTGATATAAACGTGGATAAACTAACCGGCAAGTTGAACGTCTATGCCGGTGAAGTGCATGTGCAGGCGGCAACAGACAATTTGCTCTTAGGGGACATGATAATCATTGGTGACCCCACTTATTACAACACTTTGGGCGACGTGACCATTGGCGGTAGCTTAAGTTTTTCCGGACAAGCTCTGGCAATTGTGGCCAATCAGAATATCGTCACGACTTCCGGAGCAGGCGCAATAGATACAAGTTCAGCTACAAGCAATGGCGGCAGAATACTCATGTATGCCGGAGTGGCATTTACATCGAATGGTCCAGCGCAAGCAAATAACGACACAACATCGACACTGGCAATTACAGGTGTCTCAAGCACTGGCGGAAAAATCGATCTCAATACAGGAAGTGCAATTACTTCATTGACTTCACGAGGCGCAACCTCTTCAGGAAATGGCAACGGTGGCGCCATTCAACTGGCAGCATTTAAAGGCAGCAATTCAGATTCAGGAACAATAACACTGCCTTCAGCAGTAACAATCACATCAGGCGGTGGCGGGTCAGGCACTAACGGCCTTGTGCAAATGCTGGCTGAAGCAACAAGTGGTGTAGGTATAAGCGTAGGCGCAATAGATACGACCGGTGGCACAGGCACTGCTTCCGGTGCCGGTGCAATTACGCTGCATGCTGATGCAGCAGCATTCGGAATGTTTCCCACTTCCATCACCAACGGAGTCGGTGGCAGTATCGGAACAGTTTCAGATTTAGGCACTTCAACAGCTTCTGTAATTACAGGCGCGCTAACGACAATCTCGACAGGAGCAAACTCAGCTCCCATAAGTATCGTCTCTGGCGGCAATGTCTTCATTAACGGCAACGTTACCATGAACAGTCTTGCCAGTACGACAGCGTCCAACAGCTTCTCAGTCAAGCTAATCAGCTCATCAGCATTTACCATCGGTGCAGGCGCATCCGGAACCGGCATTAACGGAAGTATTACATCTACTCCAGGAACTTCTGCTCCTGGAGCTTTGGTAAGTGTGACGAACAGCGGAACGGGCGGTATCACACTAAGTAATCCAGCCAATATCAGCAAAGCTGCAACTTCCGGTGCCGGCGGTAACTTAACGCTATCAGCACTACAAGGTCCTTTGTCCATTGGAGCAGGGACATTATCAACCAACGCTGCGGTATCCGGCACAGCCGGCACCATGACTCTATACGGCACGACAATCACTGTGACCGGTGGTGGTGTTCTCAACCTCAATGCTAACAGCGTTGGAGCAGGGACAGGCGGCGTGGTAAATATTACAGCGAGCGGGGCTGGTTCTTCATTGACTTTCGCCAACGTTGGCGGAGGCATGATTGTCCAAGCAACAGGTGGCGCAACCAGTGGTGGTGGCGGTACAGTAACAGCTTCTGCGGGAGGCAATATCACTTATAACGCTGCAATCACAATCGCTCCTAATGCTACTAATGGAGCAGGCGGCAACGTTACACTGAAGGCTGGTACGGCAGGAGCAGGTACCTTAAGCATCTCCAATGGATTATCTGTTAGCGCCAACGGTTCCGGAGCTGCTGGCACCCTTATACTTCAAGCTAGTTCACAAAGTGCGCTGACTATTGGAAACAACTTAACGGCATCTGGCGGTACCGGTGGCACCATTAAAATTGCTAACATCGGTATCGGCGGAATCGACTTCACAATTACCAATGCTCTAACGGCAACTGCAACTGGTTCAAGTGGGGCAGGAGGCACAATTATCGTCGACGCAGGAGTTTTAGGAGGAATTACTGCGGTCTCCGGGACATGGTCCGCAAGTGCAAGTACAACAGGAGGCGCAAGTGGAGCCGGTGGAACGATTACAATCAACAGCGCGGCTCTTGTCGTTAGTGGCGGCGCACTTACCATCAGTGCTAATGGTGCGCAGTCTGGTGCGACGAGTAAGGGTGGAACTATCTCAATTACTAACACTGCCGCAACAGCAAACTTCACAGTGGGCTCCGGCTCCGGTCAAGTAATTATTTCAGCAGTTAGTGGAAACGCCTCACTTGCCGCTGGTGGCATAGTGACAATTTCAACCTCACGAAACCTGACAATCGATCCTGCGTCGCTAACTGTAGTAAACAATGGAACTGAAGTTACGGGCGGTATTCTGACACTTTCTGCAGGCACGGCAGGACAAGGCAATTTATACATTAACGGCAGTTTGAATGTCAGTCCGTTTTCTTGCTCGTGTGGTTCAAATGGTGGCACTATCACTTTAAACTCAAACAGTAGTACCACTTTCACAGTAGGAGCAGGTGCTACAACCAATGGTGTTAACGGGACGCTAACATCAAATGCGGGTAATATCGGCAGCACGGCTGGAACAATCAATATAACCAACCTGGGAACTGGCGGTATAACAATTCTCGATCCGGCAAATTTGTTAGTAGGCTCCAATCTTGCCGGAGCAGGTGGCACAATTAAGTTAGAGGCACCAAACGGGCCACTAGCATTCTCCACTGGTGGAACACTTTATGCCAGTTCAAGTTCAGCAAGTACACCTAATGGCGGATTCATTACTCTTTATGCACAAACCATAAGCGTGTCGGGAGGAACAGCACTTACCGTAGCTGCTAATGCTGGTGGTGGCACAGGCGGCATTGGCGGCACAATATCCATGACGGCGCTAAATCCGACTGCCAGTCTTACAATTGGTTCTGCCAGCGGTCAGTTTATCGTATCAGCAATAGGCTCAGGAGCCTCCGGCGCAAAAAATGGCGGAATAGTCACTATCTCCTCAGGCGGCAACTTAACCATTAATACCGCGAACCTGACTGCTGAGGGCACCGCGAATGGCGCAGGACCTCAACTTACATTTACGGCAGGGACCGGCGGTTCAGGCAATCTATTTATCAACGGTACATTGAATGCGCGCGGTAACGGCTCAGGTACTGGTGGCACCGTCATTCTCAATTCCAGCAGCAGTACGACTTTCAATATGGTTTCAGGCGCTACGACTAACGGCGTAAATGGAGCCGTAAATGTACAGTCTCAATCAAGCGGTGCCGGCGGCACGCTGCGTGTGAGAAACTTTGGGTCTGGTGGCATTTCAGTTGGCGGTACAAGTAGCTTCAACTTAGCAGCCGTATCAGGAGCTGGCGGCACACTAGAATTAAATGCCGGTACGGGCACTCTCAACTTCGCCGCAAATACCATAATGGACGTAAATGCTGCAAGCAGCGGGCTTGGCGGCACAATAACTCTTACAGCAGGAAATATTACAGGCTCAGGCAACATGGATTTACGAGCTGACGGAGCAAGTTCAAGCAATGGCGGAAACGTTACAATAACGACAACCAACGCAGGAAGTGCTTTAACAATTGGAACGGGAACCGCAGAATTCCAAGTTACGGCTCGGTCTGGTACATCCGGTGGAAACGGCGGCGTGGTCAACTTTTCCGCTGGCGGCAACGTTACAGGTGCCACCGCTTCGCTCACCATTGGACCTCGCGGCACCAACGGAAACGGCGGACAACTGACACTTACAGGCGGCAGCAACGGCTCTGGCAATGTATTCCTAGACAATTCCTTTAGCGCCACAGGCAATGGAACTGGAAACGGTGGTTCAATTACAATTAGTTCCAATAGCAGTACAGCTTTCACCTTAAGCAACGGTGCAACCGTTAACGGAGTTGGCGGCGGCTCTCTAACTGCAACTGACGGTTCAACCGGAAGTGGTACTACACTGGGAGGCACCATTTCAATTACCAACCGCGGCACTGGCGGTATCACTTTTACTGCGACAGGCTCCGTGACCGTAAACCAAGGAGCAGGTTCCGCCAAAGGTGGAACGATCACGTTGAATGCCGGCCCTGGTGTTCTGACAGTCCCTGGGGGAACAACTATATCAGCCAATGGTACAGGTACGTCGTCAAATGGTTTTAACGGCGGGACGATTACAATTACAGCGTCGTCTCTATCCATATCCGGCGGCACACTGACACTACAGGCAAACGCTAATTCCGCAGGTTTGAGTCCGGGTGGAACGATAAACGTCACAACCACAAGCAGCGCTTACGACATCGTGGTCGGCAGCGCAACCGGAAATTTGGTATTACAAGCAATTGCCAGCAATTGCTCCGGATGCTCAGGTATTGCCCGTGGTGGCAATGTTAGCCTCACATCAGCTTCAGATATAACTATAGCCCCCGCCTCACTAAATATAAACACTACCCAATCAGGCAGCGGCGAAGGCGGTACTCTCAGTCTTGTTGCAGGGACTTCAGGGATGGGCAACGTATTCATTAGCAGCGGACTGTCAGTGGATGGACATAATGCCGGTGGCGGCGGCACAATCACAATTGTCACCAATAGTGCATCACCATTCACCGTGGGCACCGGAGCTTCTACCAATGGTATTAACGGAGTCCTCAGCGCTCAATCCGGCACTTTAGGCGGCAACCAATGGGGCGGTGGAACAATTTCAATTACAAATAATGGAAATGGTGGCATAACACTGGTCAGTACAAGTAGTTTGACAGTAGCCGGTAACGGTTCAAACGCATATGGCGGAAATTTAACTCTGAATGCAGGACAAGGCATCTTTACCACACCCACAGGCACACTCTCAGTCAATGCTATCGGCAATTCATTCGGCAATCCTGGTGGAACAATAAGCATTACTGGCTCTCATCTCAATGTAACTGGTGGTGCTCTTACACTTACTGCCAATGCCGGTAGCAATGGATTCGGCGGTACGATCACACTGACGCAAACAAGCAACACATTAGATCTAGCCATAGGAACCGGCACTGGACAATTCATCCTTTCAGCAACAGGAGCGAGCACATCAGGTCAAGGCGGCACCATCAATCTCTCCTCCGGAAGGAACCTAACAATCTCAACAGGATCCATAACAGCAAATCCAGGCACAAACGGAAAAGGCGCTACTTATTCGTTTACAGCCGGTGCTACCGGCTCAACCGGTAATCTATATATCAATGGCAGCCTCTCTGCCAACGGTGTGGGTTCATTGGGACAAGGTGGTTCTGTTACCTTAGTATCGCGTAGCTCGACAACCTTCAATGTCGCAGGCGGCGCTACAACTAATGGAGTAGCTGGATCGATTTCAGCTGACAACAGCAGCTCATCGGCAACACCCGGAACAATTTCAATAACCAACAATGGCACGGGCGGCATTACTCTTGGCGCCCTCTCAAATTTATCCGTCAATGCAGCAGGGGTAACAGCGGACGGCGGCAGCATTACATTGAATGCAGGCAGTGGCACGCTAACTCTTCCAAGCGGCACACTTTCCGTCAGTGCTATCGGAAGTTCAACAACTAATGATGGAGGCACACTAAACCTTACAGCTCAGCAGTTAGCTATTACTGGCGGTAATCTTTCTTTGACAGCCGACGGTCAATTGGCAGGCAATGGTGGAACCATATCCGTAACCACAGCCAGCTCCACATATGACATTGTTGTAGGCTCAGGCAGCGGACAGATTTCGATATCAGCAACCGGGGGAGACATTGGAAGCAGCAGTGGCAATGCAGGAACCGTCACCATATCTTCCGGAAATGATCTAACCATTACCCCCTCCAGCCTTGTAGTCACATCCTACAGTTATGGCACAACAGGCGGCACCCTGAATCTGACCGCAGGCACCGGAGGAACGGGTAATCTCTTTGTCAATGGAAGTCTCAGCGCATCCGCAGGCTCGGTCTTATTTGGAGCTGGTGGTGGCACAATAAATATCACCTCACGAAGCTCGACTGCCTTCACGATTAATGCCGGCGCAACAACGAATGGTATCAATGGTACGCTAACGGCATCAGCCGGAATACAAGGCAATGGCGGAACAATTTCCGTCGTCAACCTCGGTACAGGCGGTGTAACCGTCACATCGTTAGCGAATATTTCTGTTGCCGCAGGCGTTCTTACCGGTAATGGCGGCTCATTAACTTTGAATGCCGGATCAGGAACTCTGACTGTAGCATCCGGAACAATCTCCGTATCCTCAGCCACAGGAAATGGTGGCACCGTTACTCTATATGGCACCCCAATTACAATTACCGGCGCAAGCGCACTCACAATAATGGCCAATGCCGGCGGGACAGGCAACGGCGGACAAATATTTGTTACTACCTTGGGCGCAACTACTGATGTGACGACTGGCACAGGCACGGGACAATACTTCCTTTCCGCCAACGGCGGATCGCCATTTTCGGCATCCGGCAATGCCGGCAGTATTGTATTGATTGCTGGCAGAAACGTTACTAGTGCGAATGATTCAATTGTGGCACAGCCATTAGGGCTGAGTGGAAACGGAGGAACACTTAGTCTTACAGGTACAGGGAATGTATATGTTGGCAATACCCTATATCAAATAGGCAAGGGTACCGGCAACGGAGGAACCATCTCTCTATCAAGTACTAGTTCGACTGTCTTCAATATTGCATCAGGAGCAACTACAAATGGCGTCAATGGCTCACTCGTTGCAGGTGCGGGTATTACATCGGGAGATGGCGGAGCAGTCATCGTTCGTAATTTGGGATCCGGTGGTGTGACGCTCAGCGACACAAATAATTTCACAGTTTTACCATCGTATGGAGGCGGTGCGGGAGGGACGCTAACCTTACAAGCCAGCGGAACCTTAACGCTTCCCGGCACTACAACAGGTGCCTATTTTGTCAGCGCAACAGGCACCGGCAATAAATCCGGCGGAAGTGTCACCCTTATTGGCGCACCAATCACTCTTACATCCAGCAGCCAACTCTCAATTCGCGCCGATGCCAGAGGGACAGGAGCCGGTGGCACAATTACAATTACATCAGGTGGTAGTACATCCGATCTCACAGTAGGTGCTGCAAATATTTTCTTGTTGTCCGCAATGGGCGGTTCGGCAAATTCAGCAAGCGGCTCAGGTGGATCTGTAACAGTTACAACCGGCAGAAATCTTACGGTAGATCCAGCGTTAATTACCTACAATCCGCAAGGACTAAACGGAAATGGCGGTCAAATTTATTTGCAATCTGGTCTATCCGCCTCAGGAAATCTTGTAATAAGTTCATCGATATCAGCCAACGGCAAAGGCACGTCCTTAGCGGGAATAGTTTCCTTGACTACGAATAGCTCAACTACATTCAATATCGGTACCGCCGGCACAAGTGGTTTAACTGGAACAATTTCAGCCAATTCGGGATCCTTCGGCGGCAGCGGGGGCACAGTCTATGTACAGAATTCCGGTACCGGCGGCATAACACTTCCTTCTGCTGTTAATATATCGGTTAATGCATTAGGAACTGGAGGAGCTGGCGGAGGTATCACCTTAAGGGCAGACTCGGGAGCCCTTACATTGACTTCGGGTGTATTGTCGGCCAACGCAGCAGGCACAGGCAACTACGACGGTGGCACGATATTACTGCGTGCTAACTCATTCTCCATTTCCGGAGGCGCCTTCACAGCAAACGCCAACGGTGTTAATAGCGGAAATGGCGGATTCATCACAGCAACGACCTTATCGTCCACAGCAAGCGGTGCTATAACAATTGGCTCAGGCAGCGGCAATTTAGTCTTGAATGCAACAAGCGGAAGCGTTGGAGGAGGTGGCGGCAAAGTCACCGTCACCGCCGGACAAAATCTCAATGTCAACACTGGCTCTCTTTCGGTAGCCACCCTCGGTCCCAATGGCAATGGTGGAACTATCACGCTTACAACAAGTGCCGGACTAATGTTAATCACCGGCACACTTTCAGCCAATGGTGTTGGTACAGGAAATGGCGGTTCTATAACTTTGAATATTCACAATAGTAGCAGCACATACTTTGTAATTGGCGGCGCATCAACCAATGGCATCACCGGAAATCTAACAGCAAATGCAGGCTCCAATTATGGCAATGGTGGTTCAGTAACAATTAACGACTATCAAAATTGGGGCTCACAACTGACGGCAACGTCAAATATTTCCGCGGCTGCTTCAGCAGGTGGTGGCAACGGCGGCACGATTAAGATTATAGCTTTCGGCACAAGCGATCTACAACTTCCCACTGGCACGCTATCAGTTGACGGACAAGGCAATGGAAATGGTGGCACAATCGAATTCAATACATTCTACTTTAGCGGAACTCCAACCACAACTCTTTTCGCAAATGGCGATGGCTACGGTAATGGTGGTTCTATTAGCCTGACTGAAACACAGGGAGGTAGTCGATTTATTACTGTAGGTCCAAGTGGATTTACAATTGCCGCCAATAGCGGTGCATCCGGCGGCAATGGCGGCACTGTCTATCTTAATGCGGCCGGCTCAGCGCTTACAGTCAACATGTTGTGGCTAACTGCTGATCCTTTAGGCACAAACGGCAACGGTGCAAACTATACTTTCATAAACGGAAGTAGCGGATCACTCGGCGCACTGCAAATAACGGGAGACGTCAATGCAAATGGCGTCGGCAATGGCAACGGCGGCTCAGTAACAATCATTTACTCAGATGCCACCAATCCGTTTACCGTTGGCACAACAAGCAGTCAATTCGTCTCAGGGGATATATTTGCCAACGCACCGACTACCGGCAATGGTGGCTCTATTTCAATTACAAATACTTATGCTACTGGTCCTCTCACTGTAAACATGACGGACAACATTACTGCCAATTCCGGCAGCGGCACGCTGGGCACAGTGACCTTCAACAAGTCCGGACAAGCGGTGTCAGTAACAGGTAGTGGTCAATTGATAGGCAATGTAATAGCAACAGGAGCATCAGTAACCTTATCTCCACAATCAGGACTAACGGCAAAAACGATAACATCATCAGCCGGCAATATCTTGTTATCTGTTAACTCCGGCGCCCTCGCACTAGCAAGCTCTGCAGCACTGTCAGCCACTCAGGGTAGCATAACTATCCAAAACAACGACACTACGACAGGAACCATAGCGATTGGTGCAAACTCCACTATCTCTGCAACCTCTACCACTTCCGGACAGGGCAGAGTCAATATAGTCATAGGCTCTGTTCCTGGCTCACCTGTTGCAGGCATTCAGCCTAGCAATTTCACAGCAAATCTAACCAATGCCGGAACAATCTATTACGGCAGTCCTAACTTTACGTCAAATTCCCCAACCAACACGGCCAACGTAGATGGTGGAAGAGTCCTCTTCAACAACACGGGCAGCATCGGTGCAACCGCAGTTACTTTGAATGGTGGCGTTGTCATCAATTCAACTGCACCTGGACTTCCAGTCTTAACCAGTCTTGACCTTACAGATCCTTCCATCACATCGTACATACAAACTCAACAAGGATTGGGCACACTCGGTGGTACTCTCATTCTTTCCAGCGGCGTCGCGCAACCAGGCAGCACACTTACAATTCAACCCGGCAATTTGTCAGCGTCACTTTCGTCATTTAACATCCCAGCTGGTGTCGTCGTCACAATGGACTCCTTCACCGGCTCCAATACAATCACCATCGACATAACTGGTAGCAGCTTCACCACACAAGCAACCCTCACCGGAACAACCGCATTCGGCTCCGGCTCCGGCACCCTCGTAATCAACTCCACACAAGCCGGCAATGCATTCCTAATCAACTCCGCTGGTGTCCTAAGCAGCACAGCAACTCTCGACATTTCAACGAACAGAAGTGCAAGTATCGCCGGCACAATTACAGCTACAACACTAAATATCACCACAACTGCAAACAACGGCGCCATAAGCGTAACGGGAAGCATCACAGGTTCTGCCGGAGTCAACCTAACAACTAATGGCACCGGTAACGTCACCAGCGGTGTATCGTCGTCTATTCTAGCAACCAATAATCCAATTACAATTACTGCAAATGACGTTGCTTTCTCCGGCTCCGTAAATGCTGGAACAGGCACAGTGACTCTGAAACCAAACAGCACGCAAACCATGTCTCTGAACGGAGCTGGCGGAACATTCTCAGTGCTTTCGACTGATTTAAACAACATCATTGCCGGGACAATGGTCCTTGGCTCCAACACCAATTCAGGAACTATCACTCTTGCAGGCGCACTAACACTGCCAGGATCAGGCTCAGCTGGAACGACCGCCGGTCTCTACAATCTGGAACTCAGAAGCGGAGCTGCCGGTGGCACATATTCAGCCGGTTCAAATGCATTGAATGTCAGAGGACAAAACCTAACAATCAACGTTGCCGGTAGTGCCAATACAGGAAGCGGCGGAATCTCCGGAACCTCCGGCACCGTAGCAATCACCGGTGGTGGCGTGACTCTTGGTGCAGCAATCACATTATCCGGCAACGGCACAATCAACCTTACTGCTACAGGCAGCACTAATCTCACCATGAATGGCAATGTTCAAACTGCATCGGGCGGGCAAATCTTGTTAAACACCGGAACTGGGGGATTCAGTCAGGGTGCCAATATCTCGACGGGCAGCTTAGTCTTTACCAGCACAAGCGGCTCCGCATCCCTGAATACAACCGTTAGCAACTTTACAGCCAACACAACCGGCAGCATCAACCTAACAAATACAGGTGCTCTAATAATTGGCCCGGCAGGGACTACTAGCACAGCCAACACCTTCACCGTATCGAATAATCAAACAATCACTGTGAACGGTGGCATTACAGCAAGTTCTATTTCCGGTGTATCTCTGACAACAACTGCCAACAGCGGCAATATAGACGTCAACGCCGATGTTACAGGAGGCGGTATTACATTCAGCACCAATGGCAATGGCATAGTGACAAATGCTGCCTTAACAGATATCGAAGCAACTAATGGAACACTGCAGATAACAGCCAGCAACGTACTTTTCAACGGCACCCTGACTGGTCCTAACGATGTCCTACTTCTCGCCAATGGCAGTATTCCAGTGGTTATAGGCGGTACCAGCGGTACTTTCAACGTTACAAGTTCTGTGATAAATGCTGTAACCGCTAACAACCTACTAATCGGTTATGGTTCGAGCATGACCGTAGTCGGTCCTGTGGATGTCTCAAGTGCAAACTTCAACGGATTCTACCTTCAACCGACCGGAAGTTACTCGGCTAACGGACAAACGATGACAATTGGTGGCAAGACATTGAGTGTTCAAAATTTAGGGTCAGGAAGCATCGATACCGGAGCGGTTACCGGCAACAGCAGTTCTAGTATTACCTTCAGCGCTTCTTTGTCTTTAACAGTCTCAGGAGCTATTACTGGCGGCGACATGCAATTCTCTAACAGTTCTGGAAACATGACATTTGCAGCAGGCGTATCAGGCACTTCAATAAACACCAACAGCCCCGGTGAAATAATTCAAAGTTCGGGAACTATTGCAGGAACAAGTCTAAATCTTAATGCCACCAATGGTATTGGACTTCTAAGTCCTATTCAAACGGCTATTACTTCGCTCATAGTGAATACGGGGTCATCTTCTAGCGCTTTCATTTCTAACGCTGGAGCATTACAGATAAATTCATCCACCGTCGGAAATCAATTCCAAGTAGCCACAACAGGAGCAAGCGCAAACATTACAGTGAGCGGTACAGTAACTGCAACCAATGGACAGCTTCAACTAAGCGCAAATGGCAATATAACCACCAATGCCGCAATTTCCGGAAACACCTTGACTCTCCAAACGTTAACCGGCACCAACGGTACTATTGCTCTTAACCATAACGTAACCGGAACTAATGGAGTTACGATCACCACAAACGGAAATGGGAACGTCACAAACGCAGTTACTCGCTCAATAACCGCTACAAACGCTTCAATTTCCATCACCGCTAATGATGTAATTTTTAGCGGTTCGGTCAACGCGGGCACAAGCGGATCAGTTTCACTGATACCAAATGGTGCTAAAGCTATTACCGTCGGCGGAGGCGCTGCAACTTTCAATGTCAGCTCCACAGAGCTTGCTGCGATTACTGCTGGCACTTTAACGATCGGCACAACGGCTCAAGTAGGCGGCTTCACCGTAGGTGGCAATTTGAATGTTTCCGGCGCAGGTCCAGCCGGTGCTTACAACTTGGTGTTCAACAATGGCGGCAATTACACAGCAGCTGGTCGAACAATCACGTTGGGTACTAAGACGCTGACAGTCAATGCTCTAGGCACTGTAACTACCGGTACAGTGACAGGTGGCAATACAACAGTACTGATTACATCAGGTACCGGAACTACCGTTTCGAATGCTGTGACTGTCACCGGTGGCACAGTTACTCTTAATACGACCAACAATGGAAGCATTCTCATTACTGCCAACGTAGGCGGCGGCGCAACTACTAATATAGATGTGCACGGTTCTGGCAATATCGATCTGGCAGGCAGTGGCTACAACGTTACAGGTACCACAGTAAATCTTTCATCGGATAACGGCATCATAGGCACAACCGGTGGTGGAGTACCGACAATAGCCGGCACGTTGACAATAAACGGCGGCAGTGACGCACTGGTTACAAATACCGGAGACGTAATACTCGGCACCTCGGCTACCGGTGGTTATCTGAGACTAATTACTGCAACAGCCGGTTCAGACATCAGCACGTCAGGGACAGTAGCCGCGACTGGTGCACTTATATTGGAAGCAACAGGCAACGTCACAACAAGCAATCCAATCTCCGGCGATGAGGTAAGAGTAACATCCAATGATGTATCATTTGGCGCCACCGTTACTTCACCTAACCTCATTTGGCTTCAACCGTCAGGCAGTCAGTCAATCTCCATCGGTGGAGCAGGGGGTACGTTCAGCGTATTGAATTCGGACTTGGCACAAATGAGTGCGCCGAGAGTGATTATTGGGTCGAACACAACTCCTGGAAATATTACTGTAACGGCAGGCGTAAATATTTCAGCCCGGAATTACGACTTACAAATAGAAACCGCCGGAACTTATTCTGCTGCTGGTCAAACGGTGACTCTCGGCGCAAATGACCTTAGCGTAACCTCTACCGGTACACTCAATGCCGGCACAGTAACCAGCACAGGTGGTCAAATATCCCTGACAGGGGCAACCGTTACCGCCGCTGATTTAACAACGGCAAACAATGGCAGTGGCTTCTCCGGTAACGTTTCTATTGTCTCTGGTGGCACTGTCACGGTGTCGGATATCTCTACGGGCTCCACTTCAACAGCTATTGCAGGCGGCATTTATATAACCGCTGTCGGCGCAATCACTACGGACACACTGAGCACAAATACCAATTTAAATGGCGTTGGAAATCCTAACGCATCGGGAAGTGCCGGCGGTGAGATTCAACTGGAAAGCAACAGCGGCACCTTCAATCTCAATTCCATAAATACATCCAGTGGTGGCAGCACCGCAGGCGAATTGACATTTTCGCAAAACGGTAGTGTGTTAACAACGCCGACTGTAACCTTTGCTACAAATTCCAACATCACCATGAAGAGTGTCAGTTCCAGCACCGGACCGTCTGTATCAATTAACTTAGCCAACGCAAATACACTTGGAAGCATAGATACATCAAACAATGGCAGCGGTGTCTCGGGCAATGTAAATTTGACGTCCGCCAGCTCTATAACTTTAGTAGACATTCATACTGGATCTGTCGGCACAGCTCAAGCCGGTACCATTACGATCAATTCCGGCGGTGCGGTTAACGTAAGAGACCTATGGGCAAGTACTAGTACCAATGGAGTCGGAAATCCCAACGTGGTAGGCGGTGCAAGCAACAACATATTAGTGATCGCCACCACATCTATCACCACACGCGACCTTAACGCCAATGTAGCAGGCTCTAATGCAGCCGGTACTGTCACCTTATCCGCAGGCGGCGCGATTATCACAAGTGATGTTTTCACTGGCTCCACAGGCAGTGGAGTCGCCGGCACCATCACCATGACTGCAGGTGGCTCTATCACAACAGACACCCTTAACACAAATACGAACTTAAACCCAGTCGGAAATCCTAACGCCTCTGGTAGTGCCGGTGGTGACATCACGTTGGACAGCAGCACCGCCACCTTCAGCCTTAATTCCGTTAACACGGCTAGCGGCGGCAGCACAGCCGGAGCCTTGATATTCAAGCAAAACGGTGTTGTGCTGGGAACGCCGACCGTCACTATGGCTACAAACTCAACAATCACCATGAGCAGCGTCAGCTCCTCTAGTGGACCTTCTCTATCACTTAACCTAGCCAACTCCAATACACTCGGAGCCATAACCACATCCAACGCTGGCACCGGTGCAGCAGGTGACCTTACCTTGACCTCCAGCGCATCAATCACGACGGGAGCTCTAACTGCCACTTCAGGAGGCGCTCTGGGTGGTGATATAACCGTCACATCAACAACTTCTACGGTAGCCACAGGAGCGATCACAACAAGCAATGCGGCAGTGACGATTACTGCCAGCGACGTGTCCCTAACTAGTGCAGTCAATGCCGGTACTGGTACCGTCAGCCTCTTGCCAAATAGCGCATTGTCGATATCAGTTGGTGGATCAGGAGGCAGCTTCTCCGTACTCGCAACTGATTTAGCAAACATCACTGCAGGCACTCTAGTTGTCGGCACTACATCTCTAGCCGGTGATTTTACAGTGGCAGGCAATCTTAATGTCTCAGGAACAGGCGCCGGCAAGTACAATCTAGAGTTTAATACTGGTGGTAACTACACGGCCGTTGGTCAGACAATTACTCTAGGCACCAAAACGCTCACTGTTGCCGCGCTAGGCACATTGAATACAGGAACAGTGACCGGCGGAAATTCGACAGTGCAACTAACTGGTGGCACAGGTATGACTGTGTCGGGCGCAATTACATCGACAGGTACTGTAAATCTCGACACCACCAACAGCGGCTCCATCTCCATTGGTGCCAATATTTCTGCACCTACGTTGGATGTAACTGCTGATGGTGCAGGAACAATTACCCGCTCTGGTAATTTCACATTGACGGCTACTACGTTGACGCTGGCTTCGACCTCCGGTGACATTGGTCAATTCGGCACTCCGCTTCTGACTGATTCCACTTCGATTACAGCTTCGACAGCCGGCTCCATTTACATTACAGAAACCGGGAACGTAAACCTATCTTCATTTACTGTCGGTTCGGGTAAAACTCTTCAGCTTTCGACAACCGCTGGTGGTTCGATCATTGTTGACACCAATTTGACGACGGCAAGCACAATTTTTCTTGATGCTGATGGAGCCGGAACAATTACACGGTCTGGTAATTTCAACTTGTCGGCTACCTTGATCACGTTAAGTTCAGACACCGGCAATATTGGTCAAGCAGGAACACCATTGAAAGCTGACGCTGTCGTACTTATCGTCTCTACAGGCGGTTCAATATACTTAAATAGCAGTACAGATTTGGCTACAAGTTCATTTACTGTTGGTGCCAATCAGACACTCGATCTTTCAACTTCAGCCAACGGCTCTATATTGGTTGACACAGATGTCACTGCCGACACAATTCGACTGTCGACCGCTGGTAACGGTGATATCACACGCGCGGGCAATGTTACTCTCACTGCCAACACTATCGCCTTGAGCACGTCGTCAGGTAATATTGGTGACTTTGGCACAGAACTTCAAACCAATGCCGGCACTCTAACGATTTCGACCGGTGGATCCGCTCTTATCAATGAAGCCGATTCGGTCAATCTTGGTGCTTCAAACATTAGCGGCACGCTTGAATTAACTACAACTGGCAACGACGGTAGTATCACCGTAACGGGCAATGTCTCAGCCACAAGCATGCTTCTGTCCACCGATGGTGTCGGAGAAATTCAGCGTTCGGGCAACTTTACTCTCAGCGCAACAGCCGTAATCAACTTAGGTTCAGACAACGGCAATATAGGAACATCATCGTCGCCACTGCTAATTGATACAAACACGATAACCATTCAGACAGGTGGTTCAGTCTTACTCAGAGAAGACGATAGCATCAACCTTGGTTTTACAAATGTCGGTGGCACGCTTGAACTCACAACTCTAAATGGTGGTGATATTGTCTTATCAAGCACGATAACAGCCACATCAATGACGCTCACTGCCAATGGCGCCGGCTCAATTCTCGACGGCGGTAGTGGCTCTTTGTCAGCTACATCTGTAATCAATCTCGCTTCAACATCCGGCGATATTGGTGCATCGGGCAACGAGATAAACACCAGCACAAGTACCCTCACTGCTAACACCTCGGGCAACATATACATAATCGAAGTCGATAGCGTTAATCTCGGATTTACTAATGCAGGCGGAGTACTGGAACTTACAACAACTGCCAACGGCACTATCACTCTGTCGGATCAAGTTACAGCCACAACAATGATACTAACAGCTAACGGAACAGGCGAAATTCTCCGTGGCGGTACGCAAACAATTTCCGCCAACACTATGACGCTAAGTTCGACACTGGGCAATATCGGTAGCCCAACGACTCCAATACTTACAGATGCCGGCGTACTGACAGTAAATACAGCTGGACATTCCTATGTCGTCAACACCAACAGCTTGACCCTAGCTAATTCCAACGTAGGCGGAACACTTTCACTATCAACCAACGGAACCTTGACCACGTCAACCGCCAACAGTGCTCAAACGCTCGATTTGACCGCTGCTTCAGTAAACAATAGCGCAACTCAAACAGCTACCGGTCCGACAGGAACCATAACAATAACTGGAGCAGGCGGTTCAAGCGTTACGATAACCGGAGGCGGTACACTAGCCGGCGCAGGCGGTATAAACATCAACGCTACCACCAACGATGTGATTTTCGCAGGCAGTCAAACTTTTAACGGCAATGCATTTATAGATGCAACTGGTACTTCTGGTGATGTGATTGCAGCCAACGGAGTGACCGTATTCAGCAATGCCAACATGACTGTTAACAGCACAACACCAGTTGTAAACACGGCAGCTTTCGGCGCAGCAGGAACTCTTTCAATCAATGCTGGTCCTCCTGTACCGCCGACGCCTCCTACGCCAACTTCTGAAGAAACCACAAGCCCGACTTTAATAGCAATAGTTGCTGATGCGTCCAGCGCCAGCACATCGGCTTTCCAAACAAGAAATGATCCCATTGTAATTTCAACAGACCAAAACCAAGGCATCGCCGGCAACAGCTTGTCACAAGCCTTGCTTAACAACGTTACCAACGGACTATCAACAATCTTGTTCGGCGGCGGCGGTTCTACAGCTGCACCAAGCAGCACCATATTGAACAGCAACGTCATTTCCAATGCTCCAAATCCCGGACCGATAACAGGTAGCAGCATCAACAATTCAACTAACAGCAACACCATCGTAACAAGCGATGTCGATCTCACACCATTTGCCGATTTGTTGCCTACTGGAGACACGACTGTCAGCGGGCAAATTGTTGACAGCAAAACAGGAAATATAACTGCCGGAAATTTGCCAAATGAACTATCAGCGACACCTGGCACAATAGTTCCATCACGTAGTCCATCCGACAACCAGAGCGGACAGAGCAATCCTCTAAGTTCGCTGGGTGAGATGTTCAAGGTTGGCGAAACACGCACAAATTTAGTCATGTTCACGATGGCGAACCAAGTATTCTCCGGATTCATCGGCGGCAATAACGACACTATGGTCAGCGGCACACCAGGAACCATATTCAGCACTGACAAAAATACTGTTGTTCTACATACCGGCCACATGCTAACCGACAACGGGAAGCAAGGCATGACCGTATTCACAAATCAAGCTGCCGTAATGATTGGAGCAGATGCCGCAGCAGTTGTTGATGTTCATCCAGGCTCTCCTACTCGTGTAATGGCTGTTGCCGGACAGGGAAGTTCATCGACCACAGTGCGCACGAGAGACGGTTTGGTTATTCCATTAGCGGCCGGGCAAGAGGTGATCATCGGACAAACAGACTTGTCCGATGAAGACCTCATTCCGGTCGATGGCATGGATCGTGAATTCGTCTCCGGCGGAATCCAGGTCGCTAGCCGTAAAGTCGCTAAGGACAATTTCTCGCTCGATGAATTCATGGACAAGGAAATCATGGTTGCGGGAGTTCCTGTAAGACTAGGCGGCAACAACAAGAGATTGCATGGAAAGATTAGCGCTGCCGCCAAGAGAGCACGCAACACAAATATTGCCGCCAATTACCGCAAGAAGAAAAAAGGCGATGACGACAGCGAAGATGAAGAAAAGAGCGCCCCAATCATAACCAAGGCTCCGGATGGGCAAGATGTTGTTGAAGAGTCCAGCGAACCAGCTAGAGTACTAGCCGAGAAAGAAACGCAATTCAGTCTGACACAGCCGGGAAGAATGCAGTTACTTAAAGGCTCTCTATTCATGCACAATGCTGACCCTACTATTGTCGATACCCCATTAGGTCAGGTCCGCGGCGTCAAAGATTCTATGTTCAAGGTATCCTCCGGCGACGGCACGACACGCGTCCAAGCTATGTCTGGTCCTGACGAAGTATCTGTTATTGCCGGCAAACGTCTGATACCTCTCAATTGCGGCAAAGAAGTCTTTATAACTGATCACAAACCGAATCAGTCGGAATCCGTTCCGGCTGACGGGGTAGGACGTAGAGGAATGTCGGCATTTTCTCTCGATGGAGCATTGAGTGCAATTGTTGGTGACTTCTCGATGGTCACATTGCTTAACAGCACACAATTCTTGAATCCACTGAAACACCCAGTGTCTCAAAGTGATCAACAATTACATGAACAAATAGTCAAGGCTGCTGCTGTTATTCAGCACGTACTCGGCAATCGCGGACGCTATTACATTGCTCCCAAGGAGCGAGCCTCACTGCCAATTCCCGAGTGGGTGATAAAGACGACTGGCAGCAAGCAGGACAGCACGCAGTTATTGAAGGCAATGCTAAACGCCCAGTAAATCCACAAATCACCCCCTCCTGACAAGCGCTTGTTGATACGTTTCGGGCGACACGTTGTCAGTAAATTTATTCTGCTAAACTAGATGGGCTGTTTAGCAGGTTCAGGAGGTTCTATGGTCGAGTCCATTCAACTCATGCGTCAAGTATCCGTCCGCGCAATAGTCACGGAAAATTTCAAGAACCAGGTCGCCGGTGAGATAAGCAAAAACCTAGCGCAAATTGATGCTGAACTGCAACAGCTTGAGTTCAAAGCAAAGCGCGCCGTTGCCGATATAGAAAAGCGCGCCATCAGCCCAATGAGTAATGACACTAAAGCTCAGGTTGAAGCCATTCGCCAACAAGTTGAAACTGAAAAGATGCGCTTGGCACAACTCAAGGAAGAGATGACCGGCCAAAACCAGGCACTAAATGAATTGCCGGTTGGCAGCGTCGTCACTCAATTCACCTTAGAAAATCCAGTTGAAGTACGCGTCGGCGAAAACATCTTCCAGCGCCTTGAAGGCGGAGAAATCCTCGTCAAAGACGGCGTCATTCAGGAAATTAGACTCTAACCATTAATGTTGTAGGGGCGCATTGCATGCGCCCTTATTTTAATTGCCCAGATAATCTTTAAGTTTGGAAGTTTCTTCCGACTGCCGCAAATTGCGTAGCGCTTTAATTTCTATTTGACGTGTACGTTCGCGCGTAATACCGACCATGCGTCCGACTTGTTCAAGCGTCTTCGGCAAGCCATCGTTTAAACCATAGCGCAGCATGAGAATGTCACGTTCACGAGGCGTGAGCAATGACAGCGCATCACGCACATCGGCAGACATCAAATGAGACTCTGTCTTATCGTCAGGAGAAACAAGGTTTTCATCTTCAACCAATTCGGCAAGTGAATTATCTTCGTCTTCGCCATAAGGTGTATCCAATGACAAAGGCGTACGCGTAGCAGCCAGAATGTCCTTTACTTTCTGGATATTGACGCCTAACGACTTAGCAAGTTCTTCCAAAGTAGGTCTGCGACCTAATTCTTGCGAGAGTTTGCGTGTTGTTTTACGTAAGTTGTTTATGGTTTCAACCATATGCACCGGCACGCGAATTGTGCGTGACTTATCGGCCAACGCTCTTGTAATTCCCTGGCGAATCCACCAGGTGGCGTAGGTAGAAAACTTAAATCCACGTTCCGGATCAAATTTTTCCGCTGCACGAATTAAGCCCATGTTTCCTTCTTGAATAAGATCAAGAAATGGCAATCCACGACCTTGATATTTTTTAGCAACGCTAACAACCAAACGCAAGTTAGATTGAATCAAGCGTTTTTTAGCGACTTTATCACCATGACCAATTCTGCGCGCCAAATCAATCTCTTCGGCTGCAGTCAGCAGTTTGATGCGACCAATGGCTCGCAAGTAGACTTGCACAGAATCTTCAGCTTGAACCTTCTCAGGCTCTTCTTCAACTTCTTGCGGTTCTTCATAGTCTGCACCACCAAAAGCTGCAGCAGAAAATCCTGGAATCAGTTCATCCAGGTTTATATCGTCAACAGTAGTTGTGTATTGTCTAGTCATAAAGTTGCCGTTCTTTCCGGTTTTTGGAGTTAAAAACGTGCTGTAACCTGTATCTCCCGATGGCAAAGCGGAGGTCTATTAATTAACCTCGTTAGCCTGGTGTGTAAGACGCCTACCTCAATTAAAAGGTTCCTAGGCAAGAACCTTAATAGGGTTAACCCTGGATTTAGGCGTTCCTAAATCCATCGTAGCCGCTCGCCCCCACGGGACTTAAGGAATCTACCTTTTTATTTAAATTTTCCGTAGCTATGGAGCCCGCCAAAGCCCAAAGAATTGAAGCCCAGATAGGTCAGTAACGTTAAAAGCATGCCCACAACGGCTACCAGAGACAGCTTTTCGGCTGAACATTCCCGGTGGATTCTAAGATGGATATAGGCGGCAAAGGACAACCAGGTGACTAGAGCCATGGACTCTTTGGGGTCCCAGGACCAGTACGTGCCCCAGGCGTGGTTAGCCCAGAGACCGCCTGTAATAATGCCGATTGTTAGAAGAGGGAAGCCAATCATGATGGCGCGGTAGGAGACTTCATCATATAAGGAAGCCTTTTCCTCGTTGGCAATAGCCGTATTGACCGATTTAAGATTCCACCAGGCGAGGCTTACACCGACAAGACTACCGCCGACAAAAAGTATTTGCAGCCAGTAGCTATCTATCGGCGTGTATGTGCCCAGACCAATTGCAAGTGAACTCAAAAGTAGTGCAACAACGGCACAAGCTAATGAGCGCAAACGTCCTGCTTGCCACAACTGCAATAAGCCGGATGTGCCGGACAAGAAAAACATTGCATACGAAACAATCAATGGTGGCACATGAATCTGTCGCCAGTAGCTAACCAATGCCGGCACCAGCGGTGTGATTTGGTGTTGCGATGACGGCAACCAACTTCCGTACAAAAACATGGTGGCAGCTACCAGGCTGGCCAGCCATCCGAGTTGTTTGACGCCATATGTTTTTTCCAGCAAGAGAAAACAGCCCATTGTTGCCCAAGCAAACCAGAGAAGAGATTCATACAAGTTAGCCAGAGGAAAACGTTGCGCTTCAATTCCTCTATCAACGATCGCTGCAGTCAGCGTGAGAAATCCTATCATCGTCACAATGACGCCTATCTTTTGCATGGCGTCCTTGCGGCGGGCAAAGGCGTTCGCGATAACAAACACCCAAAACGAAACGATGGTTGAAATACCTGCCGTATTCGTGAGCGTCAACTGCAAATCAGACATTTACCTTTTCCTCTGTCACTGAATGTTTGGGATTACCCAGTCCTTCAACTATTTGATTGAGACTTTTCTCGAATGCTCTTTTGGCTTTCATGCTGTGTCCGCCGACGGACAATTCGCAACATTCTTCAGGGTTGTTGCCGTCTACGTTTTTTGCGCTTGCCCATAACTGTCTATGGGGAATTGCCGCCAACATAACGCCGGCAATGATGAAGGCAAACGCCACATATGTAATTGGAAGACCAGGGTCACATTTGTATTGCAAACCAGTTATTGCGAAAACCTTTTGGTAGCCAACTTCAACGCCACCTAATTTAGCCGAACCACCCAAAGGAATTTCCGTCAATAGTTTCGGTCCAGCCCAGCCATCAGTCTTAGCAAAGACGCGCAATGGTTTTACCTGGTCTCGCACGGAAAATAGAAGAATCGTCTTCTCGTCTAATGGCATGAAAGCGGCATACAACTTGCCCATCGGTCTTAGGTTGAGAACTCTAACAGTGTCATTAAAGGTTAGGACTACGCGATCAAGTCCCCAACTCGATTGATAAATATCAACATCACCATAAGTGAGTGGATTGTTGACCGAAATCTGCTGCCGTTTCAAAACCTTGCCGCCGGGCTCTACAACAGCCAGGTCTGTATACCACTGTTTTACGTCACCACTTGGATAATCTTCGCGCCAACTCTTTTCTGCTTTCACAGACCACTTCGGCAATTTTCCAATCCACAATTTGCTGTGTTCGGAAGATTCGAAATCCATGAAGCTTCCAACAGGAATAGGTTGAAATCCGGTGAAGCCGGTCCATGAGGTTATGGTGACGCCAAGCAATAAAGTCAAAAGCCCGATATGCGTAACAGTCGGAGCAAGCTTGCCTACTTTGCCGAATTCAGCCGTCAGTCCGGTGCCTTCTTTCCTAACTGTGTAGCCTTTGCGCTTAAGCTTCTCGGTAAGCCTGTGCAAAGCTGTCTCAGGATGCACATTGAGAACGACCTTCTTAGAAGCTGCCAGCTTGTCTATTGCTTCACTTTTCAAATACGGCATCACTTGCTTTAAGGAGCGTACTTTGGGAAATACTCTTTGCACACTGCAAGCAATCATATTGATTGTCAAAAATCCAATCAAGGACAAAAACCATGATGAATGGAAAATGTCCGTTATGCCGACTTTGCTGAACAATAATGCCGTCTCTTCACCGAACTGGTCGATGACTTTCTGGATTCCACCTTGACTCTCTTGTGGGCACCAGGCACCAATAAGAACAGTCAGGGCGATCAAAGTGAGCAAGAGCACTGTCAATTTGACAGAAGCCCAAGGCGTCCAAAAACTACCCGCCTTGTTAGGAGTGGGTTTTGGCTTTGCTGTTTTCTCTTGTGTTACCGTTTGCGTCAATTTGTTCTTACCAATAGGTAATCTGCTATTGCAGCAAGTGAATCCTTGTATGTTGAAGGCGACAAGCAATCGAGATTTTGCTTAGCTGCCTGCGCATACTTAGTAGCCAGTTGAACCGTCTTTTCAACGCCGCCTGCCTGATTGATGATAGATAAAGCTTCCGCCAGTCCATCTGGTTGGGAGACAGCACGAGTGTTAATAAGTTCTTTCAGGCGATTTGCATTAGCGTCATTTTGCTCTAATACGAACAAAGCAGGAGCTGTTACAACTCCGTTGGCGAGATCACTGCCGGCAGCTTTGCCCAACTGATCCGTATTGCCTGTAACATCCAAAAGATCATCTACTATCTGGAAGCAGACTCCTAAATTGACGCCGTAAGACTTAAGCGATGCTACAACGTCCTCGTCTCTTCTGTTCAATATCGCACTTGATTGGCAGCCCGCGGCAAAGAGCGATGCTGTTTTATTTACGGATTTTTGAATATACGTATCCCAGTCAACGGAAGTTGAGAATTGTTGACGCATCTGTTTAATTTCGCCGGCGCATAGATCGCCGAGTACTTGTCCATAAATACCGACAATCTGCGGGTTCATCAAGCGTGCCAAGCAAATTGAGGCTTGCGCAAAGAGCAAGTCGCCGATAAGCACAGCAAGTTTGTCGTTCCATTTTTTGTTTACTGTTGACTCACCACGACGCAGTGAAGCCTGGTCAATTACGTCGTCGTGAACAAGGCTGGCTGTGTGAATAAGCTCAGTCAAAACCGCAAGAATTATGTGCAGGCGCGAAATCTCATCGCCTTCTTTCAAACTGGCTTTCGATGCAAGTATCGTTAATGCCGGACGAAGGCGTTTGCCGCCCGCTTTGAATACCTGCGAGAGCAAATCGGAAACAAAATTATTGTCGTCAATGAGGTTACTAGTAAGCCAAGTATCCACGAGCTGCATCTCCGGCTTTATCGGCGCGAGCAATTGATTTAAATCGACAATGGTACTTTGCATTGACTCTTAGTTTTTCGTCAGCAATAAAAGCGTGAATGTTGAGACAAAGGTTAGTAGAATAGGTAAGCATAACGTCTAAGTTATTATTCAAATGAGGCCTTACTTGAATTCTTAACCTTAGGTTATGGTAATCTCGGGCAGAACACCCGGAAATGGAGCCAGGTCTGGGACATGGAAATATCAAATAGAATTAAGTCAATTCCTCCTTATGTTTTCGCAGCCCTCGACAAGAAGCGCCAGGCAGCGATTGAGCGCGGGGTAGATGTCATCAACCTAGGTATTGGCGACCCTGACCAGCCAACTCCCAAACACGTCCTTGAGGCAATGCACAAGGCGATAGACGAGCCGGCCAATCACCGTTACCCACCATTTGGCGGAATGAAGGAATACAAGCAAGCCGCAGCCGAGTGGTGTCACAAACGTTTCGGCATTGATATTGATCCCGATTCGGAATTAACTTCACTTATAGGCACCAAAGAAGGGCTTCACCATACCGTTTTAGCTATGGTTGATCCGGGCGATGTTACGTTAATTCCTGATCCTGCTTATCCTGTTTATCGCACATCAACAATACTCGCAGGCGGCATTCCGCACTTCATGCCGTTGCGTCCGGATTTTGATTTTACGCCGGACCTGGAAGCGATACCAGATGCGGTGGCAGACAAAGCGAAGTTGTTGTTTATCAATTATCCAAACAACCCGACTGCCGGATTTGCCGACATGGCGTTTTTGGAAAAAGCAGTTGCCTTTTGCAAAAAGCACGACATTCTTTTGTGTTCCGATTTAGCTTATTCGGAAATGACTTTTGACGGCAATGTCGCACATTCCATTTTTGAAGTTCCTGGAGCCAAGGATATTGCTATTGAATTCCACAGCTTATCCAAGGGCTTTAACATGACCGGCTGGCGAGTCGGCTATGCCTGCGGCAACAAAGAAGCAGTGAAAGCTTTGGCTCAAATAAAGGCCAATGTCGACACTGACATTTTCCGCGCAATTCAAATTGCAGCTATTGCCGCATTCAAAGGGCCAAGAGATCATATCGATGCTTGCAACAAGTTATACAAAGAGCGTCGCGACCTGGCCGTCACGGCATTGTCCAGTCTCGGCTGGCCTGTAAAACCAAGTAAAGCGACTTTCTACATGTGGTTGCCTGTACCAAAAGGCATGACCTCAGCCACCTTCAGCGAGCGCATGCTGGAAGAAGCAGGCATTATGGTTCCTCCGGGCACCGCTTACGGACCATCGGGCGAAGGTTATTTCCGCCTGTCTTTGTGTGCCGACAAGAATCGCTTGCAAGAAGCTTTCAATAGAATGAAGGCGCACAACATTGTGTTCGAGCCGGCTAAAGCTACGGTCTAAAATTATCGCTGGGCTTGCGAGGCGGGCTTCAGTCCTGGTTGTGCAGGCAAGGGCAACGGTTGAATATTTGATGTCGTTGGTTGCGTTTCGGATTGAGCCAGATCCAATGCCTTTTGATAGTCATTGTCCGTTCCACCGAGCGACATGAACAATTGCCGTTCGTTGGTCAACATGTTATTTAGACGCGCACGTCGTTCTTTCAATACTTTCTCTTGCTTGTCTTTTCGCTGACCTGCCGGATCACCTGGTCCGGGTCCTGTATTTTTCAGCGTAGCTAGACGCTTATCGATTGCAATCAAACGCCTCTTCAATCTCGTGATGTCACCTAGATTTGTTTGTCGTACAAGATTCACAAAATTACTGTCGCCGACATATTCTTCCGAACCTGGTGCTCCCGGCAAATTCGGCAATATACGCACATCAACAAGAAATGGCACCGGCTCCTTAACTTGTATATCGACAGCCACCAAATTTCTTTCACCACCGGGTGTAAGCACGCTGGATACGGTAGGCAACGTAGAGCTACCCGGCATAGACAAATTGACAATGTGCGGAAAGCGATTTTCAATTTCTAGAAGACAGGGGAAGTTAGTACCAATGACTTGAATTCGACCATGGTAAATTGCGCCTGGCTCAAGCGCTGTTTCCCGATAGATAAGCTCAGCATTTGCCACATCCACTTCGCGAGCAGTTGATGGATCATCACCCACTTTGACAAATATTTCTTTCAACGGACCGATGCCTGTACGAGTCGGCACCATGCAAAGGCACGAGACAGGCGATGACGACACAACAGGAATACTCACTCCGTCCAGAATGACTTGCACATCTTCCGGATTTGCAGAAAGATTGTGACCAATTATCATAAGCTCCAACCCCGGAGCAGTGACTAATGGTGCATAGATTAGCGTCGGCGCATTGCCTGCAGGCGGACTGGCATCCAATAACCTGCTTATCAATGAACCACTCAAAGGCTGAGCAACCAATTTGCCGGCGGATGCAACATATTTGCGCTCATAGAGAACTTTGTGCGTGGCATCCATCAGCGAAAGCGTAAGTCCACCTGAATCAGGTGCAGTAAATACAGCCAAGCCTTCCAAGTCAGTGTTTACGGGCATGCCATTGACCATAACAGACACATCGGCAGCAGCCCTATTGCGCGAATTCACAGCTGTAACAAACACAGACTGTCCGGGAAGCAAAACGGGCACGCAGGCAATTCTTGTACCTGGGGTTGCCGGTTTGAACTGAGCCCCTATGGCTACAAGCCTATTCCATGGGCGCGCGGTCTCTTCTTTGTTGGGATAAACAGGGGCTGCCAAAGCACGACAAAAGCAGATCGCACTGACCAAGGTCAGAGCGGCCAAAACAAAACTATAGAAACGATCGTGCTCTCTTATCTGCACCTCTGCGAGGCCTTAATAGCTAGTGTCCAATTTGGGATTACTCCCGCCCACTTTGATTGTACCCACGGAGCCGATTTGACGATAGCCAGGGCCGTGCTAAGCTGTGCCTCCGGGGGTATTTTGGCGATTATGGGTCTCAAATTGGCAGTCGAAAGCCTTAAAACTGACCTGGGCAATATGCCTGTTTTTACGACTGGGCCAAACGACGAAAGAAAATACCCTGGTCTGATAATCATTCACGAAATTTTTGGACTCGACGACCACATTAAAGATCTTGCGCAACGCTTTGCCAGACTGGGTCTTCGGGTTTGGGCCCCGGACCTGTTTTGGCTGGCTGCTGAACAAGGTCTAGACCGCAGTAATTTGGACCAAATGCGCTCATTTTTCTTCTCTCTGGAAGACAACCAAGTTGTCTCACTGATGAAGACAGTCTTCAACTCTGCTCAGCAAAACCCGGGCGTAATAGCCGATAAAATTGGTGCCGTCGGTTACTGCATGGGTGGCGCACTGGCATTTATGCTCGCCGGACGAGAAAATCTCGCTTTTGTAATCGACTATTACGGAAGAGTCTTATATCCTGAGACTTCCGAGAAAAAACCGCTCAGTCCAATTGAGTACGCAGACGGAGTTAAGTGCCCGGTTCTTGGTCTATACTCCGGAATTGATCCAATCATTCCGCTAGACCAAATCAAATTATTTGAGAAGAAACTCCAAGAACTAAAAATTACTTATGAGCTAAAAGTCTACGACGACGCTGAACATGCATTCTTCAACGATCGGCGTCAGCATTACAATAAAGAAGCGGCAGAAAATGCTTGGGCACTTACTACCGCATTTATCGACAAACATACGCGCATATGACAGGCTCGGTAAAAAGGAAAAATTCACCACTAGCCTATTTGCGGCAGATAGTTAGTACTCTGCCTGTAAATAGCGATAATTCTTCTTTGGTTCTTTACTTAAGTGCGTTGACTTTTTTGCATCGCAACAACAGGCTCAAGCATTTAGCAAAAGTTCCGGTAAAGTTTTCCAGTTCGGGACTCAGGCAACTAGTAGAAGTACTCCACGACCAACTAAATGCGTTTTCCGTCACAACCGCGTCTTTGGAATTTGCTCATGCAGATGATGAAGTTTGGACGACAATTTGGCAAAAGTTGCAAACCAAACAATTAGACAACCTATGGTTGGATGAAACGACATTAGGCTATGTCCATCAATTTCTTTGCTTGCCGCAAAGATCCCTATCAATCGATAGATTGTCTCAATCCGACAAGACTATTGACACGCAAACACTTGTAGCCTTCACTCAGTTGTACACGCCCCACTGGGTCGCGGATTTTCTGCTGGAAAGCACAATCTTGCCTCAATGGCGTGAAAAGATTCCCGCCGAGAAATTAACGGTTATGGACCCAGCCTGCGGCGCTGGAAATTTTCTTTTGAAAGCATTTGATTTACTAAACAGACTCTATCTTGAAGAAGGTGCAACAGAAAAAGAAGCCTGCAAGAAGATTCTGGAAAAGAATCTCCACGGCGTGGATATTGATGAAAGATCACTTTCTGTTACTGCTCTTGCGCTACTCACAAAAGTCCTCAAGACAGGTGCAGTCGAAAGCCTGCAAATAAAGAATCTGCAAGCGGCAATTAAAACTGATCCAACAGAAAATATCCTTGGCAGTCTAAATAGACATTGGTCAGAAGATCACCTTTTAGCTGGTCGTTATCGTGTTGTTGTGGCTAACCCGCCATATATTGGACGAAAGCTTATGGATAGATCGCTCAAGCACGCGCTTAAAGTCAATTATCCAAATTCACACAACGATCTAGCCGGTGCATTTCTGGAGCGCTCAATTGAATTGGCTGAACCAGACGGCATGGTGGGTCTTATCACGCAATCTTCAATTATTTCATTGCCTAGCTATACAAAGCTACGAAATGCTCTCCTGGAGAAAACTAGTATTGATACTTGTGTCGAGTTAGGTCCTGGTGTATTCCCGCTGCAAGGAGGCGAGAAGATAAACAGTCTCTTGCTTATCTTAGCCAACAAGCCTTTTAAAACAGGAAGCAAGATAATGTCCAGATTTATAGATCTGACATCAAGCAAGGACAAAGAAGTTGACCTCGCGCAAGTTGATACGGCGAAGGCTTATTCGGTTTCACAAGAGACACTCAAACAGAACACCAACTTTGTTTTCAATTACCGTTGTCCGGAAATAGTTTCGCATTTACTAAAAGGGGCCTTACCGCTTGCCGATATTGCTGACGTACGTCAGGGGCTGGCAACCACTGACAATGAACGATTTTTGCGCTACTGGTGGGATGTAGATGCCAACGAAATCGGACAGCGCTGGTTTCCCTATGCAAAAGGAGCGGGAGTAAAGCGTTGGCACAACCCCATCAAGTATGTTGTTAATTGGCAAAACGACGGGCAAGAGATAAAAGAAGCAGTCACACAGGCTTATCCCTATTTAAACGGCAATAGCGCCTGGGTAGTAAAAAATGAACAATACTATTTCCGGCAAGGACTGACATTTTCCTTCATCGGCGGCCACGATTTTTCCGTGCGCTACCTGCCTGCCGGATGTATTTTTGATGTAGCCGGGTCAGCCATTTTTGTAGACGAGCAATCTATATTTTGGTATTTGGCTTACTTGAATTCACATTTCATTCGAGCGATTGCCCAGAATTTAAATCCGTCAATCAACTTTCAAGTGGGCGACTTAAAAAAGCTTCCTGTCATTCAATTTCTACCGACGGAAAAGACTACGCTTGACTCACTTGCCAAACAATGTTTTGCCATCAAAGAATGGCTTAACGGATTTGATCCAACCATATACTCACAAGACCTTCCAGAGGAATTGCAGAAGATAGTCAGCGGCAATTCCATTGAAACAAGCTGGAAAAGCTACTCCAACAAATATCAGAACTTAAGTACCGAACTTGTCCAATTGGAAAATTCAATCGATGAAATTGTTTTGACTGCTGTAGAAAGACAGTGGCAATTGAACAAGCCGGATTTGAAAATGCTCACAGACTGGATATATCAAGTTTGTCAACCAAGCAATCAATACGAAAATCCAACTGCCGCATCGTTCGCCAAAACCAGCTTGCATCACTTGATGCGGCATTATTTAAAAGACCATGCTTTCCTATCGGTTGCGCTAAGCGAGAACCAAAATGATTTAGCTCTGAACGAGGGCGATCTCAATTGGCTATCGAGCGAACTCAATCAACCGCTCAATAAATATCTCGTTGAGAAATTCAGTCTCGATCAAGCTAAGCAATTCCATGGAAGTCCACAACTATTCTGCCGGCAATTAGAAGGCAACGGACACGCCATAGTATTTTCCACTCAAACCCTGCGGAATATCGGACGCAAGAAGCTGCCTATGGAAAGCACGACTGAGGTTAACATGCTAAATAACCTTGCGGCAAAAATGTCCCATGTAAAAGACTGGACCGGCAAACACTTCCTTGGCTCAACCGGCGTTTAGTTTTCTTTGACACGCTCATAGTCATTCTTGACCCAGGTATATCCTGGATTGACATTGCGTCCGGCGACATAGTCAGCCTGATACGTCACAACCTGTCTGCGTGAACCTGAAGGGAAGGTCAAACCTGAGTTACCATTTAGACTTTCAATTGAAGCTAGAAGTCCACTATTGAATGCCGGCGTGCCCGTGCTGTTCAAAATGTCAGCCTGGATACTATGATTTTTGGTCACCGTAATTTTTACAGTTGCCACGCCAGGATATCTAGCTACATCACTCCAGCGATCATAAATAGCACCAGATAGTTGTTTATGCCAACGCTCCCAAGCAAGGATCATTTCACGAGACTTGTCCTCATCCAAATTTGCTTGCGCAGGAAGACCTTTTGTAAAGTCAGAATCGTTCAAAAGACCTTTAAGCGGATTGCCTGAGTCTTGAGCACGTCCTGCTAGTGGAGCCTGTCCACGATCCACTGAACCTTGTCCGTAATTAAAACGCGGTTGCACCGGTCGCGATATACGCATGGAATCATTATTGTCTAGATCATGATCTAGTTTTACGCCACCTTTAAGTGGAGCGGCTTGAGCAGCACTTAAGAGCTGCCCCATTAACAAAGCAACAGCCATCATTCTCGTTAAATTACTAAAGCTCGCCATGGTGCATCACCTACCTTCCTGAAAATCCACCGAGCATTAAACCAAGGGCACCACCGTAAACAGCACCACGTAAGGCACCGCCACGGCGATCATACTTATTTGTAAAACCACCCATCAGGGCTCCCAATGCAGCACCTGCCGCACTGGCTCCCACAGCTTTTACCAATCGTCTTTTCTTATCTTGTGTCTTCCAGCGACCAATTGGTTCTTCACTTCCCATTCCACCTGAATTCATCGGCACGATATCGCCAGGCGGCAAACTAGAATCAGCAACTTGATCCTGGTCGCTGGCGCAGCTGGTTTCTTGGTTAAGGGAGGCATAAGCTCTTTTGTAAGTTTCATTATTAGGATCAAGAGCCATAGCATTGGTCAAATGATAACGAGCTTGTCCAAGATTTGATTTTGCTTTGTAGGCTTGCGACAAACCGAATTCAACATCAGGATCTTTGACATTGGAGTTTGATATAGAACTCAACTTCTGAATCGCTTGATCATAATTGCCTGATTGGAAGGCAGTCTTAGCATCAAGTGCTGCTTGTTTCATTTGCTGATTTTGTTGTTGAGTAGCAGCTTGCTGTCTTTGCTGCTGTTGAACAGCCTCCGCTTTGGCCGTTTGCAGTCTGGAGGCGACAGCTTGGTAGGCTTCAAGAAAATCCTTGTCTTGCGGATTAGCCTTGGCTGCAGCTTGGTAATGATTCAATGCTTCCGGCAGATTTCCTTGCTGCTCGGCAATAGCGCCCAAATTGTAGTGAGCATCGCCATTGTTTGGATTTATCGCCAGAACCTTTTGGAAAAGCGAAGCAGCTTCTTGGACATTGCCGGCTGAATATGCCTGTACGGCCTTTTGGAGAACTGACTTGCTGGCGTCGGGAGCTTCATTGACTGATTCAGGATCGTCGCCATAGTTGTTGGCTGCGCTATCCGGAGCCTGTGACGGCTCCAGATAGTCGAGCTGTGGCGCTAGGGGCATAAGTTTGGCCACCGACTGAGAACCTGGTATAGGAGCGGAAGCAGAAGCCGGAACAACCGGTACAACGCTCGCGATAAGGGCGATTGCTACTAACCTGACTGAATAATCCCTCAAAAGCCTCATAGGCTTCCCCTTTATGCATTTTTAGTACGCCATGAGCCACCAGCTAGGGCAATAGCTAGGATGGTCCGCTATGCAGGTTGACGGAGGGGGGAGGGGAATGTTCCTGAGAAAGTGGCTTAAATTAGCTTTTTATGTCCGGCAAAAACGTATCTTTTAAGCAGGGGGGCAGGGCGGAAGCGTTCTCCGTACTTTTCAAACAGGCTCTGCATTTGCTTAAGGCAATTATCCAGACCCATATCACCGGCCAGCTCAAGCGGGCCTTTGCGCATGCCGAGACCTGCCTTAAGAGCCGGATCCAAATCCTCGGCTCGGCAAATCTTTTCCTGCAAAGCTAAAAACGCCTCGTTAATCATCGGCAAAAATAGTCTCTCCGCATTTAGAGAACCGTTGGCGGAAGATGCACCCTTCACCACGGATGAAAGCTCCGGGTTGATACCTGCCTTTTTCTTGGTCTCGGAATCATAGGTGTAAAAGCCACGACCGGTTTTTTGTCCAAGCCAATTGTTGGTCACCATTGACTCCAAAATTCCCGGTACGGCAAAACGTGGTCCATATTCTTGGAAGTTAAATCGGGCAACAGCCAAACCAATGTCGCAGCCGTTCATATCGCGCAGGGTGAAAGGACCAACCGGCATGACGTAGTCGCAAACCGCTTGGTCAATTTGCTCGACATTACCCAGTCCTTCCTCCAGGCAGAACAAAGACTCGTTCATATAACGTCCAAGCAAGCGGTTAACCAAAAACGAAGCGCACTCTTCAACACGCACCGGCATCTTGCCTAACTTTCGCGCAAAATCCATGGCGGCTTCCACCGTGGACTCGTTGGTATCCAAACCCGGTATCACTTCGACAAGCTTCATCAAATGCGCCGGATTGAAAAAGTGCAAACCGACTACCTTGTCGGGGCGTTTAGTAAATCGAGCCAATTGCGATATCGGCAGGCTGGATGTGTTTGTGGCAATTATGACACCCGGCTTGAGAACCGCATCAAGCTCGGACAAGACTGCTTCCTTTATATGGAGTTGTTCGGGCACGACTTCAATGACAAAGGAAGCGTCGGCAATGTCTTTGATTTCTGTCGTCCCCGTGATAAGCGCGCGACGTTTTGCCGCATCACTTTCCGACAAACCTTTGCGCACTTGCGACGCAATCATCTTCTCAATGCGCTTAATACCATTATCAACAGCTTTACTATCTACATCCTTCAAAACGACCGGCAGTTCACTCATTGCCACCGCAAGAGCAATTGACGAACCCATGGTGCCCGCACCAACAACTGCCACCGTATTTAATGTCATTATCGCTTTATCCTCATTTAACAAACTTTGCAGCCAGCACTCCAAGTGCTGAATATATCTACTGGTTGTCTATTCAGCCCCCTAAATTACCAGACGTGACCGATAAACGTGAGATTTAACCACTTGGGTTCCGATAAAAGCTTAAAAACCATAGCTTTTTTGTAACCAATCGTTAAAATGACATCAAGTTTAATCCTCACTTAATTGTTGACCTCTACAACTCAATACACAAGTTTCAACCTCAGCAACAGGCACAGCCTGGGGGTAGTCCATGCTCATGTATTTAATCATCATCCTTGAACTGGCATTCTTATATGCTGCGTTCTGGTACATATATCTACGTGAACCAAAGCCCCGCAAAATTACAGGCAACCCTTGGGGCAACTATGCCAGCCCAATAACCGGTAAGCAGTATGCAACGCGTGCCGTTGATCCATCACTGCCACCAATCGGTCAGCCGGTATTAATTGACAAGCAACCAGGTACTCGCACCTGGCAAGTACAAAATCCAGGATTTACCAACATAGTGCCGGCGACAGCCAGACAATCAGGTGAAGGTCAGTTAGTTATCGACTTTCTTTCCAATTTGAAGCAATCAGTTAACCGCTTATCGGTCAAACTGCCATAAAATAGTGGCGATGAATACGCCAACCATCTTACTAAAAGTCAAAAACCTCAAGAAACACTTTCCGATTCGAAAGGGCTTCTTCAACCGTCAAGTGGGAGCGGTGCGCGCTCTTGATGGTATCAACCTGGAAGTCTTTGCAGGCGAGACACTTGGTCTTGTCGGCGAATCCGGTTGCGGCAAGTCCACTTTGGGTCGCGTTATCTTGCGACTACTTCCTGCCACCGAAGGTGATGTCAACTTCTCAGGCGTCGATGTCTTTGCTGCCGACAACAAGCAAATGAAAGCACTGCGTCGTGAAATGCAGGTTGTCTTCCAAAATCCATACGCCAGTCTTGACCCGCGCATGAACGTAGCGCAAATTATCGGCGAGCCTTTAACAGTCCACAAAGTTGCCTCAGGCAAAGACTTGCACAAGCGCGTCCAACACCTGATGAACCTAGTTGGTCTTTCACCCGAGATGATGGACCGCTACCCTCACGAATTTTCCGGCGGACAACGCCAGCGAATCGGCATCGCTCGCGCGCTGGCATTGAATCCAAAACTAATTGTTGCTGATGAGCCGGTATCGGCACTTGATGTAAGCGTACAAGCACAAATTCTCAACTTGCTAGCCGACCTTCGCAAAGAATTCAATTTGACCTATGTATTTATCGCACACAACTTAGATGTAGTGCGTTATATAAGCGACCGTATCGCTGTTATGTATCTCGGCAAGATTGTTGAACTGGGCACAACCAAGGAAGTTTATAGCCAGCCTCTGCATCCTTATTCGCAGGCACTGATAAACGCAGCACCAATTCCGGATCCGACAGCCAATCGTGAAGATCGTGTAATTCTAAAAGGTGATTTGCCAAGCCCGGCTAATCCACCTGCCGGATGCTCATTTCACACTCGTTGCCCAATTGCTCGCGAAAAGTGTATGAGTGAGACGCCGCCATTGCGCGAAGTAATTCCCGGACACTTCTCCGCATGTCACTTTGCCGAAGAACTACTTAGGTCGTAATTCGGACACAGTGCCATCGGCTCTAAACCAGCGCGCCGACAAAATTCCCTTTTCCATAATTTCCGAAAAGTTGGCAAAAACACATTTGCCGGCACCGACTCCACTTGCCTTGAGCATAGGCAATGTCCACTCTTGCAGAGTGCGAACGCGGTTTTCGTTATTTGCCACCACCCAAATTGGGTTGCCCGTAAAAAGGAAATTGACTATCTTTGGCTCCCACTGTTTCGTTTGTCTAAAATTCCCTGTATCCAACTCCAAAAGAATTACCATCGGCTCTCCTTTTGGATAGGCAAAAGAAACTACAGCATCAGGACACTCTGTCATAGTGGCGCCGTTATTTTCCGCCCACTTCATAGCAAAGTCTTCGCCCTGCATCCAAGCAAAATTTCGAATTTGCCCGGCATCTTCGGCATCTTGCAATGAAATGCGTATGTCAGCCAGTTTTAAAAAATGCTCTTTGTGATAAGTATGCGCCGGACCTGTCGGAATCTCTCGCCTATCTAAACTACGCCTCTGCTCAAGCACATTGGCTCCATGCTGCGTCAAGTAATAGATAAGCTCAGGGCGTCCTCTTTCCTCACTTCTTTCAGATGATGCACATCCTATTAGATTACTCTGCATCAACCTACGCATCCGCTTGCGCGCAGTCTCGTAACTTATATCCCGGAAGGTTAATTGAGCCAGTTGACCTGAAGTAAGCGTACGGTGAACATAGAGCTGATAGAGAGACTCAACGTCTCTATCCATCACTACGAGTCCTTTTTTCTTCACTTTAGTAGTGCGCATTAAATCAACCGCTTTGGCCTACCCCATAAATATTCTAGTAGATACGCCCACAATATTTGTAGGGGCGCATTGCATGCGCCCGCTTGAAAATATGAACGCAAGTATTGCTGGACTATTTACAAGTTTACGTATGCCATGGCAACGGAAATGGCACGCAGTATGTGGTCTCTATGAAAGTGCGACTTTTGAAGTCGCCCCATTTGGTGTGTACGGTGAAGCCGCTAGGGTCAACAGCGGAGCCAAAGAATGGCGCGCAAATTGCTTGTGCGTTAGTGCCTTCGCTTACTTGCTGAATAGTCACTGCTTTTTCGCCGGCTATGCCGTGATAGAAGCCGTGATAGGTTAGCTGTAATTTTGGCATCCAGCATTCAACGTTAGGTTGCACAATTGGACAAGATACCGACCAAGCGGCAGACAAATTAGGATGTTCACCGTATTCAGTAAAGTAATGCGCAGCGTCGCCAGGTTTAGATGCTTGCTCGGTGCTTGTCTCAGGATATGCGCTAGCAGCTAAATCTTTAGCTTGCACTTGATAAAGCACTCTAGGCACACAATTGCCTGCCGGTGTATCTCCAAAGGCAGTTAGGTTCTGATAGAGATACTGTCCTTTTGGTGTCGGTACGGTTGCGTAACGATCAGCAGGGACTTGAGCAATCTGTACATTTTGCTCACCTGATCCGGCAGTTGGATTAGCTACCTGGAAGCTAAAGCTAAACAATGAGAATGGTGGTTGAGAGCTTTGGGCCAATACAGGCTGCAAATAATCATGACTTTCAATTTGAATGCGCTCACCAATAATCGGCTCACTTGTACGCTTATATATATTGATTTGACTAACGGCCATGCCATTTTCATTTTTAACCAGGTTGCCCAAGTAATTCGGACCAACTGATATTGGTCCTGGATGTATACCTACCAGATTGTAATTGAATGTCTTGGGGTAGAAATCAGCACCGGCCAAAATGTAGTGACCTAGTTGTTCATAAGGCACCCATACGCTTACAGGCGGTACCGAGTGCACGCCATTGCCTGTAAGCACCTTCATGTTTTGCACAATGGTGTAACAGACTTCCATCATGTATGTCGTATTTACAATTGTCGAAAACACATATGGATTGTTGTCGAAATATCTTCCCATTGCTTCAAATTTAGCTTTGGTCAATTGCGCTTCTACAACATCAATGTCAGCTTGTGTGGAGGTTCCTTGATTCAGCCTTTTTTTCAAAGTATCTATCTGTCCATTCAGTTGTTTTACAACAGAATCGTTTTTGACCCCATTATCCATGACGGTGATAGCGCGATTGTATTGCTCACAAGCAACCCAATCTGTGTAAATCAAGTCACGCAAGAAAAATTGCAAATTGAGAATGTGAAATCCATCAGCTGTTTTTAGTTGTCCGTTACAGTCTTTTAGCGCCATTAGTGCAGTCGGCTTGATATTGCCGTCTGCCGGAGTGTACTTCCACATATTTATTTGTTGGCGCTCGTAAGCAACAGGATCTTTGTAGAAGTTTTCTAGCGAACGTGGATCATCACCAGCCATACCAGGATAAACAGTTAATACCGGCGTCGAAGCAGCACAGTTATTTGCGGCCGCAGCATAGACAGGCTGCATAAACAATTGATTGGAACTGGTGAAGATTTTTGGGCTTGATGGCGGGTTTGCCTTGAGATCATAAGACAGCGCATCGATTACCGACCGCATATTCGGACGAGTACCCAAAGTTTTCAACCAGTCATAAACTACAAACGAAAGGGCTACACTTGGATCGTCATTGTTTGATTTGCCGCCAATACCTTTGAAAGGACGAGCTGTCAGACTGTTGACGTTGTTTGAGACACTTCCACCAAAATCACCACCTTGAGGCACATACCAGGTGCCCTTACTACCTTTATCCCAGCCTGTATATGGACTTGATGGATCAGTCTGTCCAGGAGCAATTTGAGAAGCATTCATTATTGATTTGACGCTTTTGAATGAAATTGCCGGCGTGTCCTCCGGAAACCCACCGTTGAATCCGACATTGAGAGCACTGGAGTTCCCCGAAGTCATTGAGCGCCCACCTACTTGCGCGGTGGAGACTACATGCATAACTTGAGAAGTGTTATTACGGCGCGTCACGTCAACTATAGGTTGATCGCAGGAGACTTGAGCAAGGACTGGTGCAGCGCTTGCACTCAATGCACCAAAATCAGCGGCGCTAGCCAATGTTGGGCTTGAACCAACTGCTGCAAAAGACACTGTCTTTGTCAATCCAGCCAGAGGAAAGGCGAAATTAGGACGGTAATAGCGAACGCTGCCGACCATATACGAATTATTATTCGTGTAGTTAGTATCATCGAGATTTGCCGGACTTGGAGTTGGTACTTGCGTTGTACCGTTGCCTGTGCCCACGAAAGCTCCAATAGCAATAGCAAATTTTTCCGGTGGCTTACTTGTGCCGGACATGCGCACTGAATTGTTTACATAGGCGTTGTAGGCATCGCTTTTTATTGTTACCGGCTTACCATGCTTGTCGAAGGCACCACTGTCACTAGATGCCGACGACAGAATACGTTTTTGCAAAAGATCAGTCGCCTTGGACAACAGTGTTGCATCGTTATCGACCAGATAGAGCATTGTCGTATTGCCTAATTTGTTAGCAATGATGGCATCAATTCTCAACGTGGCAGCAACAGTATTTATACCTAAAACAGGATAAGGCGAATCACCGCTTGGGTCATCGACAAGTGCCATGCGTCCAAGAGGTCCGTCAACGACAATTCGACTCATGTCTTTAGCGGCTTCAAGCGCTGCGGAATCTATTGCCGACATTGCCTGCTTATGCGTGCCTATCGTCTGGTTGTAGAACAAGACAAACATAGCGATTAAAAAAACAAGCGCCCCTAGAGCCGCCGCCATAAGTGCCAAAGTATTGCCATGCTGGCTGGTACGCATAATGTGATGCCTCGATATTAGTAAGAAAATGATGGCGATAAGCAATATCTGCCCCAAAAGAAGGTAGGCAGAGCGTTTACAAAGATTATATAAGTGTAATGTTGATCCTATCCGGACAATTGAACCCTGTCAATGCCGTACTGGTGCAGGCTCAACATCCTGCACCAGTGAATAGCTTAATTCGCGGCTGCTAGTTGTCTAGAATTCGACGTTCTTGCTTTTATCTTCGGCACCGAACCAGACATTGCCTGGATAGCCGACTTGTTCCGGCTTCGGCAAGTCTACTGGTGGCTGTGAAAGACCAGGCGTTGCTTCACGTCGAGGTATGCGACGAAATGGATCTTCGTGCAGACTCTTGAGTGGTGCTCGTCTTTCTTCACCAGGTGCGGTGGCTACTGGTGCAGCTGTCTTTTTCTCGACGGCAAATCCTGGATCGCTCACCGGGTTGGTTGTTGAGGCTGGAAAGCGTGAAGCCGTTGGCGGCTGCGCTGGAATCTTCAGTTGCCTTAGAGTGTCGGATAGATCTAGTGCCGACAAACCAGTGTTGCCTTTGTCCGGCATTCCCAATTCTTTGCCGCACTCGATGCAGAAACGTCCTTTTCCGGCTTGCTTGGAGCAATACGGACAAACACGTCCTTTGGAAGGCTCCTTAGCTTTCGGCTTCGGAGCTTCAGTTGCAGCAGTTTCGGCAATCACCTTTGCGCCGGCGTCTTCAGCAACAGCTTTGTCGAGAAGCTCAGCTTTGACTGCCAATTCCGCATCATCAGTTTTAGCAGGTTCCTCTTTGGGAGGCTCTTGCTTGCGAATTGGGGTCTTCAAATGCTCGGCAATATTCTCAATTGAGTGTGCTGCCTTGGAAAGACCTTCAGCTGTTTTGTGCGCAGCTTCTTCTGCCACAACTGCCGCTTCACCTTTGATAATTGACATTATGTCGTTTGCCATTGGTGGAGTTGGTGCCGTAGCACCAGCAAACATCGGCAATACATCAGCTGACTCAGAATAAGATTCTTCGTCTGCCGGCGTCGGTGCAGCTGATTCAGGTCCGGGCTTGTTGGATACGTTATGCAACAAGTGCAAGCGTGCAATTTCTTCAATACCACGCAAGTCGACCATGAGCGGTTTGGTTTCGCCAAATTCGCTGTCACCGGCTGGAGCCATAAAGACAAGCGCGTGATGTTTTTCCATACGCTTGATGGAGTCAGAATCCACACGGGCGACAACTTGCTGACTGTGAATACGTCTCCAAGCTACAGGGAATATCGAATCACCCGTAAATTGGTCGGCAATACCCGGGACTATAACGGCATGTTTGCCGATTTCATCCGAGAAGAAGCGAGAAGTGGATTCATCCGCGTTGTGCAAACAAATGCGCACTGCCGAGTTAGAGAAGATGGTCTTCAACTCAGCACCACCGGATGATGTCGGATCACCCGACATTTTGCCGGCAATCTGCGTGATGTTCTGCAGAATAACGGCCAATCCACCATTGGCACCACGAACGATAGCTGAAAGTTTTCCAGCTATGTCGATATTCAATGTTTGATACTCATCGAAGAAGGCAAACAATGGAAGTACCGACGCAGTTCCGTATCTTGTGTGCAACGCTTGTTCTAACTGGTAGACAAAGCAAGCAGACAAGGATTCAGCATCAGGTCCCAATGATGCCGGAGCACCAAAGATGAATACAGTCGGCTTGTGCATTGAACCACGCACATCGACGTTGGATTCTTCAGTGACACGCAAAATATTGGCATTCTTGAACATGCGCAAACGTCCACGCACCCCTTGAATGTTTTTATCCCAATCGCTGTCTGTACGGATGATTGAAGAAAGAGTTTGCGTTAGCTCATTCAATTCGGCCGGGTCAACATCAGGATTGTTTTTCAAATTGCGCAGAGACTCGACAATGTTGCGTCTATTGTTAACCAGGCGCATCAAACCACGTGGATTGCACGGTAAGGTCATTATCTCAGTCGGCACGCCATTTTCATCTTCACCGGATACTTGTACGGCACCCCACTTAAGCAAGGTGGCCAATCCGGCAATGTAGCCGTGGTCACGTTCTGCCCAGTGCTGTTCTTCCGGCGGCAAAGAGTTAACATCTCGCACGATGGAGGAAGCAAACACCAACGGTTCAAGATCCAATGGATTCCAATGAATGGAATTAGCATCTAACGGGTTGAAATAGAGCGTTTCAAAACCAGCTTGCTGGGCTTCCGGCAAGATTGTGTATTTGAAGCCTTCTCTTCTTTCGTCCAAATCCGGATCGTTAGCTTTAGCTTCCAAGGCAATAATGACGCAAGGCTTGGCTAACATGGCTTTGATAATGGCACGCATCAAGGTTGTTTTACCGGAGCCGGATGGAGCAACCATGAACATGTTTTTGTTAGGCAAGCGACCCAAAGGTACTGTAATCGGCAAGTGCGTGCGGGCAAGGAAACCAAACGGCAACACTATACCGTCTTCTTCTGTCCAAGTTGCATTTGGATTGCGCTTACCCATGCGACCATGCTTACGCAAGTTAGGAGGGCAAAGGAAAGATCTTTCATATTCACGAGGGGTCATCAAACCGGATGGCGGGTTAAACGTGCGCACGGTTTGCCACGGGAATAATCTCTTCTTGTGAGCCGCCGCAATGATGATAGCCAAAATGACCAATGTCGGGATCATCAAAGCAACTGATGTAGCATCGATAAAGCCTTTTGGTTTGTAGGATTGGTTACCATGCTGCTGAGCCGGCTGGAAGAACATATTCGAATTTGCGGCTGGAGTAGAATTTGACTCTAAGCGCAAGTTCTGTCCTGTCGTGCCGACATTATTTATAGGTTGTCCCTGCTGAGGTTGTGCTTGAGGAGCAGCGGCCATTTGCTGACCTTGCTGTCCGCTCGCCATCTGAGCACCATTTTGAATTAATGGGCTCGTACCAGGATGTGCCGGATAAGCCGAAGTCGATTGCACAACCATGCCATTTGGCTGGACGACTTGTTGCGGAACAACAGGATAGCCGCCACCGTTCGGCACATAAACGCCATTTTCGTTTACGTGTCCGCCGGCAGGCGCAACCGTCATTTGCGGCATTGCCGAGCCGGGAGCAAGTAGATATTGATTATCCTGCATTTGCAGTCGACGTTCGTATTCTTTGGCGGTGATGGTCTCACCGGTATCCGTATTGCGGTACCGGGCGACAACGCCACGATCGTTCATTTGTGCTCTCCAGGTCATTAGCTTGATTGACCTCCCTCGCTAATACCAACTATTTTCATGCCGTCAGGCGTGTTCTTAACCATGTACTCCAATTTCACCGGACGGGCTGTTTGGCCTTTTCCAGGAATTTGAAGCGTCTGCATGCCATCAACGAAAACAACTATGGCACCGTCATGCGAACCGCCGGCAAAAACCCTGTCAGCTTTGAAGCTGCTCTTAACACCGGAACCTTCAATTTGTTCAGCCAATTCCGGCGACCAGACATTCTTACGATATGTCGCTGCAACATCAGGCGTCATGAAGGCAATGGCTTTTTCTTGAGATGATCTGGCTGTTGCGGCAGACAAATCCCAAGCCAGAGGCAGCCAGGCAATAATCATCGATTTTGCTTGATCAGCATCTGTTGATGAACCTGACTGGGCTTGTGGTGGAGCAGCTGCTCCTTCAACCATGCGATTACCACTACGCATGGAGCCCTGCCCATCTCCTCCTCTGCCTGTCACATCAGGATCGCTCATCCATTTTTGATAAGCCACCTTGCGTTCAGGAGCAGGAGTCGGCATCAGAAGAATAGTCAAAAATATTCCGGCCAAAAATCCCACGGCAGCGACCATGATAAGGGTCAGGCGATATTTTTCTCCAGCTTGATAATCAAACATCTTTTATCACCTCCACCTAACTCGCCTGCGCATGCGGTTGTTGCACAGTCTCAGGGCTGATACCCTGAGCAAGCAAATGGCATGCCATGCGTATGTCGCCGTTGCAAGCTTCAATCATACGAGCGCGCAATGGCTGATCGTTGTTTGGCTCTGTGGTGGCAACCCAATACATAAAGCGCGGTACAACCAATTTGACGACGCCGCGCGACATCTTGTGATAGATGAGAAACGCTTCTGAGTATTCACGGTTTTTGCGCGTTAAGTGTCCAATCGAGGACATCTCTTGCGGAGTTAAACCGCAAGCATCCTTAATCAAATCAAAGTTAGCCGGGTCATTACCTAGAATGACTTTTATCGCACTGTTGCTGGCAAGAGTTCTTGCTCTGTCATCTTTCAGCAGATCGTTCAACTCCTGAGATATGCCGATGAACAATAGACCTAAGTGTCGGCTTGTACGTGATGCATCTTCTACAAGAGTTTTGCCACCCTCGTAACGCAATAGTCTCCACAACTCGTCTATACAGAACACAAACCGTGCCGGTTTGCCTTTTGCCATTTGCTCCATCTTGTGTTGATGAGCGCGTCTCAAGACAAAGTCGGATACGAAAAGTGTGACGACCGCTTCCAATGTTTTGTCATGGGCAAGATCGGCGGTATCAAATACCATCAACTGCGAATCCATTGGGATGGAAGTTTGTCCGTCAAATAATTTACCAAAAATGGCTCCGCGACAATACAAGCCCAAACGGTTAGCTAGATCTTCGGCAACCTCGCCTCGGCGATAGCCTTTGTTTGCTTCTGCTTCTTTCTTCAGCCAGGCAACCAAATCGGATTCGACTGGAATTCTGCCTTCAGCAGCACAGCTCTTATAAATTGCTTGAATGCCCTGCATAAGGATAGGTTTTTCATCCTTGGTCATGGCTTGCTCACCACGCTCGCCTAACATGACGGAGTGGAAATTGAGCAGTTTGATGATATGCGACTCTGGTGGATTAGCCGGATCAATAGGCTTACCGTCAGAAGTAGCAAAAGGTAAATCATAAAGGTTGATACAAACTGATCCGTCAGGACCGAGTCTAATGTATGCAGCATCATCATAAACATCGGTTAGCACCTTGTAGGAGCCCGAACGGTCAATGATAACGGACTTGGCGCCAGCCAGAGTTTTCATTTGAATGATTTGTTGGGCGACCATAGATTTACCTTCACCAGGCTGACCGAAAACAATGGCCAGGGCGTTAGGTAGTCTTTCATCGTACGGATTCAAGAATACAGGCTCCAAAGTCTCTTTGGAAAAACCAAGCCAGTCGCCTTGTTCCGAACCCAATTGTGCATGCACAAACGGGAATGAATTGCGCACTGTCGGTGTTCTTACAGCTTTGCCGCGACGGGTGACATCAAGTCCCAATCCAGGCAAGCTGCCGACAAACAATTGCTTTTGTTCATGGAAGCCGACTACAAAGCGAGCACCACGGCATTGTGGAGCAGCGCTACGCACTAGTTCCGTATTGCGGTTCAAGTCTTCCAAGCTGTCGGCATTCAAAGTGAAGTAAACAGCGTAGTTGAATATTTCCATGTTGGTTGTATACAACTCGGAGCCGATGTGGGCAGCTTCTTGAGCCTTTTCCGCTTCTTCCTGGTTAGGTGCGGAGCGCTGTCCCAAAATGCCTTGATATGTGTTGGCTGTTGCTTGTGATTGCTTGCGCTGTAATCTCTTGCGGAATACTTCCTTGTCCAACTTGTGAGCAAAGATATTCATGCGCCATTCGCAGTTAAGTCTCAATAGCGGCGACAACCACAAAGGACCAGTACGTTCCGGCAGACGTGACATGTACAAGCTGCGCACATATTTGCCTGTCGGCTTTGTCATATCTTCTGATTCGGACAAGTCGCTAATCAAAGCATAGTCCGAATGTGTAAAGTCATATACGGACTCCGCCAATTGTTCGCGCAGAGTTGCCGGCTCCATATCCGGGAATATGGCACGCAAGTCAGGAGTCATAGATGCTGTCTGCGGTCTTATCGGGTGCGGCAGCCTTTCTGATGAAACAGTGCTTGCTGCCGGATTGAGCTCTTTATAAAGCATCTGGAAGTATTCAACGCCGCCAATTGGACGACCGCTCATACCACAGTGATTCAACTGCGCAACATGCCCCATTGATCTCTGAACAAGAGTCTGAACATTTTTCAGGTGATGCTCTTTGCTCTGGCTGGCAGCCTTATTTGTAAATACATCTATGATGTGACCAACAGTGCTTTCAATGAAGGACTGTTTTGCCGGCTTTTCTTTGGGTGGTCTGAAGCAGAAAGTTACGTAAAACTTCAATTCCGGAATGAAGTTTTTCGACATCAAGAATGCTTCGTCATTTTCCACACCACGAGCAACGTACTTGAGAAACTCATCGTCGACTACATCAACCGGGTGACGCAAGAAGTACTCGCGCTTGGTGATGTTGTGACAGACAATCGTTAATTGAACCGAGGTGTCAACACTATTCAAGAATCCAGTGAAGTGTTGCATAAGTGAGCCAAGACGTACTTCATCAAAACCGGATACGTGTACGCCATCAACTTCAAAGCAGCAGCGGTAGCTGCCATCTTTCAAAACAACAATGCCTAATCCTGATGCTTCATCGTGGAAGAGATCCCACAGCGGAACAAGTCCGGCTGCCGATGGATTAGTGCGCGGCACAGCAGCAGAAGGCAATTTAGATAAACGAGACTTGCGCATCTGACGATCTAAGTCTTGAGCGCTCGACTTTTGTCCTCTGCCCAGGAATCCCAGGAGGCTATTTTCAGCTAGATTTGAGCGGGATAGTGATGAATCCATAATTACACCCTAATCAATGAAGTCAGGCAAGTCTTCGTCGGATATAAACCGCTTCGGACTTGGATCTGGTCCAGGGACATAAACAGAAGGAGAAAAGAATGACTCAATCATTGGCTCAAGCGAAGCTGTTGGTCCGGCCAATGTAATAAGTGCATAAGCAGGTCCGATGATCATGACAAAGATGGTCAAATCCAAGCGCAGATCATGACCTAAAAACGGTATCGGGTTGAGCCACGAATAAAGCTGCGAACCAAGCAACAAGGAAATGAGCACAGCAATAAGCTGGTCATAACGCATACCAAATAACTTTGGTTGGTCTTCTAGGTTTAGTGGTGTGATATCTTCCATCATTTCCTTTTACCTAGACCTTTGCACCTTGATCAACAAACATCAGTTCAACCAAATGAGAAGGCATAACTGCAGGATCGCAGTCTCCAGAAATAGCCAAAACCTTTTGTCTATCTAGAAGCTCTTGCGGAATATTGGCAATTGGTGTCACTTTTTCAAAATGCAGTATTGCTGCCTTGAAGTCTCTCAACTGACGGCAGATTTCACCCATCACGTAGTGGTAGTAGCCACGGCTACCTTCCCAATCGTCTAATTTGAGGGTGTTGTCCATCTCGTGATGGGCAAGCTCCAAGAAGCGTATCTCGGGGTTTCCGGCTTCACGGCTGCACCAGTAGCCATTTAGAGCTAAAAGAGCCAAATCGAGGCTGTGGGAGCCACTTGAGCGCCCTGTTAGGACGGCATGGGCAAAGCGCTTGGGATACTCCAAGCTAAGTGGTTTAGGTAGGAGCTTGCTGTCGAAAGGATGGGTCTTAAAAGCTTGTACCCACCAGGCATAGCCACAGGCAGGGCACATAGCCACAAAAGCCGCTCTTAATGCCGGGTCCGGCAATACTCTATGCAAGTCGGCTTCTACAGTGGTCTCAGCAGTTATATCAGGCGAGGCAACCAGCGTCTTAGTACCGAACATGGAATTACATGTTGGGCAAAGAAGCGTCGTATCTCTTAGAACAAATTCTTTCATAACCTGCATCGTGCCTACCAGAAGGGAAGCTCTAATGCATATAGCTTAGGGATAAATAAGCCCCAGGTAAATCGGGGGAACTCCCATTCTCGTGGGAGTATTCCCACACTTTTGATTAAGTCTTAGAGCGCTGGATTCAGGGGTTTCTGCCCTTGGGTCCTCTATTGCCGAGCATGCTGTTTACAGCAGACATGCTAGGTATTCCGCCGTTATTTAATATGGTTTCGGCAGCTCGCAATTGCTGAGCGTTGATACGGCTTACATCCCAGTTCTGGGTACGCATAGCGTTGACTGTGTAAGCGGTGTTCACTGTTGTGTCTCCGGCGCCCAATACCTTTGCGCTGACAGCAAGATCCGGAATTATCTCCGTCTCATTATTAGCCGTGAAGTTATCTATTAGTTTGCCTACTTCGACCATGTCTTTGTGTTGGAGCTGCATTTCACTCATGCCGGCGTCGCGAGCGGCTTGAATGAAATTCACTCCAGCTTCAATGCGCGATCTGACAGTAGACTTGCCGGAGTAGCTACCTAGAATTGAATAAGCTGTGCCGGCTTGTCTTATATGTCCGCTACTGGTCAGAGTCTGAATGCCTGCCTTAATATCTTGATTGAGTGTCGGCAATTCAGCGCCGTTCGACTTGACGTAGACTTGCGTGATCACGTCCACATCTTGAGCATCTAGACTGTTGGACAAATTTCCAAGCGTCGAACTTAGCTCGGCACCTTCCAATCCGGCAACGCCAGGTTGTGCTTGTATATAAGCAGATACTGCTCTAATAGCTTTTGCTTGCTGACCTTTGTTCATGGACATAATCCATGGATTGCCTGCGGCAGCTCTATTCTGAACGGTTGGTTTCATAGCAAGCGAAGATAAGTTATCACCGACGGTGCCATAGGATGCATTCCATGGTGAATCAGGTCTTTGAGTATCAACCATCATCGAGTCGACATCAGCCTGTCTGTCGCCGCTCCAATCGCCGTGCATTTGCCTGAGCATCGCAGTATAGTCGTTGCCCTTCTCATTGCGATAATAAGCCTCGGCACCTTCAACGGCATAACGCTGCGCACCCTCACGTGCACGGAATTTACCGATTGTAGATTCTTTATAGTCTTTGCCTTCGATATTTGCTCTCTGTAAGTCACCGGATTGCGGAGCATCGTATCCCATTTTCTGGGAACCATGTTCAGCTGTGTGCTTAGCCAAATCATTGCTATTAATAAGTCTAGCGCTGGCGCCGACAAGAACACGTCTACCGATGTCTTCCTGGCTTGAGCCTTGCGGAATATTTATTTGCTTCAAATCACTCTTACTGTCAAAGACGTAACCTGCCTTATCATTTTCACCATAAGCAATTCCAACATCGCCATCCGCGATATCACCGACGAAGCTACCGATGTCATTCTTGAATTTGGTCTTCGGTCCAAAGATATCAGCGGCATTGAAAGCTGTTTGAGCTTGTTTGCCAGGCGGCATTGCGCCTGCACCTACGCCTCCAGGTCCGCCACCAATAGTTGGTCCTTGTCCTGTAAGCGGAGTACCTGTAGCACCAGCTGAAGCAGTTGTCGCACCCGCGCTTGAGAAAGTAGCGCCACCACCACCAAGTCCCGGTGTCGGTCCCGGAGTTGGATTGGGTCCACCGCCTGGCGTTCCTGGAGCAGAAGGTCCACCCAATCCAAGTATTCTCGGACCAGGCAATCCCAGAGGTTGCCCAGGCGTATTAGTTGCAGCAGCGGATCCGGCAGTTGCAAGAGCAGGTCCGGTACCACCAGCGGCGGCACCAGCCGGCATAGCCTGATTGGCACCGTAAGCGGCAAATGCCGGCGAAGCACTGGCATTAATTGTGCTGGAAGATGGTACTGGTGTAGGTCCGCCTTGCACGCCTTTCCACAGGCTGGAAACAGCACCGGCAGCTACTCCTGGAACACCTCTAACTTTATCGATAATGTCTTTTGCATCAAGGAAAGAAAGTTTTGGTTCAATCGAGCCGGACATCATGAATGCCGGCCCTTGAATCATCAATTGCAAAATTCCAAGCACAAGCAAAATTTTGCCCCAAGGATTATTTGCTGAATTCAAGACAATAATGAGCAGCCTAAATAATGCAAGCCAGACAAAAGTCCAGAGACTTACAATCACGAAGCTGTACATGTACTTAACTGTAAAGCTTTCAGTGTCAGGCACTGCGAAAAATACAATGAACAAAGGCGCGAACATATATTGAGCAATGAGAATTGCTGTTTGAACTGCCTTGAGCATGAGAATTACAAGCAATTGCCCAATGATGATTGCTGTTAAAAGACCAAAAATAAGTTCGGCGGCAAATGAAACCGTACCGCCTACCGCACCTAATACCCAACCGCCGAAGCCGACGTTGGTACCCACTGTACCCATGACTGGCGCCAAGGCTGAAACCAATCCGGCTGCAGTGTCAACCAGACCTGCTTTGATGATGGTGACTATAGCTTGATCAAATTCAGCCATGCTGTCTGCAGTGTTAAACCAAATAGCTTTGATCATCTGGTTGGCTAATTCAGTAACGAATGAATAGACGGTCGGCCAAGCAAGCAATACGCCGGCAGTAGAGATGAGGCGCATGACAGAACCCATCGGGTTGAGCATGCCTCTCCAATTAGCTTCTGCCCAATACTTCCAAATACAAAGTATGAACAGCAAGAGCAAAAGATCTATGGCGATGGACATCATGATGTCGGCCATCTTGTGCACCGACAATGAGATGTCGTCTTTCCCTTGCGCAACGTTGTTGGCAATATTTGGGTTCAAAACGAATGTAGCAAGAGCTCCTGTAAGGAAGCGCACTACGTCGCACATCCATCCAGTAATAAACTCATAAAGCCATTTGCCGAATAGTTGACCAATGCCTGCAAACAGGTTATCGAAAATGTCATCTGTGTACCACTGGTGCAAGCCGTTGTAGACGTCATTGCCCATGCCCATTGGATTGGTTAAGTCCCAAGTGACTTTCCAGTCCATGTTTTGTTCAGCAGCCTGCTGAGCTAAATTTGTCGCCTCACCATGACCTTGCGGAAAATTAGGCACATTGTGGTCATATGGTTTTGGTGGCGTTGTTTCGTAAGCCGGATCACTCGAGTCACTGCTGGTGCCTGAGCTGCCACCGGCAGATGGATTTTGACTGTTGATTGGATCGTTCCAAGAACTTTGCACACCTGGTTTTGTTTGCGCCAAACATGAAGAGGCAAAAACAAAATAAGGGGCACACACCAACAAAAGCATAACTAGAGCAGAAGCTTGGCGCTTCCACCCTGTCAATTTCGTGTGTATTCCTGGAAATTTCATTAGTTAAAAAACTTTTGTCGCCTTAAGTGGGGAAAACCGCCTTAAAGGCATCGGGCCGGTACCAGCTTTTGATACCGACCCGATTGGGAAACGGTTTAGAGACCGCCGCCCAGTCCGCCGAAGTTGTTGATGGCGAACGTGCCAATTAAGTGGACGGCAGTAGGACCGCCGAAACCGATACCGAGACCTTTGGCGACGTTCATGGCAGATTCACCACCATCACGGCTACCGAAGGCAACCTTCATACCAGCGACGGATGAAGGAATTGTCGATAAAGCAGTTGAAACTCTGGAGATGTCTCTTGCGGAGTCATATCCGAAGTCGGCCAACTGACCCACTTCATTGGACTGCCCGTAGCGAGGGTCTACCGGGGGACCCACTAGTCCTTGCGCATGGGCTACTTGATCGTAGACACCAATTGCAATTAGGAGCAGTTGAGGGGCCAGTAGAAAGCCCACGCGACAGGCAACCTTGAAGGCGCGCGAAGAAGTTACCTTCTTCGTTATTGCTGTTACTTTAGGAACCATTTGTAACCTCCTTGTTTAGGTTGATGTGTCCTGTAGCGTCTGGAATAAAACTTAGTTTTTCAAAACCTTGCCGTGTACATCGGCATTTCTCTGGTAGCCGTCACTAGCCGAAGTTGGCAGATAGGTTCCCGGAGCGTAACCGACGTTCTTGTCATAGCTAGCCAATTGAGCCGGAGTTGCATCAAGCGCACTTGGTGCTTTCTTTCTCATTAGCTTGGCATTGACAGAAGTTGTATGGTGCCCACGATGCGCAATAATCGGACGAGCCGTCAGCGGCTTCGATTTAGCTTGCGCCATCATTGGTTTTACTTCGGCAGGCGGAATAGCCGGCTGACCAAAGGCACTGTTAAACTCTACTTTCGGAGTGACCGTTGTGAATGCCGGACGCGCAGCTACTTGCTCACGGCTCTTCGGCTTTTCCAACATGCTTGGATCAAGACCCAAGAAGTTGGCACCTTTCGGTACGCTGCCGCTTTGTACGGCATGACTCATTTGAGGAACCTTCGGCTCTTCCGTTTTGTAATAGTTGGGAGCAAAACTGAAGCGAGCTCCAGCTCTTTGTTGAGCATTAGCCGGATTGACTGCTATCAACATAGCTGTCAACGCCAGTGCACTCATTGCAAAATATTTGATGTTCATATTTGTCTTACTCATGGATTATCTTCCGCCCCCTGCGATTCCGCCAAAGCCAATGCCAGGTCCAAGAAATGTTGTTGGTATTTTCAGGAGTCCTGGAATCGAGCTGAAGGCATTAGAAGCTCCGCCGCGACGTGTATCACGTCTGACTATTGGATTGGTCGAACCACCAGTTAGTGTTTGTGACTGACCAAAGCCAGGACCATCACTAATTGGGGAATTGACCGCCACCATACCTTGGTTGACCATATTTTGTGCGGCTTGGTTCGGTATCGGGTTGGTGCCCATAGGAACCAAATATGGATTAGTTCCGCCCATGTTGGCGTTGATTTGATTCAGTTGCGCTTGGTTGTTTGGAAAAGCCGGCATTGCAGCTCTTCCATGCATTGAATCATTCATTGCCTTTTGCATTTGCTTATAAGGATTGTTGTTTGCACCGGCTTGATAGTCAGGCACTAGTCCAGGCACATTTGCCGAATCCGGTGTTGTGTCAAAACTAGATTGACTGTGCGATTGGTTGCGAGCCATTCTTGCAGCCACTGCCGGATCAACAGGCACAACTTCTGGGGGAAGAAGTGAATCTTGATCCATACCAAGACCCTGTGCAAAGGCACCATAAGAAATAGAGCCAAGCAAAACAAAAGACAAAGGAAGTGCAGCAAGCTTGCGCTTGGCGTTTCCTTTCATTTGTATGTTGGTCAGTTTCATTTGGTTTTTCCTTGAAATGCTTCCCTGGGGGAGCTATTAGGTTGCAGATTTTAGGCTATTCACTATCCTGTGAGAAGCGGGGGAATTCCCATCTGAGTGGGAGTCTTCCCATTAGCCCTGTCTAAAAATTGGTCAGGACTGCATAAGGCAAGAGCAATTGATCTTGCTTCTGCGGGTTGGTGTTGGATGGGTCAAACTGCATGTAAGGAAAACCGAAATCGGTTGTCTTGCTGCTGTATTGCGGTTCACGTCTCATACCTTGACCAAATTCATAAGCTTGGCGGGCATTGAGAGGTGCCATCGGGTTATCACGCGTGGAGCTCAAGCCGTAGTCTTGCAGCGCAGTCCCTGTAGGGATCGTGCAGCAATCGCCGGCGCTGAAGCGTCTGCCGCCGCCCAAGTCGATTGAACTTGAACGAAGACCGTCGCCAGTTGGCACGCCGTAAGGCACGCCCCAACCAGCCCATGGACCAAGTCTAGTTACTTCATCCTGGCTGCCGTCGCCGCCGCCGCCCAATACTGAGTTGCGACCACGATAACCCCATTGGTGTGATTCCTGACCACCACGTCTAACCGTTGGGATAGATGTGTAGTAGCCACCAGTACCGGGAATGCCACCACCAGGATTGATGTTTTCAATCTGTGCCGGGTTGAATGAACCGTAAGGAGCCGTCATCGGACCAGGATCCACACCAGGAGTGGAAGGTGGAGCTGGAATGAAAGGCGTAAGCATCGGTCCTAGAACACCTGGCGGTGTAACAACTGATGGCGTAACCGGCAATGGAACACCGGAGGAAGCAACACCAGCTGTGTTGGCTGGAATATTGGTTACCCAAGGCTTCAATTCAGGTGAGCCACCCATACCGGGCGTCACCGGCGCCGACGTTGGTCCATCGCCTACTGCGGGCGGTTGACCTTCCGGCGGGCAAACGAATGGCGGTGAGGATAAAGCACCCGAAATAAGCGGGTCACGCAACATCGATGCCGATTGCGCGTGAGCTGCCTGCGCTGCAGCGAGTACTGCAAGTGGGAGCATTATTCTAGTCATTGTCTTGAACATAATTGGCCTCCTGGAGCCGATTAGCGCTTAACCAATGTGGTTTGCGGACGAAGTGGGGGATTACGACGATTCCATCTCTGGCGATTGCCATAAAGGTTTTGAGTTTCAGTAGCATTGGGCAAGTTAGGATCTCTATTGCTTGTTGCATACATAGAAACTGATTGTGAATTTGCTGTTGGACGAATACCGGATTGAGATTGCGTTGGTTTAATTACCGCAACATCTTTCAAATATTGTCCGAAGTCATAAAGCTGTGTGCCGGTGCCATGATCAACACCAAGGTCTCTTGTCTTTTGCGAGGCCCAACGTTGAATTGGCGGGTTGCCCATAAGACCACCCTGCGGTTGAATATTGGTTACTTCAACAGGAGGCATTGCACCTGCGTCTTTTGCATATATAGGACCCGGATCCGGTCCTTTCAAAAGAGGTGCAGATGGTGGCATGTCGGTTGAGCGCGCATAGTCTTTACTTTCACTACCATCAAGAAGTGGAAATTGCATATGCGTCGGCGGTAAAAATGGAGCACCCCAATCACCAGGATTGATACCAACGGAAGTCGGTCCATCACCCCAAGCAGGCATCTGGCTCATTGGAGCTTCCTGATAAGGCTCAGTCACCATCGTCCCTGGAATATAGGGATTGCGGAGAGTTTCGTTTGATCCGGCATCTGACTTGGATATAGGATAGCTGCCGTTTCCCGTCATTGGATAACCGGCAAAACCTCTAACGGGCGTCCCTTGACCGTAATCTGTGTACGGATCACCTGGCGTATAAGGCACGCGAGTCATACTGCCCGGACGGCCAAAAACGTGGTCGTCATCACCGGCAAGGGCAGGTATCTGGCAAGCAAAACCGGCAGCCAAAAGCAGAGGCATAAGCTTCGCCAGCTCTTTCTCTTTTGCCAATTTAGTTGTCTTTGTGTTTTGCATTGCGCTTGTCTGATCGGTACTTTGGGGGCTTTTACCCCAGTTGGCTAACATTAACTTGCAGCCTGCCCGTTGTCTGTGGGGTTATTACGCAACGGCTTGCGGTTAATACGAATTGGGGCCGCATTAAGGAAGTTTGATCAGAAATTCGTCTTAGATTTAACCAAGCAAAAAATCAAAAAAAGCCGGAAAGTCCGATCCCTAGATCGTTTCGCATCACGGGCGGTATCACACCTGCAAAATCAAAACTGCTGGCACATTTGCAAACTTGCCGTTATCATATTAAGCATTGAAGGGGAGACGACACCGTGGACAGTGCCAGCCAACATTTAACGAACTCACTTACTAATTTTTCAATTCCCGCACACGATCAAAATCTCAGTCTTGAAGGCCTCGAAGGTCTCTTTAACTGGGCTTCTGATCTGGTGGCTGACGGGCAGGATCCTCAAGTCAAACAAGTCAACGAACAAAAACTGCGTCGCCGGGTTTTAGAAGTAGTGCAACAAGCTCGCGAACAAAAGGTTGCCAGCGAAGTAAGCACTGAAGTTGCTTATCTACAAAGAAGAGTAATGGCACTTTTGAACGGACTCAGCTCAATGAGCAACGAGAATGCCGAATTAAAACAGATCATTCTTTTGCAAACCTTTGCCATGCAAGCAATTCCAGAGTTAGAAGCAGAAGTCAAGAAGCTTCAAGGTTTTGAAACCGAGCGCAAACACCTACTAGCTACTCAAGAGTCGCTCATGAATACGGTATCCAAGATCAAAATCGAGCGTGACATCATTGATGATCTCTTGCGCGTGGTTGAACTGGAAAACGATCGCCTGGGTAGAAAACTTAACGAAGCCAGAGAACAAGTTACCGTTTTGTCGTCGCGCCGCTGGTGGCATTACTTCACACCAAAGTTTATGCGCAGCAACCAAATTCTTGACGTGAACAAGGGCTAAGCCGAAGCGTCACCCGGAAGCTTACCTTCAAAGCCGCGTTTAGTCGGCACGTAATATTTTCTGCCCTTTAATTCCTTGGGCATACAGTCCATATCCGCTTTGCCCCCTTCATAATCATGGGCATATTTGTATCCGGACGAATAACCAATCTCTTTCATTAACTTCGTCGGTGCGTTGCGCAGATGCAATGGCACTGGATGCTGAACCGTATTCAAAGCATCTTTAGCGGCCGAATTGTAAGCCGCGTACACGCTATTTGATTTTGGAGCAGTTGCCATGTAAACAACAGACTGCGCTAAAGCAATTTTGCATTCAGGCATACCGATGAGTTCAACCGCCTGCATGGCTGAGACTGCCTGAGGCAATGCTTGCGGAGCAGCAAGCCCAATATCTTCCGATGCAAATCTGACAAGACGTCTGGCAATGTATAAAGGATCTTCGCCCGCTTCCAACATTCTAGCCAACCAATACAACGACGCATCAACATCGGAATTACGAATTGACTTATGCAGTGCGGAAATCAAATTGAAATGATGTTCGCCGTCTTTGTCATACTTCAGTACAGCTTGTTGAACCGCTTGTTTTATATCCGCTTCAGACAACTCATTTGCGCCACGTCTTTTTGCAACCAAGACCGCCAATTCCAAACTGTTAAGCGCAGTTCGTGCATCGCCAGACGCGTAAGTAGCTAAAAAACTCAGCAAGTCATCTGATACCACCAAAGATTCATTGCCCAAACCACGAACTTTGTCTTCCAAAGCGCGACGCAAAATAAAAACGACATCATCCACTCCTAATTCATCCAGGACAAATACTTTCAATCGAGAAAGCAAAGCCGAATTGATTTCAAAAGAAGGATTTTCAGTTGTTGCACCAATTAAAACAATTGTGCCGTTTTCCACGTAAGGCAAAAACGCATCTTGTTGCGCCTTATTGAAGCGATGAATCTCATCGACAAACAAAACAGTCCGCCGCTTTTCAAAATTCATGAAGACTTCAGCTTCAGCCATCAGCGCCTTAATTTCTTTAATGCCGGCAATAACCGCCGAAAAAGAAACCCATTTACTGTTTGTCTTATTGGCAATTATCCGAGCCAAAGTAGTCTTTCCAGTACCCGGCGGACCCCACAGAATGAAAGACGAAAGCTGGTCACCTTCAACCATCTGCCGCAAAAGCCCACCCTCAGCCAAAAGCCTATCCTGGCCGACGAACTCATCGAGGTCGGTAGGACGCATACGCTCTGCTAGTGGCTGTTTCGAGTCCATAGGTTAGCGACCAAGCATAAACACTGATGGGAGCAGCGTCCCAAGGAAACAGATGATCATTAACCAGATAATGGCTTTATAGTTCCGCCGAAAGAAGTCAAGCATAAACGCCTCGATTACTGCCCCACTACATATATAAGGTAGGGACAAGCGCCTATTTTATCTCAAAATCGCCCGGGTTTGCCCGGACGCAAGGACATCAAGGAACCCTAAGCATCTGCTTTGTGGAGTACGGCATGAATACTGGCTGCCAGTTTGGCAGAAACTCCAGGAACTTCTGCCAACTCCACTACAGTTGCTTGTTTTATTTTGTCGAATGAACCAAAGTGATCCAGTAGCAATTTTCTGCGCTGAGGTCCAACACCTGGTAAATCGTCCATCCCGGAAACTAATGATCTTTTCGCGCGGCGCTTGCGGTGAAAGGTAACTGCGAATCTGTGCGCTTCGTCTCGTACACGTTGCAGTAAGTGCAATGCCTCACCCCTGCGCGGAAGAAGTACCGGATCAGATTTGCCAGGTAGGTAAACTTCTTCCTGTTTTTTGGCTAAGCCAACAATATCGATATCATTGATACCTAATTCAGTGAGCGCTTCTTTCGCCGCACCAAGTTGTCCTTTTCCACCATCAATAATAATGAGGTCAGGCATTGATTTGCCCTCTTCCGTGATGCGCTTATAGCGCCGGCCAACAACTTCTTTCATTGAAGCAAAGTCGTTAGCTTCACCTTCTACTCCGCGGATTTTAAAAGTCCGGTAGTCTGATTTCTTGCTTTGCGCGTTTTGGAAAACAACCATCGAAGCAACGTTGTCCACGCCTTGAATGTTTGAAATGTCGAAGCACTCAATTCGACGAGGCAATTTACTTAAATTGAGTTCTTCCTTGAGATTAGACAATAAGAGCGCCGTCTTTTGATCTTCATGCGTTTCTTCTTCAAGCATTTGCATCAAGTGCGATTGCGCATTTTTCATTGCAAGATCAATTAATTCTGACTTGCGTCCTTTTTTCGGTGTAATAACTTTAACGTTCCTTTTGGCTTTACCGGTGAGCATTTCCGTCAATGCTTCCGTATCTTCAAGATCAAGGCTGACCAAAACTTCTTTCGGCACTGCGACGTCTTCGCAAGCAGTGTAGTACTGATCAACGAAACTCTGAAAAGCTTCCTGCGCGCTTGTCTTTTCCACCAGCGGTAAAGTATAAGTATCGGAAGCAACCAACATACCTTCTCTGACACGCAACAAACAAATGGCTACGGTCTTTTCGGTGTGCGCTTCGGCAAGCACATCTTGACTGAGTTTTTTGTCTGCAACAAATACTTGTTGCCTCTCAACTACTGTCTCCAATGCGCGAATACGGTTACGAATCTTAGCAGCCTTTTCGTACTCAAGTTCCTTGGACGCTACAGTCATCTGTCTTTTCATTAGATCCAGAACTTCATTCTGGCGCCCGGCCAAAAACATCTCAACTTGGCCGACCATGATGTCGTATTCAGCCTCACCAACTAGTTTCTGGCAAGGAGCTAGACAAAGACCGATGTGATAATTCATGCACGGACGATCTTTAAATGGCGGAGTTCTCTTTTGACGCATAGGAAAAACCTTGCGCAAAATTCGCACTGTCTGCCACATCAAACCAGCTTCTACGTATGGGCCGAATACTTTCGCTTTAGGATTTGTCTTGCGAAACTTTGATGGCTCTCTCACCATGATCAGACGTGGAAAAGGTTCATCATAAGTAATAGCCAACCACGGATAACGCTTATCGTCTTTGAGCGCCACATTGTATCGGGGTCTATGACGTCTCACCAAAGTAGACTCAAGGATGAGCGCTTCCTTTTCGGAATTGGTCAAGATAGTTTCGATGCACACTATTTTCGGCATCATAACTAAGAGCTTAGGGCGCTCGCGCCAGCCGGTGCTATTCCAATAGGATTTAACACGCGATCTGAGGCTTAAAGCCTTTCCTATATATACAATTTCTTGGTCTTCGTCCTTAAATAGGTACACGCCAGGAGTGTCCGGAAGGGAGGCAAGCTGCCGTTCCAACTCGTCACTTAATTTCTTCTCGCGACTGGGCTCTTCAGAGCCTGCGCTCTTCCTTGCCAATCCAACACCTACATTAAAAGGGCTTGCCGTATCTAATTCTACATTTTACCGGCTAAATATCGCTGGCGAGCATGCCAAAAGGGCGCATGCAATGCGCCCCTACACGGACTGGAAAGTCGGGTCTGGTTTAGGCTGAGGGGACATGTCTTGAGCGGGGGATTTGCGGCGGGAAGTCTTAAAGCCCGGCATAGCAGCCTCGAGAGCTTCGCTCAAGTATTCAACGGTGATTACTTCCAAGCTGCCTTTTTTGAAGCCAGTCAATTCGTTACCGGCTGAGACAATGGCTTTGGTGAAGCCCATGCGCTGGCACTCTTTGAGACGGCGATCAATGGCTGCCACAGGTCTCAATTCACCTGATAGTCCAAGTTCACCGATAACAACTAGTCCGGGATCAACGGAGCGATCCAGAGAAGATGTTGCAACTGCCAGCGCGACTCCCAGATCGCCTGCCGGATCTGAAAATTCAAATCCACCAACTACGTTTACATAAACATCTTCACGAGCCAATGAAAGACCAGCTTTCTTTTCCAGCACTGCCAATATTTGCAAGACTCTGCTCAAATCAAAACCATTGGCTACACGTCGTGGGCTCGGATATGCGGATGTGCCAACAAGTGCTTGGACTTCCAGAAGTAACGTTCTTGTTCCTTCACCCGTTGCCACAATTGCTGTACCTGATGCGGCTTGCTTGTGTCCAAGTCGTTTCAATCTATCAGCAAGAAATAAAGCACTCGGATTATCAACTTCCTTCAGTCCTTCTTCCTTCATAGAGAAGATCGCCACTTCTGAAGTTGAACCGAATCTATTTTTTACTGCACGCAAAATTCTCAGTTGTCCGTGACGTTCGCCTTCAAATTGAAGTACAACATCAACAATATGCTCAAGTACTCGTGGTCCGGCAATTGATCCGTCTTTCGTAACATGACCTACGATGATCATGGAAATGCCGCGCGACTTGGCTAGTACTTGCAAAACTCCAGCACATTCGCGGACTTGTCCAACAGATCCAGGAGCAGAACTAATGTCCGGATGATAAATAGATTGAATACTATCGATTACAACTAAATCCGGTTTACTCTCAATTATGTAACGCTCAATTGAATCCAAGTTTTGTTCAGACGTAATTAGAACATCGACTTCTTCGTCTTCACCCGTGAAGCTGCGTCCTATGCGAGCAGCTCTTAGTCTCACTTGTTGTGCCGATTCTTCCGCAGACACATACAATACGCGTCCACGCTTGGCCATTAATCTAGCCATTTGCAAAAGCATTGTTGATTTACCAATGCCTGGATCGCCGGCTAAAAGAATTACGGAACCCGCAACGACTCCACCACCTAAAACTTCATCAACCTGTTTAAGTCCTGATGGAAATCTCGCCTCATCAGCAGGTTGAACAAAATCTAGAGTGATTGGTTTGCTTTCAACTTTCGACGATTCTTTCAGCCGACCCTTGCCTGTTGACTCTGTTGAAATTTCTTCTACAAGGGAACTCCAAGCACCGCACTCCGTGCAACGCCCCAAAAATCCAGAGGAAGCAAATCCACACTCTTGGCAGACCCAACGTGATTTCGATTTTGGCATATTATATAACGCTCCGGCTCGCATAGCCTCGCCTTCGCTAAGCTTGCCAGCATTCTAGGTTCGCTACGCTGCGACCGGCTCGTCGCCGCTCTTGCTTCGCTTCAGGGTAAGTGTAGTCGCTTCTGGACCTCTTGTAAATGTTAGAATTGTTAGCTTATGCAATCGCCTGGCTCGATAATATTTACCTTAGGTCCTTTAGTCATTCGCTGGTATGGCGTAATGATTGCCCTGGGCTTCATTGCGGCAACTTACTTTGCCCACAGGCTGGCCAAGGGTTATTCAATAGACCCGGATAAGTTGGTCAATACAATTTTGGTTTCCTTCATTGGCGGCATTGTCGGCGGGCGACTTTACTTTGTCGCCCTTGAATGGCCGGCCTTTGCTTTACATCCGGAAAATATCTTCGCTACCTGGCAAGGCGGGCTTTCAATACATGGCGGCATGATTGGCTGCGTTTTGGTCGCGTATGCCTATTGTCACTTCAATAAGATCCCCTTTTTGAAAGCGCTTGATATAGGCGGCATAGTGGTATCACTTGGGCAAGCAATTGGACGCTGGGGCAATTTCTTCAACAACGAATGTTTTGGGGGTCCGGTTGATCCGTCATTCCCATTTAGACTTTACATTCCGGAAGAAATGCGACCGGCTAAGTATCAGCATGAGTCATATTTCCATCCGGCTTTTCTCTATGAGTCAGTCTGGGATCTGCTGATTTTCCTACTTCTATATTTCTATCTTGGCAAAAAACTTAAGAAGTATCCGGGCGTAACTTTTATGGCTTATCTGGCGCTCTACTCAATCGGCAGACTGCCTATAGAACTATTGCGTACAGACAGCATAATGAAATTCGGCATACAGGTGCCGGTAATTGCTTCGATAATCACGTTTGTGATTGCCATAGCAGGCATAGCCTTATTCATGGACAAATACCGCAAAGAAAGCAGTTCTACTTAGTAGATGTAGGCGAGCTAATTCGGTTACAAAAAGCGTCCCATGCTGTTTTGTTAACAATATTTGACGGCGCCTTGCCGGAAAACGCCGAGATAAGTCCATCGACGGCTAGTTCCGACATTTTCTTGCGTGTGTCTTCAGTTGCACTGCCTATATGCGGCAACAAAGTGACATTATTCATAGCTATGAGTTCGGCGGGTACTTCAGGTTCGTGTTCGTAAACATCAAGCCCTGCACCGTAGAGTTTGCCATTTTTCAGCGCGGCAATAAGGGCATTGATGTCGACAACAGGTCCACGAGATGTATTAACAAAAATGCAACCAGGTTTCACTAGAGACAAAGCACGCTCGTCTATCAAATGCGTGGTCTCTTTTGTCAGCGGGCAATGAATACTTATGAAATCAGAGCGCTTCAGCAGTTCGTCAAGATTGACATGGACGGCGTTCAATTCCGATTCAATTTTTGCATCGGCTCTATTTCTCTGGCTGTATATGACTTTCATGCCAAAGCCCAAGCATCTGCGAGCAAAAGCCTGTCCAATGCGACCAAGTCCAATAATTCCGACTGTCTTGCCGGCAAGATCTTCTCCCAGCATTAGATCAAGACGAAAGCCTTCCCACTTGCCTGCTCTTACAAATTTGTCGGCTTCAACAATTCGTCTTGCAGTTGAGATTAGCAGGGCAAAGGCGATGTCTGCTGTTGCGTCATCTAAAACCCCAGGCGTATTGAGAACAAGAATTTCCTTCTTTGTTGCTTCCTCCACGTCAATATTGTCATAACCAACGGCGACATTAGCTATAAGCTTGAGAGTCGGATTGTGATCGATTACATCCTTTGTTATAGGCCCGGACAATTGACAGACAACCGCATCACAGCCTTGCAGTCTCGTGATGAGTTCCTGACCCTCTAGCTTATTTTCACTACGATAGAAATCAGTTTCAGCAAAAGACGAAAGCTTTTCAGCCGCATGCTCTGTAATTGGTCCTGTAACCAAGACTTTCAACTTTGAAGGCATCATCAAGCCGGCACACAAACTAATTTCAAATGCTCATCCAGCAATGAATCAACCGCTTTGAGTTCATGATCCATACGCACGGTGTCCCAATTGAGCAACTGAGCCATCAGTTTAGCCACGCGTGGAGCCGCCTCCATGCATTGGCGCTGATGCACAAGACCTAGTCTTAAGCGCCTGAACAGCATGTCTTCCAGCGACACGGCCATTTCTTGCTCAACACAGAATTTCACGTCAGCCATTAATGGCGGAAAGTCAGGACAAATTCTTTCAGACAATTGCGGCTCTGCCTCTAAATAATCGAGTACTCTTTGCGCGTCAGCTCCATAACTGGAGACTAAATGATCAATTGCCGCCGGCTCCAGTTTCATTTTACGCGCGCGTGCAGAAATCGCCGCAGACGCCGTAAGAAAATCTTGTTTATCAAGCCAGCCGCCCAGCATAATTGTTTGCGTTCTAGATTTACCGATATGATCTTGCTCTTCTTCCGGCAATTTCAAAAGGGCCTTGTCCACAACTTGCTTGGCCATTAAGCGGTAGTTGGTCAATTTTCCGCCTGTTAAACCAATAACTCCATACGGACCATCAAAGATACGATGTTCGCGCGAAGCACCTGATGAATCTTCATCGTGCAGAGGATCTTCAACAAGCGGTCGCAGTCCGGCAAATGAGCCGGTAATATCTTTGCGACTCAACTTATGCGAATCCGTATATTCATTGACGACAGACAACAAGTAATCTATTTCATCACCTGCAGGAATTGGATTTTCCAGTTCACCATGATATGGGTGATCAGTTGTGCCGATCATCAATGCTCTTTGCCAAGGAATAACAAAGACGTATCTGCCGTCAGTTGTCGGCAAGAATAGCGCGGTGCTTGTTTCAAAAGCGGAATTAGGAACAATGATATGAATTCCCTTGGAAGGTGCAACATGCTTGCCCCAGTTACGATCCAGCATTTTGAATACTTGATCGACCCAGACGCCTGTAGCATTTACAAACGATTGTCCTTTTATTACAAATTCCGTGCCGTTCAAACGATCCCGGCAATTGACTCCAACAAGACGTCCGTTCTCGATAACAAATCCTTTTGCTTCCGTGTAATTAACTGCTGTTGCACCTAAGTGACAGGCAGATTTAATTACTTCAACAACAAGTCTTGAATCATCAGTAATAGCGTCATGGAAACGCAGACCACCGGAGACCATCTTATTGGAAAGCGACGGCGCTACGCTTAGCGTTTCATCCTGCGACAAGGCTTCGTGTCTCTGGTGGGTTGCCGACCAAGAAACAATATCGTAAATGGTCAACCCGAGTCGCGCCTTCAGTCCAAAAAACCAGTTTCTACGTCCTGTCGGCAACACGAAGTTGAAATCGCGCACCATATGTGGTGCCAACTGCTCCAACAGTTCTCTTTCTTGACAGAGTTCTCTTGTTAGCTTGAAGTGCATTTGCTCCAAGTACCTGAGTCCGCCGTGTATAAGTTTTGTTGTTTTAGAAGAAGTACCGGAGGCAAAATCTTCCTTCTCAATAATGATTACCGAAAGTCCACGAGAAGCGGCATCCTGTGCGATTCCCGCTCCAGCGATGCCGCCCCCAATAACAACGAGGTCAAATTCTTGAGTCTGTGCTACCGAAAGTCCGTGATCCCTGTGTTTCATTACCTGAGTTTATCTTTCAAGAGTGCTGCGCCGAGACCAACAGCGGCACCAGCGGCCGTCAGTTGTCCGACCTTCTTGGATTTATTGTAACCGCGGCTAGATGCCAAACCCAAGCCCAGACCAGCTACTGTACCAGTTGCTACAGTCTTGACTATTGGATGACGCTTCAAAGTTTCACTGGAATTAATTGCGCCGACACCAGCACCGGCACCGGCTCCAATTAGTGCCCCGCGACCAACACCCTTGCCTGTTACCAAGCCGGTAACTGCTCCGGCAGCAACACCAACGCCTGCACCAACTGTGGCGCTACGTACTTTTGGATGTGTTTGGAAAAACTTCTTCGTAGCACTTGACTGCGTGGTGTTTTTGCTTGTACCACCGTACAGCTGTGTATTGGCTGCAACTGCAGGCAACGCCATATTGATAATTAATGTGCTCGTTGTAAGTAGATACGCAATTCTTCCGCTTTGAATCATATGAACCATCCTCCTAGAATCTTGGTCTATTCAAGATACAGCTGACTACCGTTTGATACTCATTGGATATCTTTTGATACCACTCCTTGAAAACAACTCTGCTAAACAGAATTAAGAGTAGGTTGGTCGACGCCTATTATCCTTTAATTGTTCCTATTTGGGTGAGTCAACTTATCTGCCACTACAGAAGCTTCTCTCTTATAATATGGTTTGATAATTCCGTCATTTGAGTGAAGGGGACTTCTGTGAATTACAACAATCTCTTGTCTTCTACAAGAACGACAATGTCGTTGTTGCTTGCCCTGTCTATCGGCTTGCCGGCAGTAGCTGCTTCCGGTGTAAAGACGACGACAACACCCGCTGCTGAAGCTGTTATCAAAGCTTCCAAAGCCCCTGCGAATGAAGAAGATCCGACACTTCAGTATTTGCCGATAGTCCCGCAAACTGCTGAGACGATAGACAAACTTAAGAAGTTTGAAGCCGAAGGCGAAGCCGCATTTCAAAAACACGATTTAGACAAAGCCTTATCAAAGTGGCAAGAAGCCTATGGTTTATCAAAGGAAATGCGCTCATCAGAAGGTGAAGGCCGTGCACTTACTAATATGTGCCGCCTCTACTACGATCGTGGGCAATTAGTACGTGCAAAAGAATTAGGTGAGAATGCTCTTGAGGTTTTAAGCAACAGCTCCGATCAAAAAGCTATTGCGCGTGCACGCGTTGCAATGGCGCAAGTATATTTCAAACAAGACAACCATGCTCTTGCCGGACAATTGCTCGAAATGGCGATGAAATCTTATGCCGAGTTGGGTGTTGACGATGCACCGGATGCTGCAAAAGTTATGAATCTCGCCGGCAACTTATTGGCAAACACCGGCAAATTGAAAGAGTCAATTCCATTTTTCCAGAATTCCGCTTCCTACTATGGAAAAGCTGGTGACTACGCCAATGAAATTACAATGCGCACGGCAATTGCTGCCATGTACCAGGAATTGGGTTACTTAGTTGCCGGTGAAGAAGAAGCCAATCAAGCACTGACTTCCGCACTAGCATCCAAAGAGCCGGCGCTTGTAGTCGGTGCGCTTGCCACATTAGCAAACTGTCAATACAACTTGGGCGAGTATGAAAATGCTTTGCAAAAATACGACATGGCAATGGCCACACAAGTGAAGCTTGCTGATCAATTAGCAATCGCTCAATTTCAAGCAGGCTATGGTTCAACGTTGTCGGCACTTGGTGAATTGGAAACAGCCAAAACATATTTGGAAAATGCTTGTGCCATTTTGAAGACCAAAGGAAATGCCTTATCGCAGGCAACGCTTTTAAATACTTTGGCAATTGTTGAAACACAACTCGGACAATATCAGCCGGCATTCCAACACTTCCAACAAGCGCTGGAGATGCAAGCAATAGCAACTCCAAGACGTCCGAAGCTCAATGTCATCATCATGCAGAACCTGGCTTACGCTAGGGCTCGTTCGGGCGACAACAGAGGAGCAAAACAAACTCTCACAGCAATATTGCCAAACTTCAAAAAATTGGACAACCAATTTCTTGAAGGTCGCACATATGCCGCACTCGGTGAGATATGTCTTGCCTTGAAAGAGACATCCGCTGCAGAATCATTTATCAAACAAGGCATCGCAATTAGCGAAAAAATACACGACGATGCCAGCCTCTGGCGCAACTACACAAATCTTGCCCAGATTTACATAAATCAAGCGCAAATCCCTGCGGCTCAACCTTTGACACAACAGCAGTTGCAGCAACAGCAGCAACAAATCAAGGACGCACTAAATAGCGCTGTTTCATTTATACGTTCGCCGCAAGCAGGCAACTTCGGCAGCGCGGAAAGTCTCAACTTCCCAACAAGCAGAGAAGATCTATCCTACAAGCTGGTATCACTTTTGGTGGGACAGAAAATGGCCGGCACTGCATACAGTGTCGCAGCGCAGCTCAAGGAAGAGTCATTCATTTCGGATTGGAAGCGCTCGCAAGGGATTGTGAAAGCGGCTGATCAAGAAATCTACAACGATCTCTACAAGCAAAGAATTCACATCCACGCAGCCGAAATCGGCAGCAACCCGACCAACTTGGTCAAAGAATGGCAAAACTGGATGGGTCGTTTTGCTCAGTTAGCTGCTGAGAATAAACCATTGGCGCGCCTGGTGGCACCATTGCCGTTAACCGCGCAAGAAATCACACGTCTGGCACAACAAAAACATTTGACTGTGCTCGATTATTTTGTGGGCAGCAATTCCTCAATGGTATTTAGCATCAACCCGCAAGGTAAATTAGCTGCCTTCAGCTTACCCGTCGGACGTAAACAGCTCGAGTCACAAGTGGCTTCACTTATAAACGCTTCGACAAAACCGGAAACCACAGCTACAGCTCCTGCATCTGATGCAGACAAGAAAATGTTGCAGATTCTAGGCACTGAACTGATGCCGCCGAATGTTATGGCGACACTGCCTAAAAATGAAGACGACACTCTGGTTGTTATTCCGGATGCCGTGTTGTTGAATGTTCCGTTTGCAGCTCTTATCGACAACACCGGTAAGTTTTTGGTCGAAAGCCATACGCTTTCCATGTTCGCTTCCGCCGCGGCTCTCGTCGACGGTGCAAGCTCCCAGGACAAGACCGCCGGACAAAATGTAGTCCTTGCCGAGCCGGCTGCAGGCTCTGTTGTAAAAACCAGTGCCGAAGTAAATGCTGTGGCTTCAGCATTTGAACCGGAAAACATCACCATGTTGACAGGCAAAACTTCTCTGCCCGAACTTGAAGAAAAATCAGCAGGCAATAGCTACCTCCACTTGGCGACACAACTAACCTTGCCGGCAAACGATCCGCTGATGGTAGAAATACCTGTCCTTGTCAACAAGGAGAAGAACAGTCCTAAGCTTTCGGCCAAGCAGCTGTTTCAAACAAACCTGACGCCGGATTTGTTTGTCTTATCAGGAACGACAGTAAATCCCAAAGATACGCGCGGACATGCAGTCAAGGTGTTTAGCCGCGGGCTCAACTACACAGGCGCACGCAATGTAATGATGAGCCTATGGCAAGAGCCCGTTGAAGACAGATCAGGTCAACTTGCTGAGTTCTATAAGGAATCGCATGGTGGCTTGAGCCGGGCAAAATCCCTGCGCAAAGCGCAACTTAAAGGACTATCTCGCAATGCTTCGCCCAGACTCTGGGCGGCGTATCAGATATGGGGACCAAGCTTCTAGCTTGGTGTCTGGTTTCGGCTGTATGCGGTGGATTAATTCAGTTATCAAGGAGTTTGGTAAGTACTTATCGGTTGTATATGATCAATGCCTGGCTTAGAAGGCATGCCGGCACTGAGAAATCAGAGAGCCGACAAGAAATTGCACAAGCTCCAAGGCGTCACGAAAGGACCAGAAATAAAATGACAAAGCGCGCCACAACTTTACGGAAACCTGGGATGATGCCACTCGCCCTAAGCCTCATGCTTGCATCGCAACTGGGACTTGGTACTTGTGCCTTTGCTGACGACTCAGCAAGCATCGAAATGTTGCAGAACAAAAATCTGCCGATACCGACAACACTGAAAGTCGAATCACAAGACTTAGTCGATGCCGCTCAAGAATCCAGCAAGAGCATCGCAGTTAGATCCGACATTACCCCAACCGAAACTACGACAACAGAAACGACTACAACCGTCGTCAAAGCATCTGAATCAACCTCTGAAGCTCCCGCTCCAGGTGCGGTTAATACAAACACCGCCCTTTCGCTTGGACCAATTCCATACGTACCGGCAGCACCACAGACTCCGCAAGCTCCTCTAACAGAGGCAGCAACAGCCGGTGGACCAATCATCATTGATAACGATGAAGAAGTAGAGACACAAGAAACAATCAAATATGAGGAAATGCCGACCGATGACGGCAAAACCGTCATCAAAGCCGGTGCTCGCTTCCCGGTTGTTATGCAGTCTGAACTAAACAGCAAAACAACCAAGAAGGGTGATCCCTTCCAAGCAAGAGTTAAGTACGAAGTAAAAATCGGCGATCGTCACATTGCTAATAAAGGTAGCCTTGTAACCGGTCACGTAAACTACGTTTTGCGCGCAAGAACAATCTTGGGCTCCATGGTAACGACAACACGCTTCTATCGCAACTCTGGTGTACTCGGATTTGAATTTGACGAACTCATCAATGAAAAAGGTGAGCACATCAAATTGGAAGCGCAACCGGCAAGAATGGCCCGCATCATTAAGAACAAGGCTGAGGGTCGTGAACTTGGTGTTAACCACAAAGGACAAATCACAGGTCCATGGTCAACTCAATTACGCTACAAAGCCATTCGTATCGGTATGAACTTCGCCATGGCTCCTTTAGGTCCGATGACCTTCGGCGCAATGCCTGTCGCCCTTGGTGTGATGGGGGCAATTCATCCGGATTTCGCTTTTGCTAAACCGGTAGGCTTAAACGTCCGTCACCGCCGTCTCAAAGGTTTCTTCTGGGGAGCCTTGAGTGGAGTGCCGGGATCGTGGTTGATTGAAGATACAACTGTTCGCGGACAGGAGGCAATCATTAAACCAGGTGATGAATTCCTCGCAGAAATGAATGAGAAGTTCACAGGTGAACAGGTAACTGATGCTTCGCTTATGCCGAATGCTTCAACCAAGGTTCGTGGCTCAATCGTGAAGGAAAAGCCATCCAAGGCAAAATCTAAATAAGTTCCTTGTCGATAACCTAGTAAATCAAAACAAAAGCCCTGCCTTACGGCAGGGCTTTTGTTTAAGGCTTGAATCGCACTCACATATCGATTGTACGATCACCAATTTTCTCTGCGAAGAGCCGCTGCATACGTGCCTCTGTCCTATGTAGGGGCGCACTGCGAAGGGCCCGCGCCTCTGTCCTGCGTAGGGGCGCATTGCATGCGCCCGTCCTTGTGTCGCGCTAATCCTCAATCAAATTAAGCCAATACTCGGTCCGCTCTTTCCAATCACAACCGTCGTTGCCGCAGGTAAGCGTCACGCGCGAGCCGCGCGAATCAATCTCTACAATATTGAAGCCGTCACGAACAGCATCAATGGTTTCAGCGTACTTTTCAAACTTTTGAACAGGCTTCTTGCACTTCGGGCAAAGCATCTTCTTGTTGGCAATTGCTTCTTGAATAATCGAAAGAGACATAGGACCTCGCTAAAATGCAATACATTGAAAGTATACTGCATGCGTGTCCTGCGCTCTGCGCCGGCAACATATATCGCAACTAAAAAGCCCCGCAGAAGCAGGGCTTTTTAGAGTTATCTATTTAGTTTACCTTGCAGTTGGAGCTAGAAGGCACCAGTGTACGGAGGTACTCCACCACCGGATATGGATACAGGAGCATCCAATTGCACTTGCATGCGCTGTCCGGATAGGATTTTCACATCATTACCCTTACGCATGGTCACGCTCTGAACGGCGCCTAAACCACCACCAATTGCTGTTCCCGACCAAGCACCACGGCCGGTGGCACGACCGGAACGTCCGGCGATTGCACCAACTGCTGTACCAAGAGCGGCACCAGCGCCTGCACCAACTGCTGTTCTAATTGCAGCTTGTCCAAGCTTGGTCTTCATGGTTTCCCCTTTGACGATATCGCTTTGGTCTCCACCGATGTCGGCGTACTTACCAATGCCACCAACAATGTGAGCACTGATTGGTGTCTCTATACCGTCCGGTGTGCGCAGGCGGTTGAACTTAATTCCAAGCATTCCGGATCTGCCAAAGAAGCCGCCGGATTTTGCTTCGGTTATCTGTCCAATTAGGACAGAGCCGGCTGGTATTGTACCTTCACCGAGATTTACCGGTTCGGCAACATTCGCTTGAATGGTATCACCGGATTGTGCAACTTGCGTTGAGATTGAAGTCGACAAAATGGTGTTCATAGTCAAGCCGGCAGGAGCGTATATTACGCGTCCTTGTCTCATCGCCGGATTCGGGTAGTTGGGGGTTGCTGCATAGTTAGTTGGAGGAGCGTAGCTGCCTTGTTGAGGATAGCTTGTCTGCGGCGGGTAACTTGCTTGCTGGTAGCTCGGTTGTTGGGGTTGCTGTGGTGCAGCCGCTGCTTGCGGAGCGCTGGCACGATAATCGCCGGACAACTGAGCGATATAGCTTTCTACAGAACCTGTGTCAACAAGCACGTGCCTTATGCCATCTGCCCACGTCTTAGCTAGAAGTGTCGGCGTGGTGCCGGCAGCTTTTGCGTTGGCATCATCAACAGTGGCAATTTGATAGCCATCGAGCGTGATAACAGGCAGTCCTTTTACATAGACAATATCAACTGCTTGCGGTGTGCGGTTCTTCGCAGCAACCAGTGCATTATCTAAATTACGTTGAATTGCTTCTGTGCGTTTGTCGGCAGTCATACCACCGGCAGCACTTCTATTTGTAATAACAACTTGTCCGGCCAATCGGACAGTTCCATCAGCAGCAAATACTGATAGCGGAGCAAATGCCAATGTCTGCGACAAGGCTATTGCTACGGATAAGACTTTTACTTTTGACTTTGACATATTTGAAAAACTCATTTTTTCCTTCACCTGTAGATACGGATTTGCACCCATCGAGAGTGATAGACTGCCAAAGTGTACCAATGTTCCCGCCCAAGTTGCTGAGAGCAGCCTAAGCTCTGCTTGAGATCATCTATAACCAAAAGCTGTCAAGCAGCCCGAGGCATTGAGATCTACTTAAAGCTAGGACCGCCTCAAGAGTCGACAATTGAGCCAATTATGCCTATAAATGGAACCAGTTTGAAGGGTAAAACGGCAGTAGTTACAGGTGCCAGCCGTGGCATCGGCAAAGCAATTGCATTAAAGCTTGCCGAATCAGGTGCCAATCTGGCTATTTGCGCTCGCAACCTCAAGACACTAAGCGATGTCAAGCAAGAGTGTGAATATTTTGGCATAAAGTGCTTTGCGCAGGTGGCTGATGTTTCATCTGAGCCGGCAGTAAATGACTTCATTCAGGCAGCTATAGATGAGGTAGGTGATGCCGACATCCTTGTCAACAATGCCGGCATTTACATAACCGAGCCTATCACCAATCACTCAACTGCTGGCTGGCAATCAGTAATTGACACCAATTTGACCGGACCCTTTCTCATGAGCCGCGCCCTCATCCCTTTGATGATCAAGAAAGGCTGGGGTCGTATTATCAATATATCGTCCATTTCCGGCAAAGTCGCTGAAATCTATGGCAGCGCCTATTCAGCCTCCAAGTTTGGTCTCATCGGACTGACGCAAGCACTTGCTTTAGAGACTGCCAAACATGGAATCACGGTCAATGCCATCTGTCCTGGTTGGGTAGCAACGGATATGACTTTTAATCAGTTGAATGACGACCAATACCTGACTCTCACAAACATTGAGCAAATTGATTCGGTTGATGTAGCCAGGCTTTCAGTGCCCCAAATGCGCTTTATCGACCCGGTTGAGGTCGCCGATCTCGTCACATATTTGTGTTCAGACAATGCAAAAGGTATCCATGGACAGGCCCTTAACATCTGTGGTGGTTTATCATTGCATTAATGAGTATGCAAGCACAGTCTCAAATGGATCTTGCCGCCAAGGCTCTAATCAAGAACGATTGGCCATTGGTGGAGACAGACGGCTTAACTCTTTTGTACTCCCCGCTTTTATCTCAATACAAAACTCTTACGCATGCTTTTACTACTCGTCTCGGCGGACAAAGTGTCGAGCCTGTTAACTCGTTCAATTTAGGCAAACATTGGGACGCAGATGGAGCACGAGCTGACGCTATAAGAAACAGGCAAGCACTGTGCAAAATATTTGATCTGCCGTTTGAAAATCTCATTGTGCCTCAACAAGTTCACTCAAGAAACGTTGCATGGATAACGGAGCACCAAGACTTGCCGGAAACAGATGGTGCCGCCACAGTCGACAGTCAATTTCCTATACTCCTGCAATTTGCCGACTGCGTACCTGTAATTCTTTTTGATAGAACAACAGATGCAGTATGCGTCGTGCACGCCGGATGGCGCGGAACGGCTGCCGGTATTTCCTCTTATGCGGCCAATATGCTGGCTTCTGTTTTAAACTCACAGACAAAAAATATTGTGGCAGCTATAGGACCATCAATTGGAAATTGCTGCTATCCAACAGGACTTGATGTAAAGGCTCAATTAGAGACGACAACATCAGCCAATTCATCTGAGTTGATAAGTTGGAAAAATGACGTTCCCCATCCTGACCTTAAGGCTTTTAATGCTCTGCAGTTGTACGAAGCAGGTGTGTCGGAAGTTGATGTCTGCAATAGGTGCACATCGTGCCAGAGCGACATTTTCTATTCGCACCGCCATAGCGGCGGAAAAACAGGCAGGCAAGGCGCATTGGCAGCCATTAAAAACAGGGAATTGGCGAGATGCAGATGAAGCAAGGTAATATCAACATAGAAGCCATAAGAGGTTGAACTGTGCGTAGGCAGGCAAGTCAAATTGATCCTCCTGTGCGCCGTTTAGGCATAGCTTTGCTGTCCGCGCTTGCACTTAGCTCTAATGTTTGTTTTGCTCAACATCAAAACATTGCTGTAGCCAGCCCGACTTTGCAGAAAATGACGCCTATTGCCGACAAGACTCAGGCTCCGTCCGCACCTGCTAAACCAGTTCATCCAGTAGCCAAAGAGCCGCAGGCTACACCTAAAGAACCCGGCAAAGATGAGTATCCAACTCTTGCCCGCATGGAAAACATCACTTTCGGTCATGCTAATTCCGGACTGCCTTTAGAAACTCGCTTGAATTATCTGGAAGCAACCATTTTCAGGCAGTCTTTCAACACTTTGACCCCCAACCAGCGTGCGGCAAAGTTGCAGGAGACATTATTTGGTGCTGTTGAAGATACTCATTTCCCAGGGGCTGTGGGCGGCGCCAGTCCAACACATCCACCACAAACTCCGCCTGCTCACCAAGCTCATCAGGCTCCAGCTCATGAGACATTAATGGAACCGGCAACCCCTTCCGGCGAATCAGGTGCTGTTAAGACGCAACGACAAGCAGAACAGCAACAAGAAGTCGAAGGACAGCAAGCTGAAGATCAACCTTTCTATCAAGCACAAATATCGATGGATGAACTAAAAATATTTGTTTTGCAAATGATCAACGACAGACGGCAAATGCAAGGTTTATCAACACTGTCTGTTGATGAAACAGCGGCCAAGATGGCCCAAGCCCAAGCTGACGATATGGGCAAGCGCAACGCAATTTCTCACTACAACGAAAAGGGTGAAAATCCAGACCAACGTTACACAAATGCAGGCGGCTCAGACGCTATAACAGAGTGTCTCACACTAGTTAGTGATCACGGTAAAATCAATCGCTTACTTGGGATGTACTTCCTGCGCGACTTGCTGAAAAGGCAAGACGACAGAGATGCCATCATGTCACCGGAAGCAACTGGATTTGGTTTTGCAGCTGCAGAAAATCACAACCACAACCGTGCATATGCCTGCTTTGAACTTGTGAGCAAACACGGCTTGATGCAACCAGTACCAAAAGAAGTAAATGCCGGAGACAAAATAGAAGTTAAAGGTGCAGTTTTCGATCCGTATACATTAGATCGCGTAACGCTGGCTTGGGAAAATCCAAACCCTGAAGCATTAGCCGGCGCCGATGAATCGGAAGAGGCATTACCTTATTTCCCGCCCTTGGATTTCGTGGCTTATGCAGGCAAATCAGAAAAGGACTGGTCAACTGGTATCGCCATGCTTAAAGCAGCAGGCATAGTTGCTTGTATGGCAGGCGGCATGTTCATACCACCAGTAGCATTGGCAGCACCAGCGATTACCATGATGGGTAATCCAGATCCAACTGCGGAAGCAAAGCCGGTATCCGATATTCCTGTAAAAGGCGGACTGAAAATGTCCGGTCCGCTGTTTAACGTGAAGATCGGCATTAGTAACGACAGCAAGCCTGGTCTTTATTACCTAACCGTGTGGGCAATACCTGCAGGCGGATCCAAAGCCGTGCCAATCAGCAGGAGAATTATTGTGGCAACCAATGATCACGCGAAGGGTCATGACAAAGATCACAACAAGGAAAATGATGACGACAAGAAACAGGAAAAGTCGCATGACTAGAATAATTCTGTTAGCGACAATTTCGCTGGGACTTCTCTTACCGGCGAAAGCTGCTGATGTAAAACCACCTTGCAATTGTGAGCACCTCGTGGCGCAAAAGCACGGCACATCTCTAACCGAGCCAACTCTGGGCATGCAAGAAACCGTGCCTTATCAGAAAGAGCCTTTAAGATCAGGCACGCAGTCAACAACTCTACGCAGCGGAACTGAATCCACAACGCTGCAAACGGGGACGAAAGGCGCGCTTATTCAAGGACAAGTCGAGCAAGAAAAAGGCCCGGTCAATATCTTAATACTGATCGATGCTTCTTATTCCATGAAGGAAGAGCTTGGTGGCGACATGCAAAAAATGGATGCCGCCAAACAAGTTTTGCAAAATGCTTTGACGCGCATTCCTGCTGATGTAAATTTGGGTCTGCGCGTGTTCGGTCACCGCTTCGAAGGAAATCCCTCTATAGACTGTCAACAAACTGCTTTGTTGGTGCCTTTGGGCAGAGGCAATAGACGCTCCATTATCGAGCAAATGCGGACAGTAAAACCGTATGGCTTGACACCTTTGACGTACGCCTTGCGCCAAGCCGCATTGGATTTAACGCCCATGCAAGGACCTAAAACAATCATTCTTTTAAGCGATGGTGCTGAAACCTGCGGCGGAGATCCTTGTTCGTTTATTGCCCGGCTGGAGAACATGGGCATCAAACTCAAAGTTGACATTGTCGGTCTTGGATTAAGACGCGACAAAGAGGCCAAAGAGCAACTCAATTGCATAGCTACCGTGTCAAATGGCAAATACTATGACGCCAATACTGCGGCAGAACTAATCGACAGCGTTGCCAAATCCGTAAACACAGCCATTCAAGGTCGAGTAATAACCAAAGTCAAAGATTCCGCAGGAATTATTGAAGTAGCTCCGGAAGTTGAAACCAAGCCCTTAGGAAAATGAGAGAACAATTTGTTAAATAGTTACGCGGGTGTCTGTCTTAATATTCATGTCAGTTAAGTGTCTGGTCACAACGTGTGCAAAACTTGAATTTGTTTGCTCGGATTCGAAAAGATCGACCGCACTGCTCGATTTAACAACAATGACAGGACACGGCAATTCACCAGCTAGTTTTTCTGCCAAAACTCGATTGTCCTTCGTCTCAGCCAGCATAATTACACTGGCGTCAGTTGATCTTGCCTTTATCTGCTCAAAAATATCACCGGTATCGACAAATTCTTCTACAGGTATGCCGTATCCTTCTGCTACCGCGGTGAAGAATTTCATTAAATAGCCACCCAATTCCTGTAAAGCGATGGCAATTTTTTGCTGCGCGTCGATGAATACTCCACTGCCGCATAGCCCTCGTCCGCTAAATTCCTCCAAATCCATAATCTGATGAGGATCGATAACAAATTGCGCAATAATATTTGAATTTAGCCGACGGGCCAACTTAATAGCCACATCGGCGGCGGTTAAACATATAGGAGGTCCTTGAATGCGTAAAAGAATAGTGTTCATGTTCGCCTCCAGCAACTAAAGTCAGTTCTTTTCTATTATTAACAGTAACCCCCAGAGCAGGCATCATCCTAGCGAACGATGTGTTCAGACGACTCGTTACTAGCCGAGCCGATGGATTGCTTCTCCAGAGAGGCAATTTCATCCAAAACCTTTGGTTCAGCAAGGGCAATTACGCCATTTATATTGCGAACATACAAACCCTTGCCGTAAGTATCATCGATTTCTTTTTGATCAAGTTCCTTGACTATCTCATAAAGGCTCGGTCTGAGCATTCCCAACGTCTTCCTGCTGGCAGAATTGAAGCGATAAAACACTATTGCTTCAGACAACATTTCCATCGGACTTACGAAGTACAAGCTTGCTGGAGTTATTGTGGCTTTCGCCGCCATTTCAGAAGACGTAATCCGCTGCGCGTCTAATTGCCTCAACACAATTCGACCATCAGTGGTCATTGGTCGCCCTTGCCGATCGCAACGCACCCAGAGGCGCGTACTATCATTGAATTTGTATAGATGCAAGGCACTTTCTTTCGATTTCAGCAACCATCCACACTCATTAGTTTTTGGATTATAAAACGATGAATAACCAAGCTTTTTTGCAATTGACCAATTCTCAGCCCGATAAGGCTTCCAGCCTAATTTGAATTGCATGTGATGCCCCAACTCATGCATCAGGCTACGCTCCAATCCGATTAACGATACTGTTTCATATGGTTCCACAAATATGGCCGGTCTGTTGTCCTTGTCAAAGCCCCAATTAGCAGCAGACCCCAGACACCTGGGTTCAGCCAGAAAATAAAACTTTATTCCCTCACCACAGTTCTTCTTCAATAATTGGCTGGGAGTGGAGTGAGATAAGGCATATTCGAGAGCCTGCAATTCTCTTTCTGTTGGTGTACGGGCTTTGACATACCAGACTTTTTGAGAATATGGTCCATAACTGGCATCTGTTGTTAGCTCACCATCTTGTCCGATCTTTACATCATAAGTTCTACAAAGGTCTGCGATCTTTTCTACAACACGAGTTCGGTTTTCCATTCTATAACTGGGTTTGGAAACTGGCGCGCTATTGTCGGGACTCTGAGCGGTTATTGCCACCGTAACTTTTGCCCTTAAACCATCAAAGGCTGTCCTTCGCACATACATGTAAGCGAGAAGGACAATTATCAAAAATAACAGTAGACAAACCCGTACTTTCATAATTGCAGCAACACTAAGGTGCGGTCAAAACCTATTTCTAGTTGACCTCACTTTAGTGTTAGTCAGCTTCCATCCAAAGAATGATTGATTGGATAAAGCTAACTGACCACGTTAATTAAGTACTGAAACGAAAACGCACTATGGGGAATGTATACGTGCGAGAAAAGGTATAGGTGCCTGATTGCGTGAAGCCGTTGTTAAACCAGACAATTGGCGCAAAGGGTAATTTTGCCGTTGATCTTGTTTCCACAGTTACGAAAGGCGTCTGTGTGGGCGGGGGATTACCTGCATAATCGTTATAGATGATATTTCCGTACAGTGCCGGTGAGCTTGTGAAAAAGCCGCCGCCGGCATGAGCCTTCAAACTTGTTTCTGCCAGAGTACGCGCTTCCGTGGGGTTAGAGCCATGAGCAGCAGCACGTGCCGCATCGCGGCAAGCGCGATCGTTAGCGGAGGCGCCCAATAGCAAAACACATATGTCAGTGCAAATGTACATAAACAGTAGAAGCCAAAAGGCAAAACAGACAAATTCAATGAGGACGTGTCCGGCATTGCGGCAGCGCATTCTTGCAACTTTTCGAGATCTTATACTAGTCACTTTCAACGCCTCTTTAATCAGAATGCACAAGTTCAACCAGGTGTCTGGCAATTTGCTCAAATACTCTTCTCAGATTGCCGCTATTGGTGACCAAACTAAATGTGCCGCCATTACCGGCAATAGCTGCCATGCCACCAGTAGTTTCATTGCTATTAGTGTCATTGAGAATTGCTGTTTGTCCCGGAATAATGTCCGGATTTTGAGCAAGACCAATTGTATAAATGGACACTCTGGCATTTTTTGCTTTTACTGCCGCCTTTCTGGCGTTACCCCAAGGGTCACCATCCAATGGACCGCCATAAGTAGGCTGACCATCAGTGAAAAGAACAATCGCCTTTTTAGAGCCTAGCCTTCCGTGCGTTGTTAATTCGTCGACAGCCTTGCTGACGGCAGCGCCGATATTTGTACCACCCAAGGGCACACATGAAGCAATCGCCGCGTCGGTTTCCGGATAATGTCTGGCACCAGGTGCAGGATCCAATGGAATGACAGGCAAAGGAAATCCTGTATTGGCACCGTAAGTAGCGGCATCATCAATTGCGTATCTTGTTTCAACAGAAGTCGGACCACTGCCAATTTGATGATCGAAGGCCACAAAACCGAAGTGAGCATCAGTGTCTGTATTCAAAATATCAATGAATAATTGTCCGGCCGATTTAGCATCTTGCAGTGGCTGCAGTTTTGATTTTGCCAAATTGAAATAAGCTTGCTGATAACCAGGACTCGGACTGACAGCAACAGCGGTATTTGCTTTGCTGTTGTTAAATACCGTGGCATTTTCTAGATTACCTCTGGCAGCTTCTACCATAGTCGCCACGTTCGGGAAGCTGTAACCGTTACCGTTGAAACTGGTGAATGTGTTGTTGCCATCTAGATTAACTACAACGTCAGTAAAGACAGCCCAACCAGGATATGTTGGTGCCGTGCCTGGTGGATAATTACCTGGAGGCGAGCCTGCTTCGGACGCACCTCCGGAAAGTGATCTCAATCCGGGAACGCCATAGTATTGCGCAAGATATTCCGAAAACCAGAGTTGCGCATTGTAATACGCATCTGATGCTATGTGCGGTTGGACACCATTTAGACTTGTGCCATTTGGTCCAGGCAGCATTATGTCGTACTGCTTACCGCGCGCTGGTCCATTAGCACCGGTCGGCACCTCGTAGACAATTTTGCCTAGAGTTGCATCCCAAGAACGCTTAATGAAAGTCACAGGCGTCTGATCATCTATGGAGCCCGAGGTGTCAAAACAAAGTACAAGATCAAGAGAAGGTACAGCACCGAAAGCAATTGTCCTCAATGCAAAATTTGATAGACCCAAGAAAGGCCCAAACGCCGGTGTTGCGCCAAAGGTTGAATAGAGTTTCACCACTTTGCCGTTTGGGTCATTCATGCCGACAACATTGTGTGTGACAGGGTCAATAAATTCAAAATACAAAACGGCTTCACCAGGAGCCGGATTGGCATTCATAGCACCGAGGGTACTGTTTGTTAATTGAATGCCGATGATGCTGTTGCGCTTAAATAAATTGACGGCAGTATCAATTGCATCCTGGTGAGCGGCGGACGGATCAGTATTTTCTTCGCATGTAAGCGTTGCCACAGCAGCAAGCGCTGCAGCATCGGTCACGTTTTGCAATTCTTGGTGAGCAATCTGCACTCGCCCAATTTCAAAAGCAAATAGACCTATGATAGGCATTAACACAAAAGCCAGCCCAAGCATGAGCATGGTTAGCGAAACACCTTTTTGATTACGTTGTCTGATCAAAATCAATTTCATGAACTACACACTAAGACCTTGAGCGTTTTCAGCATAGCGCTGGTCTTTCACTGTCAGATTAATAGGCGTTGTCAGTCCCGGAATGCTGCCGAAAACACCAACGTTGTATGGGATCAAGGGCTGAATGACACCATTCAAGGTAACTTCGATATGATAGGTGTTGGCAATAGAGTCAGCCGGTGTTGTTAACGGGCTCGTGAAGCGAGCGACTGCTTTTGTGGCGGTATTGGTCACTAAGATTGCAGTTTGCATGCTGGCAATTTGCACACCACCAAAATTGTTAATTGTCTGATGTGCAACACTGTCTGCAAGTGTGGCGGCAGTCGGATATCCATTAATGCTGGCAGAGAAAGAACGCGCACGACTAGCCGCTGTCACCGCATTGTGAGCAGCCATAAACAAGAAAGTGGTGCGGATAGTGACTGCCACCAAGTCAAGCATGGGGAAGAAAAGTAAAAAGATGAGGAACCAAAGTACGATTGGTACTTCGGCAATAAACGATCCTCTTTGACGGCGCTTCACTTCTTAAATCCCCCTTGAGGCTGTTCTTTCACGCTGCGATCAATGCGATCGAGCATGGCAGGCAAATTAGTTGGTTTGCTTACTACTTTGAGCAGGCTCGCTAATTGTCCTCGTACTTGCGCGTCACGGCAGCTATTGATGCCTTCAGTACAAGCTTGCTTGGCCTTTTCCATATCCTTATTTGCCATATAGGTCTCAGCCAAACGACCATGAGCAATTGATAATTGCGGGTCTAATTTCACTGCTTCGGCAAGAGCTGCAGCAGCTTCAGTACGTCTATTGGCGTGCAAATAAGCTTCGCCCAACCAATAACGGTCCATAGCGTCACTGCCCGTCATTTTGGTCACATCTAAATAAATTTGGGCTGCTTCATTGAATCTCTCCGATCTAATAAGAGCAAGACCGAGCATGCGGCGAGCATCAATGTCTGAAGGCGCCATGTAGACCGCTCGATTCAAAGATTCGACAGCCTGCGGGTAAGCACGTGTCTCCATCAGGGAGCGTCCCTGACTGAAAGCTGCTTGAGCTTCAGGGTTTGTTGGATTAGCCTTAGCCGACATCCAAAGACCGAACGACATGCAGGCAAGTAAAAACAGCGTCCGCTTGTTGCTATACAGAAGGTAATACATCAAAGTAGATTCCTTTTGCGGACAGATAAGTCCGCGTTGGTTTCAGCAGGCCATAGGAGCGGGCGCATACAATACGCCCCTACAGTCCACTTGATGTTACCAGCGTAATAGTTAGGCAGACAAGACTCTGCTTAATCAAACGTATGGTGGTCTTCCCACTTAAGGCATGTTATTTAACGAAAGGGCGCCAATCACATAGTTTCTGCGCGCCCCTACGAGAGTTTTACTGCACTACCTGATTGGTGCTCATGCTTACTTGACGAGCGGTAATGTCTTTCGCCATGCGGTCAGCAATTTGCTGGTAGGTATTGGTCATCATCATTGGGTAAATTCCCAATACGATGACGCAAACTGAGAGCACCGCACCGACAAATACTTCTTGCGGTCTGGCATCTGTTAAATGGTGAGCCCACTTAGGCATCTCCGGTCCGTAGAAAAGACGCTTCAATAGCCAGAGCATGTAGCCGGCGGAAAGAATTACGCCTGTTGCTGCAAAGATAATCCAGCCATGTACAACATCTGCATTAGCAGCAATGGCAGCCAACGGTGATGTGTATGAGCCGTAGAAGACTGTTGCTTCAGCAACGAATCCGGCAAGACCAGGCAAACCGATATTTGCTAAGGCAGCCAACATCCAGAAATAGAAGATGATTGGCATTTGAGCGGCCAAGCCGCCACCAATTTCTGAAAGCTTACGTGTATGGCAACGCTCATAGACACAGCCTACGAGGAAGAACAATAGTGCTGAAATAAATCCGTGGCTGACCATTTGGAAAATGGCACCACTTAGTGCGGCCGATGACAAACATGCCATGCCCATCAAAACAAATCCCATGTGGCTGACACTGGAATAAGCGATGATGCGCTTCATATCGTCTTGCACCAAACAAGCAATGGCCGCCCAAACAACGTTGAAGGCACCAAGTGCTAATAAGAAAACACCATAAGTAATGATTACATCCGGGAAGAAGCCCATGCAGATACGGACCAAACCGTAAGTACCCATTTTCAAAAGAAGTCCGGCCAGAATCATTGATATTGGAGTTGGAGCTTCAACGTGCGCATCCGGCAACCAAGTATGGAATGGGAAGGATGGCAGTTTGATAAGAAACGCCAGTAAGAATCCCAAGCAACCAAGTCCCTGGACTTGGGCAGTAAGAGCTGGGGCAATTTGAGCCAGCTTGACCATGTCGAATGTTTGGAATTCAGGTCCGCCTTGTCCGACACTGAAGTAAAGATATAGAAGTGATGCCAGCATAAAGATGCCGCCGGCAAACGTATAAATAAGGAACTTCATGGCTGCATAATCGCGACGTGGTCCGCCCCAGATAGCAATCAAGAAGTACATTGGAACCAATTCGAGTTCCCAGAGGACGAAGAATTGGAGCAAATCAAGAGAAATAAACACACCGACGATCGCTGTAGTGAGCAACATAAGCATGCTGTAATAAAGTCTTGGTCTGTGCTCAGCAATTGTGCCTGAAGCATAGATTGACATCAACGTGACAATTGAGGTCAATGCCACCAAGCAGAAGCTCATGCCATCGACACCGACGTGATATTCAACCGGAAACGGTGACGATATCCAGCTTATCTTTTCAACGAACTGCATGGCTCCGTCAGCCGGATTGAAGTTAAGTCCAAGTATTACCGTCACGGCAACCATTGCCCAACCAAGCGCTATTGCTATCTGGCGAGCAGACGATGCAGGTGCCCAGGCAATTGCGAAAGTGCCCAGCAGGGGTATCAAAATCAAAGCTGTCAATATGTGTTCAGGTGTCACGACTTAACTCCGGGAATAATTCCACTAATTTAGTACGAATAGTATTTCAAGAAAAACCGCTTTGCTTCTATGTTTTGAAGATATATTCAAGCGAAAAATATTTTTAGGTCGCTCGCAAGCCCCTCTCTGCAATACTGTTAGCTTGTGTATTTTAAATACGAACGTAGTTGGAGGTTCCCTTGTTTGACTTCAGCCCGAATGCAATCTTGAGCTCGGCACAATGGATTGTGCTGGTGCCATTTTTAGCAGCGACAATAATCATCCTCTTCGCTCGATTTAACAAGACACTGTCGATGGCGCTGTCCGTCGGTTCCGTTTTCTACGGTTTCATCCACTCACTTTTGATTTTGGATGTACTGAGAAAGCATCCGGAACTTGCGCCTTATCAAGTCAACTATGACTGGTTTGTGTCCTCTGCATTCAAGCTGTCTGTCGGCGTGCTTGTCGACAACTTGGCTGCCATCATGCTCATTGTTGTCTGTGCAGTTAGTTTGCTTGTGCAAATTTACACGCATGGATATATGCGTGAAGATCCCGGATACAGCCGCTTCTATTCCTACCTATCATTATTTACCGGCTCCATGCTTGGACTGGTTGTTTCCACCAACTTATTCCAGATGTATATGTTCTGGGAATTGGTCGGAGTTTGCTCTTACTTCCTCATCGGTTTCTGGTTCTACAAGCCAACAGCAGCAGCAGCTTGCTTGAAGGCATTTGTTGTAAACCGTATCGGTGACTTTGGATTCTTAGCGGGACTCTTGATGTTCTTCGCAGCAACATTTGGTTTCTGGAACGGACATTCAATACTTGCCTTTACCGATCCAAATGGAATTGATTTAACAGGAGCAATTAAGTGGGCAGCAGACAACGGTTCATTGACTGCAGCATCGCTCACAGTAATTTCCATTCTTGTATTTATGGGTCCAATGGCCAAATCAGCACAAGCACCATTACATGTATGGTTGCCTGATGCGATGGAAGGTCCTACACCAATTTCAGCACTTATTCACGCTGCCACAATGGTTGCCGCCGGTGTCTATCTTGTAGCCAGAGCCTATCCAATTTGGCTCACTCCGGATGGTTCAACACATTCAGCAGGACTTGCTGTTGTTGCCTGGGTAGGTGGACTAACAGCATTCATGGCTGCCACCATTGCTCTTACACAGTTTGATATCAAACGTGCTCTAGCCTGGTCGACAGTCAGTCAATTGGGTTACATGTTTGTCGGTCTTGGTTGTGGTGCTTATACAGCAGGTATGTTCCACCTCTTCAATCACGCCTTCTTCAAAGCCATGCTCTTCCTTTGCTCCGGTGCTGTAATTCACGGCTTATCCGGTGAACAAGACATGCGCAAAATGGGCGGACTATGGAAGAAGATGCCAATTACCGCATGGTGCTTCTTAATAGGTACTATTTCTATATCCGGTGTTCCAGGATTCTCCGGCTTCTTCTCCAAAGACGAAATTATTGCTTCGGCCAATCATTTCAACTTTGGTGCAATGGCAGGACTTCTTGGACCATTGATGACATTCACAGCATTTCTTACTGCCTTCTATATGTTCCGCATGTTCTTCATGACTTTCACCGGAAAATATCGTGGCGAAGCACATGCTCACGAATCACCTTTGGTTATGACCATGCCATTGATGGCGCTTGCTGTGCCTTCAATTGTTTCCGGTTATCTCGGTGTTAATCCGCAAGCCTTGTTGCAAGTGCTTGCATTCCAAACACCAACAGCATTCCCAAATGTGTTTACACAATTCCTGCACTTTGGTCATGTTGAATACGAAGCGTTGAATCCAACAGTGATGTTTGTTTCAACAACCGTTTCGCTTATTGGTATCGCTCTCGCCTTCAATTGCTATGTGCAAAAGTCCGGCGTCAACGAAAAGATTGCCAAGTTAAGTGGACCACTCTACGGCTTCTCTTTCAACAAGTGGTACTTTGACGAGCTTTACTTGGGCTTGGTCAATAAGGTCATATTGCCTCTGTACCGCGCCGTATGGTCCTTAGTCGACCAATTCATCATCGATAACCTGGTCAACCTCTCAAGCCTTCTTACAGTAGGCACCGGCGAAGCTCTACGCTACACGGAAAACGGCAAAGGTCAGTACTATGCAATGGTCATCTTTGCCTGCGTAGCCGGCTTCAGCCTGATATTCCTGCTCTATAGAACGTACGTAGGAGGTTAACCCATGGGACACGATCACGGACATGGCAGTCATGGGCACGGAGCTGCAGCTGCAGGCGTAATTCCAGAAGGAAGCTTGCAAGACAAAACGCTTACCTTAATCGCCTTCTTGGTAATGGTATTCATGACCATAGCCGGCACCCAATGGTCTCTTTCGATTGGCTGCGCGCCACCAGAAATGCCTGCCGAACACGAGTCTGAGCACCACGCCGAATAAATAATTTAGTGGTCAACAATTTCTTGGACAGAACGCACCACTTCCAGCAACTTGTGGGCAGTAACAGTACCCAGCTTGTTTGTAAAACGAGTGTGCGATACGGTTCGGACTTGGAAGGCCATGGAATAACTTGGTTTGGTCAAACCGCCTTCCGGAGGAAGAATTTCGACCATCGCCGGAGATAGTTTTCCTGACTTGGTATGCCAGGCAGTTCCCGTGAAAGGCACTATGATGCTCAATTCCATTTTGGTATTCATCAGATCGTTGCTGATCACGAGGCATGGACGAATTTTGGCCTGCTCGTGTCCCTGAGCAGGATTAAGATCTATCTCCCAAACTTCGCCTTTAAGAGGCATCATCCAACCCATCAGACAAAGCAGAATCCCAAGCTGTCTCATCAGCTTTGAATTCTGCAAATTGCTCGACATTACTGCGTGCTAGATCGAAGGATTCGCCTAAGTCTTCTAGATACTTTTGCCGTCGTCGCTCTTCGCACATCGTATGGATGACCTCGGCAGCGGTTAAACCAAACTTCCTGGCTTCTTCATTTATGAGCGCGATGTCCTGCTCAAAGGCCTTCACTGTCTTTTGCATTGTTTCTTTTGCTTTGGGCTCTAGAGTCATTACAGCCTCCCAACCCTCGGGCCTGTATACAGAATTGTATACCAATACGGACACGATGTCAACAGAATACTTGCGTACCTTTTGCCTTCTTACGAGCCAATTAGCCCGAGCAATGCAGCTAGCGCTACGTTTACTTTGCGCAACGTGGCAGCATCAATGCTTCCTAAGCGCTGACCTACCTTCTGGCGGGGAATGGTTTGAGGTTTATCCACCATTATTTGAGATACCTTACGCAATCCCGTTCGCTTGTCTGGTTGAACCGTAATGCGCAATAGCGGCGCATCATGGAGTTCGCTTGTTAGCAAAAGCACAGTAACTGAGGGCAGCTCGGTAAAAGCATCCGACTGTATTACTAAAGCAGGGCGCGGTTTTCCATAATCGCCAGACAATGCAACTGTAACCAAATCTCCACGTTTCATTCTCAGCCCTATTGCCAGTCTGCGCGCTGAGACAATTCGTCGAACTCCCTATCCAAGTGACGCAGAACTTCTGCCTCATCGCTATTAGAGGAGTTAGCAGCATTTGCAATAACTTTGGATTGCAGACGTGCTTGTCTGAGAAATTCATTTTGACGTTTTGAACTAACCAGCTCCCGTATAAACCCACGCAAAACTTCTCCAGCTGGCTTGTTCTGGGATTCCACCAATTTGACAAAGTCCGCCTTGAGGTCAGACTCAATTCGAAAGGTAAAAGTGTCCATCTTAGGGGTATTGCTCATTGGCTCAATCCAGTATGTTACATCTTGTAATTACATATTATAACACATCCAATGACAACGAGACAAAGGCTTCATGAAGGTTGCTCTACCTGTGAAAGCTCTATGTTTCCGTTTAGTTAACAAGAAAGCTAAGACAAAGCAAAATCTTAAGCCTTTAAGTCTATTAGCTGACAAGATATCTGGTCCCACTTGAAGCGGGTGTCGGCAGCCGGCCGAAACTCCGCTATTAAGCAGGGTTAAACACAATATCGAGGTTTCTAAATCAATGCATGAAGTTACCGTAGGGATCGCTGGTGCAGCCGGAGACGGTCTGGATAAGTCAGGCGATACGCTAGCTAAAACATGTGGCAGGCTAGGTCTTTTCGTCTACGCCTATAACAGCTATCAGTCCATTATTCGTGGTGGTCACATTTGGCTAAAAGTCCGTATCGGACAAGACAAAGTTCGCTCCCACGGCGACAAGTTGAACATATTGGTTGCCTTGAACCAGGACTCTATTGAGCGTCATTCCCGTGAGATTGACAATGACGGAGCCATTATCTTCAACGGCGACAGATTGAAGTGTGACCCTTCCATGGTCAAAGAAGGCGTTCAAATTCTTTCCATCCCGATGAGCCAAGTAACGGCCGATGTGGTCAAAGAATTTGGACCAATTCAACCAATCATGCAAAACACAGTCATGATCGGTGCCGTTCTTTATCTCGGTAATTTTGACTTCAGCGAAGCTGCCAGTGTTTTGACCGATACCTTCAAACACAAAGGCGAAAAGATAATCAACTTAAACGTTGGTCTTTTGAAGGCTGGTTATGAATACGCCAAGACCCACTTCAAGGCAGTTGCCGGCGAGTGGAAATTCAGCCGAATCAAGCGTCCATTCACCACAGGCAACGAAGTAATTGCATTAGCAGCAGCTGCTGCCGGTTGCAAATTCTATTCTGCATACCCAATGACACCAGCATCAACCATTCTTCACTGGATGGCTGATCATGCTCAGAAAGTGGGCATCGTCGTGAAGCAAGCAGAAGACGAATTGTCTGTTATTAACATGGCCATCGGTGCCGGACTAGCAGGCGCACGTTCAATGTGTGCAACTGCCGGTGGTGGTTTTGCCTTAATGACCGAAGCTGTCGGCATGGCAGGCATCATGGAATGTCCAGTTGTTTGCGTTGAAGTACAACGTGGTGGTCCTTCGACAGGTCTGCCAACAAAGACAGAACAAGCTGACTTGTTCCAAGTCTATGGCGCTTCGCAAGGTGAATTCCCACGCTTGATTGTGGCACCGCGTGACACAGCTGATGCTTATGGAACAACTGTTGAAGCTTTCCACATCGCTGACAAATATCAATTGCCGGCGCTCATCATGTCCGACTTGCTCTTGTCCGAGCACCCGGAAACAGTTGATAAAGAAGTGTTTGACTCAAACATCAAAATTGATCGCGGACAAGTTGTTAAGGAATGGAATCAGGACAATGGCAAATTCAAGAGATTTGCTTTGACCGAATCAGGTGTTTCACCAAGAGTAATTCCAGGAACAGCCAACACTTGTTTCGTTTCGGCAACAGACGAACACGACGAAGAATCTATTTTGATTTCAGACATGTTCACCGCAGCTCCAATACGTCGCAAGATGATGGAAAAGCGCGGTCGCAAAATAGAAAACATGCTCAAAGATCTTCCGGCGCCAAAGCTGGAAGGCCCAGCTGATGCTGACGTAACATTACTTACCTGGGGTTCAACCTGGGGTGTAGTTAAAGAAGCAATTGAGCTTTTAGCTGCCAAAGGCGTCAAAGCAAATCACTTGAACATCAAGTACATCTTCCCGTTCCACGCCAAAGAAGTAACTGAAATACTTTCAAAGGCGAAGAAGAAGATTTCAGTAGAAGTCAACTTCACCAGCCAATTGGCACGCTACGTGAGAAGCGAAACCGGCATTGCCATGGATGGTCATGTTAACCGCTATGACGGCGAACCAATGGAACCTGCATATGTGGTCGAACATGTTCAAAGAATTCTTTCCGGCAAAGAGTGGAATCTCGATGTGACCGAAGAGGAAGCACGTGAAATCGGCTATCACTACCTGCGTACGCACTATGCTGAAAAGCTGCGTCCAGGCAAGATAACCCGTGGCACAAGCAAAGGCATTTCAGAAGATGTCTGGAATGTAGAGCTTGTTGATAGAACCTCGGGCGAGAAACAAGCCGAAATGGTAATTGGCATAAGCACGGGTGCTACTTATTCGTATAAGTCGCTTGTACCGGCAGCCGCTAAATAATTCACGAGCCAACATAAACAAAGAGGACTAATAAGAAATGGCAACTGTTGTAGAACTACCAGTAGATTTGTTTAAAGGACCAGTCGATCCCGATTGGTGTCCAGGCTGCGGTGACTTCGGTGTTTTGAAGTCCGTACAGATGGCAGCGGCAGCAAATGGCGTCACGCCAGAAAACTTGCTTGTCGTATCCGGTATCGGCTGTTCGTCTAACCTGCCTGGATTTATCCACGCATACGGTATCCACAGCTTGCACGGACGCTCTGTTGCAGTAGCAACCGGCGCGCACCTGGCAAACACCGATCTCAAAGTGGTTATCACTGGTGGAGACGGTGATGGATATGGTATTGGTATTGGACACTTCATCCATGCTATGCGCCGCAACCTTGATGTCACCTATGTCGTAATGGACAACCAAATCTACGGCTTGACCACAGGTCAAACATCACCAACAACAACACTCGGTCACCGCACCAAGTCAACTCCAGGCGGCAACGTGGAAATTCCATTGAATCCGTTGGCATTGGCAATTACTTGCGGCGCAACTTATGTTGCACGAGGATTTTCCGGTGAGCAAAAGCAGTTAGCTGATCTCATCGCCGGCGGCATTGCCCACAAAGGCTTTGCTCTCATCGATGTCTTCAGCCCATGCGTCACTTACAACAAAGTGAACACCTATCCATGGTTCAAAGAGCGCGTCTATAAACTGGAAGATCAAAATTGGGATCCGACAGATGAGAAGAAATCACTCGATAAATCCTTCGAGTGGGGTGACAAGATTCCTTTAGGCGTTCTCTACAAAGCCGATCAACCAACCTATGAAGACTCCGAACCAATCTTCAAAAAGGGAGCGCTTGTTAAACAACCATTAGGCTTGGACAAGCAAATCTTCAACGAACTCATTGAAGAGATGATCTAGATTTGTCGAACTCAACAACTTGAACTCAGAAAGGGCGCATATACTGCGCCCTTTCTTTTAGACTGCTTTTTTGCGAATCGCTTTACTTTTGCTTTTTTCCAAACGCTTCTGAACTATGCGTTGAATGTCGTCACCCATGTCCTTTAGTGCTTCGTACAGAGTCATATCTTGCGCGTCAACAACAGTGCCACCCGATTGCGCTTGATAAAAAAACAGAAGAAAATCCAGCAACTCCCCCTGCGTACAAACAAGTTCCTTCGCTAGACTCTTCAACTGTTTCTTAGTCTTTACTTTCACATCTGCGTTAAAAGCGATTCTTCCTTTTGATGGTCTGCCTGGCTTGTCATAAATATGTTTCAACCGACCCTCTAGGTAAGATTCGTAAGCGGTATCAACATGACTTTCAAAATTGCTGTAGGCAGCTTGCCTAGTTTCACCAATACCAGCAGCAACTTCCAATAGTGGAGACTCAACAACGAAACAGTCATCGTCATTACTGAAATAACAAACGGCGGTATTCAAAATGGCTTTCTTATTCACCTTGCTTCCCATCATAATATTGTCTTGACAATATGTCAATTTCGTCTTGCCAGCGACCTTAGCTGTCTGGCGGCAACGCAAATGAATTTGAGCGACTTTGGGAATTCCCCCATTGAGGACGGAGATTAAATTAAATATTCTGGCGGCACACTAGGGAGGGACTTTGCGTGTCTAGCCATAAAGAGACAGAGAGCAGTAAAGAGACTCTGCTTCAAGAGTTGACTTCTCTGCCTGGCGACTTCGTCCAGGCTGCCGTCAGCGCTGCCTATTGGAACCCCGTCAGAGGTGTCACGCAGCTAAAAGACCGCATTTACCACCCAATCAGGCCAGGCAGCCTAGAAGACGTTCAGTCCGAGCATAGGCCATCGGCATTCGGCAGTTTGCGTTGGCACGCTGAGCAGCTGGGCGGCGCAGTCGGTACAATGCTTCCCTACTGCATATTGAACAAAGCAGTTGGACTCGTCGGAGTAGCAAAAATCCTTACGCCTTTCGCCACAGGCGCTCTTATGGAAGGAGTTTTCAGACCAATTGAGAGAACCGAAGGTGATTTCAACAAGGCGCGCATTGTGAACGCTCTTACCGGCATGGCAACTTTCGGTACACTTGGACACTTGCCCGGCTATTTGAAATCACGAGATGTTATGCGTTTTCAAATTGATCAGCCTTGGCTCATAAATTCATTTACCAGTGATCTCAAACGTCATCTTGTATCCGGCGTTGCAGCGGGAGTAGTTGATACTGAATCCAGATCACTTTTTTCAGGCAAAGGATTGAATACAAACGCCGAAGAAATTATTCAATCAGTCTATTCCTACGGTGCGCTTGGCGGACTGATGTGCAGTGCAAGCGAAGTTGGACCATATCTAAGCAAAGGCCGCACAATAAACGACATAGTGCAAACAAGTCCTTATTTGAGCGAACGAGCAAAATTAGATCCTGTAGCCAAAGAATTAATTGTCGAGTATGGCGAACAACGAGTTAGAGCAAAAAATAGATCTGCAGCGCGCGATATCTACGATCTCTTTGCTCACGCAAACGTAGCTGAGGCAATGGAATTAAAAAACAATTCGATGAACGGGACAATTTCTTTCACTGAAAAGCAGTCACATCCGGTAGAAGAACTTCTACGTACTAACCTGCCGATTGAGAAATTCCCTTTTTATTCATACCACCCGACAAGTGCCTATGCCGAAGCTTTCAAAAACTCGTCTAAAGAAGCAACTGGTTTTCTTGGTGTCGGCTTTGACTCGGTTGTAATCAAGCTAAAAGATGGTGGAGCGCTAAAAATCAGCTCGCAATTGCGAGATGCTGAAATGGGCCAAAGAATTTTTGATATGCCGATTCTAGAAGAAGGACTATTCGATACAAAGAAAATTGCCGATGCAATATTGGAAAACCCGCAAGCTTCCGAATGGCAGAAGATTCAATTACGCTTACTGCATGAGCCCAAACGTGGTGTCAACTATATTGTGCAACCAGAGGCAATGACAAAGATTCCCATTAAACTGATTCAACGATTCCGTGAGCATATGCCCAAAATCGGCTATGAGTTTTGGGACTGGCAGCATGACCAATTAGGTTATTACGATGGGCGGATTGTATTGCTTGATTATTTTGCCGTCAAATCGGCAGAGGTGTTAAAAGCCGAACGGGATAAAAAGGCTAGGGAAGACAACCAACGACCAATTGCCACACGTCTCGAGGAAATTGTGGAGAAGTTATAGGATGAACTCCAGTTTCTTTAAAACAAGTCCTGAGTTATACTCCTTTCACCAACTCTGAACATCTAGATCGAAGGACTTCTTGGCCAAAGCATTATCAGCTGCATTGACAGCGATGCTTGTGGTTGCCACCATCCCAGGTGGCACAGGGCAAGCCTGGGCAAAAGCGAAAGCAGAGCCTATTAGACACTTGGTCACCCTGCCGCTTCCACCTGAACATCCGGAATTGGATGTGCCACCAGCCCTAATTGAGCAGGAAAATAAAATCAAAGCCTCAGGCTTGATGCTGAAAGGCGGCGTCACTTTGGTTGTTCCAAAAGGAACACCAATCAAGCTCAAGTTAGCAACCGTCCCGACAACCGGACTCAAGATGATGGACAGGGATGAAGATGGAAATTTGCCGCCTGCCCAATTAGGACAACAGATCACAGCGAAAACAACCGAAGACTTGTTTGTTGCTGATAACAAAGTTTTGCCGGCAGGCACTATTTTCCGCGGCGAAGTCTCAAGAATCTATGAACCGAAGCGCGTTGGCAGACCAGGCGCACTGGCACTGTCGTTTAACGAATTCCAAACACCGGACGGTCGCAAGTTTGCATTCCACTGCGAAGCCGATAATCGAATTGAATCAACCTGGAAAACAAAAGGAAAAGGACTAGGACAGATAGCTGCGCACATGGCAGGTGGTGCAGCTACTGGTGCTCTAATTGCTTATCAATTGTTCGGCATGGAACAAACAATTGCCATGCACGGCTACAACATTGCCGGCGGTGCTGCTGCTGGTGCTTTAGGAGGCATGGCTGTAGCGCTTTTGCGCAAAGGACACGTTGCTGTTCTGGAGCCTGGTGATGACCTCAACATGTCTATCGATAGCGATCTGTTGCTGACAGCAGCGGTAGACAAAAAGGTCAGGAAAGATCCTAAGCTTGAAGGATTGGACATCGAGGTCTTGACTGCGAAAGTTATCAAAGACGGCTTAGATGGCCACTGTTTGAGAGTTGATGCTTACATCACAAACAATACAAAGTACCGCTTAAGCTCCTTGGATCTCTTCTTGGAAGACGACAACGGTGGACGCTATCCTGTCTGCACAAGTATGGAATGGGACGCAGAAATTTTGTTTAGAGTCGAGCCTTACTCAAGCAAACATGTTCTTTTTAACTTCCAGGTCGAATTTCCAAAGTTGAAGCGCAAGCTCGTCTGGCTTGAGCATGCCTCCCAAACTGTTTTGACAAAACAACCGTTACCCTAATTGACCAGAAAGGAAAAGTCTTGAAAAAGTCATTTCTTCTGCCGGTGCTTCTTGTGCCAATCATTGCGCGGATGACCATGCCTGCAGGGGCAGTTCCTCCTTCAATATTGCCAAAACTGCCTGAATCGTCCACTCCAGCACAAGAGTCAGTTAAGGTTAACGAGCATACTATTGAGCTTAAAGGCGCCAGCGCCAATAAGGTCAAAGCAGTCGAATTATTAAACGAAGCGACGACCCATGCCGAGGCAGGCGAATTTTCCGACGCTGCCAGAAATCTCGAAGATGCCGTTCTCTATTTAAACGACTCAGATGCCAAACTAGCAGCCGCCCTGCACATGAATTTGGGCAGCTGCTACGACCATTTGGGCAAACTTAATGAGGCTATAGGCGAATATGAAAAGGCAGCCAAATTAGATCCAGGCGAATTGGAAATCCTCTATAACGAAGGCTTGGTCTATGAAAAGCTCAAGCGCTATGACGATGCTGTCTCCTGCCTAAAGCGATATGTAGCCAAACAACCAGACGCCAAATTGCAGCATGAAGGCGTTGCCACCCTCGAGAGAATTGAAGCTCTAAAGTAGCCTGAAAAGCCAGAAAACCCCCCGTAAACGGGAGGCTCTCTGACAGGAGGAAGGCGGGAGGAAAACTTTAGTTAGGCTGCCTGCAACTGCACGTCATAAGCCAGACGCACAATTTCATATTCAACGCGAACCGACACTGTATTTACTGTGCCGAATTCGAGACGTACCCGCCCCAGATTGCCGGTCGAATAGTCCTGCCAGTGTCTTGGCACGGATACAACGACGTTCTCTGGACCCCACTCTTCAACAAATGCTTTTAATACCTGGCAAAGCTTCTCTTCGTCTTGTGGATTTTTAAAAATGCTCATGATACCTACTCCTGGGAACCTTCATCCTGTAAGCGTTTCAGCCGCTTTTGATGACACAAGCTTAAGGAAAAACGAACCTAATGACAATTGGTGGTTTTCCCATCTCATTCGTAGAAATGCGAAAGCGAATGGCAAAGCAAAACAGGGGTGCATTTTATGCCCCACGCTCGTTTGCCAACTTACCTATTTAGGCGCAGGTATCCGTGCCCTTGCACTCAGTCTCTTCAACTTGAAAGGTTGTGTGGTTAATGCCGAATTCGTCTTGCGCTATGCGGGTAATTGAGGACAACACATTTTCTGCCGGCACTTCCCTATTTATGGTGACGTGACCGGACATGGCATCGCGTCCTGAGGTAATTGTCCAAACATGGATGTCGTGCATTTCCACAACTCCAGGAACAGCCAGCATGGCATTTCTCAGTTTGACTAAATCAATGTGTCCTGGTGTGCCTTCCATCAAAACATTGGTGCACTCTTTTAAAAGGTTCCATGTTCGAGGCAAAATCATAAGACCGATCAATCCGGAAATGATTGGATCAGCCATGTACCAACCTGTCGCAAGCATAATGACAGCGGCAACAATGACACCAACCGTAGCAAGCAAATCCGACATCACTTCCAGATAAGCGGCCTTCATATTGACTGATTCTTTAGACACACCATGCAAAAGTTTGAAAGCTACAAGATTTACAAGCAAACCCATTACTGCAACAACCAGCATTGGCAGTGACTTCACCTCAGGTGGATCACTCAAACGCTGATATGACTCAAAGAGAATAAAAACCGACAGTCCAACGAGCAATACGCCATTTATCAAACCAGCCAAAATTTCTGATCGATAATAGCCGTATGTCTTCAATGGATTTGGTGGGCGAGAGCCAAACCAAATTGCCACCAATGCCAATATCAAAGACCCAACATCAGATAACATGTGACCGGCATCAGCTAATAAGCCCAAGCTTTTCGTATAGTAAGCGCCCACTATTTCCGCAAGCATATAAGCGGCAGTCACATACAATACAATCAAAAGGCGGGACTTGCTCTCTTGCCTGAAGCTTCCGTGCCCGTGCGTATGGCTGTGGTGATTGTGGCTTGTGCTCATTTACCTATTTACTTAGAGTTTCGAGATTTGGCTCAGAATACAATCTTACGATAATTTCCGCATCACGCTTAGACGGCATCAACCATTTGTCTTCAATTGGCAGGGAATAAAACATCACGTCGGAAGGGTCAGGACTATGTCCCCTCAGTCCTAATATATGCCCGACTTCGTGCAAGCAAGCTTTTCTAAGCTGATTAGCGCTCACTGTCTGCGTCCGATCCATAAGCACAGTCAACAGTTTAATCGTACCTTTCAGCAGACAATGCTGACGATAGGAAAAGTCGGCAAAACCGGCCTCTGCCGGATTGGGCAACTCTTTTGGATCTGCAGTCCAAACAACCTTAATATCAGCATTGTGAGGGTCTGATACAAATGTAATTCTTATGCGTCCCTGCGCTGCATTCACCCAGTCGATAAAACTGTTTCTGGCAATATCGATAAACTCCGGGCGAAAATTAGGAACACCTTGCCCATCAGTAATAAAGATACGCACAGGCAAAGAATTCGAACACCAGCGCACCGGATTCTCGGTTGTTACTTGCCTGAAATACGTATCTGCCTCTGAAAGTCCGCCGGCAGACTTTTGCCGATCTGCTTCTTCTTTCAATTTACTAATTAGTCCTTTTACTTCAGCCTTGTCGGGAAAATCCGGAAATCGTTTCAAAGTCTCCTTATAAGTTTCCAGAGCTTCTTGAAGCCTGCCACTTGTTTGATAAGCACCACCGAGGGTAAGTAAGCTCATTGCCGACTGTGGATTCAATTCGACAGCCTTTTTCAACTCATCAATTGCCTCTTGCGTATGGCCAACTTTAGAATAGGCTAGACCTAGATTGTGATGAGCTTGCGACAACTGCGGATCAAACGAAAGCGCCTCTTTAAGTACAGCAATAGCCTTCTCATTTTCATTGGCTCGCATGAGGCTCATAGCCTCTGTGTTGAGATTGCTTGCTTTGTATTGTGCTTCTGTTATTGGCTTGCCATCACGAAAATAGCTTTGGGCAAATGCCGCACTGCTGAAAAGCAGTATGGCAAAAACTCCAAGAACCAAATTCTTCATTTCTTACCTGACACCGGAAGCAAGATTTGCATCAAGGGCTGCAACTCCCGGCAGTTCGATACCTTCAAGAAACTCCAGTGAAGCCCCACCGCCTGTAGATACGTGACTGAAGTAATGATCTGCAGCACCATAGGCTTCTATGGCAGCCAATGAGTCGCCTCCACCAATTATTGTTTTGGCACCTTGCTTAGTCAATTCGATAAGCTCGCCGATAACGGCATATGTTGCCTTTTCAAAACTGGCAATCTCAAATACGCCGAGTGGTCCATTCCATAGAACGGTTTTAGCTCCTTTCAATGCTTCTTTGATTTTCTCAATGGATTTAGGTCCAAGATCCAGACCCATTTGATCGGCAGGAATTGCATCAACTGATACGACTTCGGATTTAACACCGGCTTTCAATTCAGGTGCAACAACAACATCAACCGGCAGTACAAGATTTACGCCTTTTGCTTTAGCTTTTTCAATTAACTGACGGCAGAATTCGAGTTTATCGTCTTCAACCAAAGACTTGCCGACTTGTTTACCTTGCGCCTTCAAAAAAGAAAAAGCCATTGCGCCGCCGATAACAAGTACATCAACGCGCTCTAACAAATTATCGAGCACACCCATTTTGGAAGATACTTTTGAACCGCCAATTATGCAAGCAAAAGGACGCACCGGATTGAACAATGCTGAAGACAAGGCATTGAGTTCCTTTTCCATCAAAAATCCTGCAAGACAGGGCTTGACGTGTTTGGTTACACCCTCTGTAGATGCATGTGCTCTGTGAGCCGTGCCAAAAGCATCATTTACGTACATGTCAGCCAAACTAGCTAATTGTTTTGCAAAAGAAGGATCATTCTTCTCTTCTTCTTTGTGGAAGCGGACATTTTCCAGTAGACAAACTTCGCCGTCTTTCATTTCTTGGACGAATTTGCTTACTGCATTGCCAATGCAATCTTCCAAGCAATGCACTTTTTGTTTAAGCAGCTCAGAAAGTCTTTGAGCAACTACCTTAAGACTAAGCTCTTCAGATGGACCTTTAGGTCTGCCGAAGTGGGAGACAAGAATTACACGCCCACCTGCCTGTTTCAAATGCTCGATAGTCGGTATCACAGCCTTTATGCGAGTGTCGTCGGTGATATTTCTTTTGTCATCGAGCGGCACATTCAAATCGGCGCGCACCAAAATGCGTTTGCCTTTGAATTCATTTTTGTCGACTTGGGCAATTGTTTTCTTGTTCATCTTATTTTCCCTAAAATACCTTGCGGGCGCCGCCCAAGCTAAGCTTGGTGCGACGCCCACAGAAGGTTTTCTATTAGACGCGAGCTACTGCCATTTTGTTGGCGACAATACCGGCCAACTCGATCAAGCGGTTGCTGTAGCCCCACTCGTTGTCGTACCAAGCAAGAACTTTCACCATGCGTGGTCCAACAGCCATTGTCAATTCGCTGTCAACGATGGACGACATCTTGTTGCCACAGAAGTCTGTGGAGACAAGCGGCAAATCGCAAACGGAAAGAATGCCGTTAAGTTCACCGTTGCTGGCTTCTTTCAATGCCTTGTTAACACTTTCAGCAGTAACGTCTTTCTTAGTTGTAATAACCAAGTCAACGATGCTTACATTAGGTGTCGGCACGCGCATTGCAAAACCGTTCAACTTTCCTTTCAAACCTGGCAACACCAAACCTAATGCTTTAGCAGCACCTGTTGTTGACGGCACCATCGATAAAGCAGCAGCACGGGCACGGCGCAAGTCGCTGTGTGCAGCATCGAGCAAACGCTGGTCGCCAGTGTAGCTGTGTACTGTGGTCATGGCACCGGATTCGATACCAAATACTTCATCGAGTACTTTAGCTACTGGAGCCAAGCAGTTGGTTGTGCAGCTAGCATTCGAGATGATGTGGTGTTTGGCTGGGTCGTAGTTCTTATCATTGACACCAAGAACAATAGTGATGTCCTCGCCTTTTGCAGGAGCGGAAATTATCACCTTCTTGGCGCCAGCTTTGATGTGACCGCCGGCTTTTTCAGCATCGGTGAAAACACCGCTGCACTCAAGTACGAGGTCTACGCCAAGCTTGGACCATGGGCAAGTAGACGGGTCCTTTTCACGGAAGAACTGGAAGCTCTTGCCATCGACAACCAGGGCATCTTCAGTGTGGCTGACGCTATTTGGCAACTCACCCAAGATTGAGTCATATTTAAGCAAGTGAGCCGATTGCGCCACACTCTGAATAGGGTCGTTGATAGCTACGATTTCAACGCCTTTTACAGGGTTCTCGAGAAGTGCCCGTAGAGCGTTACGGCCGATACGTCCAAAACCATTAATTGCTACTTTTGCCATCGTGATTTCCTTCAATTTTGAAAGGGCTAGAAATACCGCTCCCGGGCAGCGGCTGACAATTCGATAAATGCTCATTAAGTTGAGCATCTATAAGCATATAACTTTAATGCTCATTATGCCGAAGCTTTATCAGGGTTTAAGACTAGCTAAAGGGTTGCTATGAAGTAGAGCTTCAACTGAGTATAATTATGCTAAGGCCGTTCAGAAAGCGGTCATATATTAAAGAGGTCATGAACATGCGCGACAAGATAGAGACTGTTTTGGACAAAATCCGTCCCATGCTGATGGCTGACGGCGGCAATATTGAGCTAGTGGATGTTAAGGAAGCCGAAGGGCAAGTCTTCGTTCACCTGACAGGCGCCTGCGGTATGTGCCCAAGCTCAACCATGACCCTGAAGATGGGTGTTGAGCGTGCGCTAAAAGAGCACATTCCGGAAGTCACCCAAGTGATTCAAGTCTAGAGCGAAACTCGTCGCTCAAATAACTGCTTATCACACAAGATTCGTCTTGTGTGTTTTGCTTTTTTGAAATGCGCGCACAAGATAACTTCGCTTGTTCAATAGATACAGCGGCATTTTTCGCAACGTCACTTGCCAGCATTTTTACATGAGCTTCAAGATTGCTTGAGTCTAAATAATCATTGATCAATCCAATTTGCTTAGCTCTTTCAGCATTTACAACTCGTGCCGAAAAAATAATTTCTTTTGCGCATGCGACACCGACAAGTGATACCAGTCGCTCAATATTTCCATCATCAAGAACTATGCCAAGTTTTGCAACAGGCAAAGCAAAACTGGCATCTTCGGCAGCGTAACGCAAATCGCAAGCAAGTGCTAAGAGCAATCCGCCACCCATGCAATTGCCGACTATAGAGGCGATTGTCGGCAATGAAAATTGCGCAACGGCTTTTAAACAATTAGCTATTGCGTACCAGTTTTCTCTAGCTTGCGAGTAGTCTTTTATCTGAGCAAGCTCTTTAAAATCAGCACCTGCAGCAAATGAATTACCTTGTCCGGATATGACTACAACTTTGGCACCACGCTGTCTCAGCGTGTCTAGTGCTTCGGGCATCGCTTCCCACATCCGACGTGAAATTGCATTATGCACCGTTGGCCGGTTGAGAGTTAAACACCCAACTGAACCCTGAACATCTAAAAGAAATTCGCCGGTATCAGACACGGCTGCTAGTCTCTTGAGTTAGCAGCAGCCATTGGATAACGAAGCTGATAGACATTTCTATTTCGTGCAGCATATGCTCTTTCAGCGTGAGCGCGAGCAACTTTCATTCTGTCCCACTCAAGTTGACGTTTTTCTTGATGGTCTTTTTGCTTATTTCTATCTTTGCGCCACGACCAGAAACTAAATCCTAGTCCGGTTGCCATAAACATAAGGAGTACCGACTGCCAGGTAACGGATGCCACAACAACCGAAAGACCCAAAGCAGCAGATCCGGCACGAATAGTACGTAACTGGCCCATGCGCCTGCCCCTTGAAAATATTAAATTGAAGTAAGTGTATATACAATACCACTACTTCAAAATATCGCAAGACCTTGATAATTATTCCGATTGAATATCCATTAAGATGTACCCCAGCCATCTATTGACCACTTGCTACTGACTAAATGGATCCGCCTTCTTGTTTAGAGGAAGGGATTTGGGAGTGGCTGATAGTGGTTCTTCTTCAACTGGTGCAGACTTGGTCTCTGCTTGAGGTGGTGGAGTTGAAACTGGCGGACCGGAAACAGGTTCTTGCGCTGGAGTTTGCACAGCCGGCGCAGTTTCGGCTGGTGCTTCAACCGGTTTCGATTCTTGCACAGGTTGACTTGCAGGAGGATTTTCCTGCGTTTTCACAGGAGCAGCCTTGTCGGCAGCGTCATCGTCAGCATCAATTTCCTTGCCTTCTTGCTGCGCCTTCTGAATATCTTTCATGCGCACCGACTCCCACATTGAGCCGTCGCTGAATTTGACTGCCAGCACACGTATCTTGGCTTGATGAATATTGCTGCGCAATTTGTAATGAGCAAACTTGCCGCCGGCTAAGCCACCCTGGGGTACAAATGCCTCATCGTTGGCATGAAAAGTACCGCGGCTTGCCCCGTTTTTATCCAAATAACGAACCCTAAACTTAACGGCGTTAATAGCTTTATCAGAGACATTCTTGTAATCTATATACGTTTTACCGAAAACGGGCAGACCGAAGGAGTCAAATCCCAGTTCTGTACGTCCACCTGTAATTTCTACAGGGCAACCGGATTCCGGCACGACATCCATGGCAATGGTCTGTGTGGTGAAAGGCGTAATTTCCTGAGCAGTACAAAGTCCGGGGAATAGTCCACAAAGCAAGACAAAGGAGAGAACTACTATGCAACGTTTATTCAGGCTTTTACTTATAGCCTCAGTCATAACGCTCAATCTCCCCGGTCTTTCCGCATCAGCTCAATCCGGCACGTCTCAATTTACAAAACCGGATCTCGTCCTCACCATCTTACATACTAATGACCTGCACGCACACGAAGACTCATTTTTAGAAAACGGCCGCGTGCTTGGCGGTACCGCCCGATTAACCTACCTAATACGTGCCATTCGAGCCAGGACACCAAACGTATTAACTATAGATGCCGGTGATATTTTCCAAGGTACAGCCTATTTCAAGTTTTACTCGGGAGCCACAGAGGTTGCCTATTTGAACAATGCCGGCTACGACATTTACACAATCGGCAATCATGAATTCGATAATGGGTCGGATAATCTAGCCAAGCAATTGCAGTCAGCCAAATTCAGCATTATCTCCGCCAATATAGACGCTTCGGCAAAACCGGAATTAGCCAAACTCATTAAGCCCTCTACAATTCGCACCATTGAGGGAAAGAAAGTTGGTTTTGTCGGTGCCGTCACGCCTGATCTTGAAAAAATCTCTTTAACGACAGGCGACGTACACATCAAAGAATCCGGCGAACCAACAGCATGGATAAAACCCATTGCCGACGAAGTAGATCATCTTAAACAAGAAGGCGTGGACAAAATAATTTTAGTAACGCACTGTGGCGTTGACAGAGACAAGGTGCTGGCAGAAAACATCCCGGCAGTGGACGCCATTATTGGTGGTCACAGCCATACGCGCCTAAACAAACCAGTAGTAATAAATCGCGCTGACGGCAGCACTTGCACTATTGTGCAAACAGGCTGCTTTGGACGCACACTAGGCAAATTGCGCTTGTCCTTCGACAACAAAGGACAGGTAATGACACCACTTACAAAATACAGCCTTATTAGCATCAACGAAAAAATCGGCGAATCTCCCGATGTAAAAAAATATTTGGCCAGCAAGAGTCAGCCAATACTAGCTCTGCGAAATAATATCCTTGGATTTGCCCTAGGCAATTTCGACAATCGCTCACAAGGACTACCGGCTGATACAGCCATGGGCAACCTGGTTGCCGATGCAGTATACGAATTAGGCAGCAAATACGGAGCCACCATCTCCTTCCACAATCGTGGCGGCATTCGCGGTCGCATTGATCAAGGACCGATTAGTCTGGAAAAAATAGAGGAAGTCTTACCGTTTAACAATGCAGTAGTAGTTGCCACTGTTTCTGGTGCCACTATAAAAAACGTAATTGAGCATGCGCTTTCCAACAACCCCAGTGGTAAGTTCCTAAACGTACACGGACTAAAAATTACCTATGATCCAACAAAGCCTTCAGAGCATCGCGTTGTAAGCCTGCTTGTGGAAGCAACTCCCAATAACTGGAAACCGATTAATTTGGAAAAGAGTTATCGCGTAGCACTCAATGACTACAACTTCTCCGGCGGTGAAGGATTTGATTTTGCCGGCGCCACTGATGTGACATCAACCAAAATAAGATTGGCAGACGCACTGGTGGCTTATCTCAAGAAACATCCCAAGATAAGCCCAGTCAGTGCTGTAAGAGTAACGCCGGTAGACAACACAATTTCGGATAATCATTTTAGTTCAACACCGAAAGGTCGCACCAGCGTAAAGGGTGCCGTCAACTAGAAGCCGAGAATATTTCTCAGCCCTGAGAGCATCGACGGATTATTGTAGAAGCCCGTACCGGAAGCAATACCGTTTTGCACATTGATGATGCGGTTTAGGCGATCTTGTACTCTAACTGCCCGGTCAGGACTTAGCGTTCCCGATGAAAGCAACTGTTGAAGATATTGCTGCTCGGAAGTTAGGCGATTGTTCCAATAGCTATTCAAGCCTGTTTGCTGTCCTTGCAGTCGTGTCAATTCTGCTTGCAGGCGGGCTTGTCTGTCCGGTGACAAATTGCCATTGGCCAAACGCTGCTGGATTCTAGCAAGCTTATCGTTAAGATTGGTTTGCTGTCCCCAGTATGGTCTTACTTGAAGACTGTTGGCGCCAAATGCTCCATAGCCTGCATTGTTATAGCCATTGTTGTTGTAGCCATTTATTCTATTGGCAAAACGATCTTGGTTGTTGCGCCAGCCATAGTGGTTTCCATTATTTCCCCTGCTGTTGTTGCAAGATTGTGCATCTGCCGGAATCACTGCCGAAAAAACCATGGCAGCCGCAAGACTTACTGCACCTAGAAACTTTGCGTTCATTTAGTAACCTCCAAAATAATTGCGTGAAGCGCACTCTAGAGAGGCAGACGACGCTGACCATTTAAGGTTCCGAAAATTGGCTCAAATTTCCTAAACTAATTGCCAGAAATCCTGACAACTTGGGCGTTTCCGGCTCTGGTCAGGCTCAGGAGAAAAGCCTCCCCCGTTTGGGTACATAGTCAGAGAGGGGAATAGCCTCAGAATTCTCGTCCCATTCTTTATATAGAAGGCATTTCAGCATGGCATCGAAAGGCTTTGAGAACAAGGATTCCAGAACAGAAAAGCAGGAAGGGGGCAAGCAGTCCGGCGGTCCCAATTTCGATGTTTTGGGTCTTATGAAGATACAGAAGGACATTGAAAAAAATGTCGGGCAAGCCGTAGATGGATTGATGCATCTGTTCGGACAAGCTGAACAAGCCAATCACAAAGACACTCAGGATTTCAAACGCGGCAGCTTATTGAATGCAGGTGAGCATGGCAATGACCAAAAGAAAGTTTTGACCGGCCATTTGTCCCACAATGAGAGCGTACATGCTGGGCAAGACCAGCATCATCTAAGAGGGGCATTGCTGAATCGTCTGAAACATGACGGACCCACGCATCAAAACCCCAGTCATCTGAGCGCATTTCTGCTTAAACGACTTCATGAACGTGAAGGTCGGCACCCCACACAAGCTACAATCCAACCGCAATCATTTCAATTCGATCAGCCAACGCCTATCAACCAACAAAGTTTTGATCAGCAATCGGCTCAAAATCCTCAGCGATCGGAAGCGCCACAATGGCGCCAGGATATGTACAATGCCCGGCGAGATCTTGCTCAAGCAACAATGGATGCAGCTGTGCCTGTTGTTAGCGCAATGCCTTTCAGTGAATTCAATCCTAATAACCCCAATGTCAATCGTGCTGACCTATCCGCCCAGGGAATGCCTTTCACCAGGGGTGTACAAGAGGACTTTAACAGGGTAATGGAGCATGTTGTAAGGCCTGTTATGGAACGTCGCGCGGAAAAGTTTCAGAGTCAAATGTCCAATGTTGGACATGGATCCTTTCATTCATATGCTTCATCGCGAGTATCGGACAATTACTATCAAGGACAACACAACCAACTGCCGTATGGCGGCTTCAAAAGCAATATCTCGTACTACCGCCGCGAAATGTAATTTGATTTAGGCAAGTCCTTCGAGGTTATAGAGCTTTTTCGCATTCTCGTGAAGAATAGCCGCGGCAATATCATGCGCCTGTTCCTCATAGATTAGCCCCGCAGAAATCAAGGCATTCAATGCAATAGACAGTACGCGCTTCCAGGATAATGCTCCATACCAGTGAGCTTCCGGTACAGTGTGCCCATCGGAGGCCGCTAGAATTTTCGAAGTAGGAGCCATTGAAAGCGCCTGCCGCAAGAGATAGCGGGCATAGGGCGAAGCAAAGCTTATGGACAATGAAAGATCCATATAGACATTGGGATAAATTGAGCAAAAATATGCAGCCTCGCTTACGTACGGATAGCAATGAAGAAGCACAAATTGTGTCTTATTGAATCTTTCCGAAATAAATACATCGCGCAACACCAACGGATTCGTTTGCCGCAAGTCTCCATCATCGTCACCGATACCTGTATGCAATTGCACGGGAAGATTGAGGGAACCGGCAATTTCAAAGGCTTCCAAAAGGGCATAGTGATAGAGATTTTTTGTATCCGGTCCGCCAATGCGAATTCCCGAACGTGTCTTTAATCCATCATATTCTTTTCGCGCCGCCTCAACAGGAACTGCTTGCAAATCAAGACCGCCTCTATACCCGGCAATTGTCTTCACACCTACGGCATTTGTCGATTTGGCCTGTTCAAGAGTTGTCTTAAATAAAGACAGCACCTCATGAAAGCTTGAGGCTTTACCTAATGCTGCTTCTAAAATTTGTTCAAGGCGAAGGCATCTCCAGACAGGACGCTGCGATATTGCAGACATCTCTTCGATGGACATCGAGTCACCTGTAACATAGCCATCATCGACAATCATGCCGCCAATTGATACGTTGTCCCAGAGCCTGTTTAGATATTCTTTTTCCGGCAGTGACTGTCGTTTGGCAAATACCTCCTTTTCACCGTAAACCTCGAAGAGATCGCCAAGCCTGTTTAGAAGATCCATATAGAAAACAGAAGTAGGCATATGTTCTTCAATTTGAGTTATCGACCGGCTTTCGGAAAAGCTTTTGCGAAAATCAAGCAAATCCAATTGTTGCTGCCGCTTGCGTAACGGATGGCAGTGCTGATCAAGGAAAACAAAAGTCTTTAGATCGATTCCCACAATGTCTCCAATTAGTATTTAAACCTATGCTGACTCAATTCAAACTCAATATCCTTACCGCCGAACATAATAATTTCAGATTCTTTAACTATGGAAAACGTTCTCAGCAGAAACGGTCCAACAATTGACTCCAGTAACGTGTCTGCCTTAAGTTCTGCCAAAGCATTTTTCAGTGAATCAGGCAAACGTCTAATTTTATTGGCTTTCAGTTGTTCATCACTTAGCGTGCTTGGCTCTACTTCAATTGGTTTAGGTGGCGTAAGTTTTTGCTCAATGCCGGAAAGTCCTGCACCGATTATGGCGGCCAAAGCCAGATATGGATTGGCGCTACTATCCACGCACTTTATTTCAATGTTGGTGGACTCCTCCTCGTGCCCCCAATATGTTGTTGGAATACGCACCGCTGCTTCTCTATTTTCATAACCCCAACACGTGTAGGCTGAACTCCAAGATCGTGGTTTCAAGCGCCTGTAAGAATTAACAGAAGGGCAGCTTAAGGCTACAATGCCGGGCAAATGCTCAAGAATTCCCGCCACAAAAGACTGTCCAATTTCGCTTAATTGTCCGTTTGCCGCAAGCAAATTCTGAGTGCCGTCGGGATTCCACAATGACAGATGCAGATGGCAGCCATTACCTGCTTGATTTTCAAATGGCTTGGGAGCAAGGCTTGCATCGAATCCCAATTGAAATGCAGTCCCCCGCAGTGTTTCCCTATAAGTAATTTGCCTGTCGGCAGCCGTCATAGCCGATGAATGTCGAATGCTTAATTCATGCTGACCATGTCCCAATTCCGGATAGTACTGCTCAACGGGCAAGCCCTGACTTTCAAGATTGTCGACAAATCGAGAAATGAATTCGGCGGCCCGATTCATACCATCAGTTGAGAAACAAACACTTCGATCGATAGGTACGTATTGTCCTTCTAGCATACGTCCAAGGCTAAACTCCGGCTCAAAAGCTGCCTGGACAGAAATGCCTAAATGAGCAGCTTTCTCAATTTGCCTCCTCAAGACAGCCCGTGGACACAAATCCCAGGGTGAGTGATTCAATTCGACTAGATTACAAAGAACTTGTGCTTGACGCTCAGTGTAAGGCAAGACAGTAAAGGTCGATAAGTCCGCCAGCAAACGAACTTCGCCGGTTGCTCCCAATCCGGTTTCAGCCTGTGGTTCGTCGAGCATATTCATAGACAGCTGACCTTTAACAAGACCAATGCCTGAAGAGGCTTTGTCGGCAAAACGTGTGATGTTGGCAGATTTTCCGCGAATCATGGAACTTAAGTCGCAGTAGAGGAAGCGAACCAACTGAATATCGGCAGCTTTGGCTCGCTCTAAAGTAGCATCCAGTTGCGGTGACTTACCTAGCCCTACCATTTGCCTCCCAGATTTTATCTGCCGTTTGCAGATAAGCTTGTAAATATCATTTACCCAGGGAATCAACAATATCAGAACTGGGCATAGGTAAAAATATAATTGGTAATAGATATATGCCAGCGAATCAAAAAAAACTCGTTTCCATCTTCTCGGCCATTTTCTTGGCTGGCAGTTTTGCAATTGCAACCTTGCCGGCACCAGCCATTGAGTCCAACTGCCAAAAATGCATGGCAGAGGCAACCAAGTTGCTTTCCACTGGTGATGCAGTCAAAGCAAGCGAGTTGCTTAAGGCACAATCGGCTGAGTGCGCAGACAATGCAGCGTTCCAGACTCTATTGGCGACGATCTATTTGCGTCTGTCTAATTTAGCAGGCGCACAAAGCGCCGGACTTAAGGCCATTGAACATGCACCAAATTCAACAGCCGCGCATTTTCAATATGCTCTTGCCTTGAAAGGTCTCGGTAAAAAAGAAGCAGCCATTGTCGAATTTGACAAAGTTGTCGACCTGGATCCAAGCAACTGGGAATCTTGGGCAAGCCTCGCAGATCTCTACAAAGAATTGCATCAAGACGATAAAGCCAAGCAATGCGAATACAAAGCTGCAACTTTGGCTGCTCCAACACTTGATGCACGCAACAACGTTTTTAGAAATCTCGTCCGGCAAGGAAACTTGACCAAAGCAGAAGATGAATTTTCAAAATCGATAAATGCCAATGAGCACAATCCGGTCGTATTGCAACAATTAGCCAAGCAAGCACTAGTGTTCAATTTTTGGAATGAGGCGATTGTTGCCGCAAGTGAAGTGTTAAAAACATTTCCCGACGCACAAGATGCACTTCTGTCAAAGGCAACAGGCGAATATTTTCTGCACAAATATTTAGACTGCCAAAACACGTTGAATTCAGTTTTAAAAACCAGTCCCGAAAATAGTGAAGCAAAAATTCTCTCTGCGTTGTGCTTCCTGGATTTAGGCGAGTCAACAAAAGCAGCAGAAATTCTGGAATCTGCAAATGCTCCCAAGCAAAATTCTCCTTTGTCTCAATTGGCAGTGGGTAAGTGGCATCAAGCTCGTGGTGATCTAAAAGCAGCCGAAACCAGCTACGGAGCGATTTCAGATGACATGCTCTCACAAGAAGCACAACTAGCTTTATCCAGAGTTTATGCAAAACAAGGCAAGGTCGATGATGCAGAGGAAAAAGCCGCTTTCAATGTCACAAGTCAAATTTCGTTAGCTCGATCATTGGCAGCTCAAGCTGAAGCAATATGCCAACAGGATTCTAAAACAAAAAGCTTGGACAAAGCTCGTGAATTGGTGAGCAAAGCACTAACAATTGCTGAAGACGAGCCTTCTTCACTTCTAGCAATGTCGAAAATTGACCTAGCATACGGCAAAGACGAAGACGCGAAGACTCTGGCTAATAAAGTAATTCAAATGGTGCCTGGGACATCCGATGCATATCTTGTTTTGGCAAAAATTGAATCCCAAAAAGGCAACACTAAACAAGCGGAACTACTATTAGACAAAGTTTTGGCATTGGCTAATGATGATCCCGACGCCAGTCTTATGCTCGGCACCATATATCTTAGAGACGGCAATACTAAGCAGGCTCTGGACGCTCTTAAAGCCGCCCTGGCAGGAAGACAAGAAAGCGCTGAGATTTGTTACGTATTAGCAAAAGCCCTGGAACAAGACGGTGATATAAATGCATCTCTCAAGTACTATAAACAAAGTCTATCCTTGGGTCTTGTGGGAACCGAAAACGCGGAAGCCTCACAAGCAATCAAACGTCTTACCGGCAATAGCCAAGAGCAAATGCGCTAAGAGCATGAGGTAAACATGGCAGTCGACCAGGCTAGCACAATTAAGTCATTCAACCCGGCTACAGGCGAGCTGTTAGGTGAGGCACCTTGCCTGAATGCCGATGAGGTACAGGCGGCCGTCGACAAAGCATGGTCGTCCTTTGAAGAATGGCAATTACTTGACTATCCCAAGAGACGCAAGTTGGTCCTCAACCTGCACAAAGTCTTGCGTAAGCACTCTGACGAAATTGCCAAACTTATAACTCAAGAAGTAGGCAAGCCGTTATTTGAAAGTTACACAGCGGAAATTACAGGCTCGCTGGATGCGTGTATTTGGTTCGCCGAAAACTCAGAAAAAGCCCTCAAAGATCAAACCATCGGCATGACCAATCCATTATTGGCCAGCAAGCAAAGCATAATTAGTTTTGAGCCAATTGGGGTCGTCGGCATAATTTCTCCCTGGAACTATCCATTTGCCATTCCGATGATGGCAATAATTATGTCTGTCATGGTCGGCAACACAGTTGTTTTAAAGCCGTCTGAAAAATGCCCTCTCATTGGTATCAAAATAGAAGAGCTTTTTGCTGAAGCAGGATTTCCGGAAGGTGTCGTAACCGTAATCACAGGCGACCGCACAACGGGACAACACTTATGTCAAACATCCCTTGCCAAAATTTTGTTTACCGGTTCTGCTGAAGGCGGCAGCAAAGTAATGGCTCAGGCAGCAAAGACATTGACGCCTGTCGGATTAGAACTTGGCGGAAAAGATGCCGCAATAGTTTTGCCGGATGCGCCTGTTGAATGGACAGCCAAAGGAATTGTTTGGGGAGCATTTACCAATTGCGGACAAGCCTGCGCATCTGTTGAGCGAGTCTATGTCGTCAAAAGCAAGAATACGGAGAAGCTGATTTCGTACATGATGTCCTATACCGAGAAATTAAAACTCGGTGACGGCTTAGATACAAAAACAGAAATTGGCCCTGTTATCGATGAAGGACAGCTTGCCAAAATAGAAAAACAAGTCAATGAAGCACGCAACATGGGTGCAACAGTCGTTTGCGGCGGCAATAGAAGAAACGATCTTGGCGGTCATTTTTACGAGCCGACAATATTGACCAACGTCGATCACTCCATGGATGTGATGACCAAAGAAACATTTGGTCCTGTTTTGCCAATAATGGTTGTTAACTCCGAAGATGAAGCAATTGAATTAGCTAACGACAGCGAATATGGACTGTCCGCTTCCATCTGGACCAAGAATTTGACCAACGCCGAAGATATCGCTCGCGATTTGGAAGTTGGTACTGTTTTTATAAACGACGGACTCTTCTCATTTGCCTGTCCGCAATTACCTTGGGGCGGACTTAAAAAGAGTGGCTTTGGCCGCACACATTCCTACTTTGGGCTGCTTGACCTTGTGAATATAAAGCATATTACTATTGATGCCGCAGGCGGCGCCACTCGCCTATGGTGGTATCCGTACGGCCAAGCACGAATTGAAATCGCCAAAGCCGGCGCTGCCCTTCTGCATGGTGATGTACCACACAAAGTAAAAGGCTTATTTGATTTTGTCTTCAATTCCATTCGTGGTATCAAGAGCTAGTTTCTTAGGAGAAAGAAAATGCGCATAGCAAAAATGGGCTTGGCAGTACTTGCAATTACTGCACTAAGCTTGCAGTTGACACTGCCATCAGGTGCCAAGGAAACACGCAAAGTAGCTGAGTCATCTACAACAATTGCAGCAGTGGCTGAATGCGGCAAAAAGGCTCCGGATTTCACTTTGCCTAATACTCAAGGCAAAAACGAATCGTTATCCGATTACGCCGGCAAATTTGTTGTTTTGGAATGGGTTAACTTCGGTTGCCCTTTTGTGAAAAAGCACTACGAGAGCAGCAACATGCAGAAACTCCAGGACGCATACACGAAGAAAGGCGTCATCTGGCTCTCCATTTGCTCATCAGCAGATGGACGTCAGGGTAATATGCCGGCATCAGACATCAATAAAGCCATTAAAGAGAAGAACGCTCATCCGACCAGTTACTTAATTGATAAGGACGGCAAAGTCGGCAAAATGTACGGAGCTAAAGCAACTCCGCATATGTATGTCATCGATACTAAGGGCACTCTCGTTTACAAGGGCGCCATTGATGACAAAGCATCCGTCGATCAAGAAGACATAAGCGGGGCAAAGAATTACGTCAAAGCGGCCTTAGATGAGGCAATGGCTGGACGCAAAGTAAGTACGGCATCCACCAAGGCTTACGGATGTTCCGTTAAGTATCAACAGTAATTCAGAGGCTAAAAATGACAAGAACAATCAAAGGTTTCCTTTCGCTGACCCTGTCAGTTAGTTTGCTGTGCGGATTTTCAACAGCACAAGCACAAACAGCTCAAAGCGAATCAACACCTGACGGACAAGCATTAACGCTGCTTATCGCAGGCAAAGAAAAGGAAGCTAAGGATAAACTTCTAACTGCCTACAATGCTCAATCAAAATCCGGAACACTACAGTGGGATATCCCTTATTTCCTAGCCGTCTTTGACTTGCGCGTGAACAACGAAGAGCAAGCAATCAAATACTTGAATGAAGCGATCAAACTATATAAAGGGAATGACCCCAAATCCATCTTGCTTTTAAATAAACGCCTGGCGGACTGTGAATATCACGCTCACGAGCCGAAAAGAGCGCTTGTTGAATACAACAAAGCCTACGTACAGGCAACGCTGAATTCCGGAGTGCCACCAATTGTCATAGCCGAACTTTTGGAATCAATTGCAGCGTGCGAAGAAGAACTCAAATTAAATGACGAAGCAGAGACACATTTGAAGCAACTCATTGCCTTGACAGGGCAAGGAGCAAAATCACGAGATCTGGCAGCCGTAGTGAGATACTGGTGGGCTCTGGCACAGCTTGCTGATTTTTACAGACTGACAAATCAGCAGGAAAAACTTGATGTTGTAAAAAAACAACTGAGCCCAATTCTAACCAGCATGGTTGAAACGCGAGCTAGTGCCGAAGTAGAAGGCACTATGCAGGATTTCGACAGTCTTGTTCGTCAATACAGGCAGCAATACATAAATGCTTACGGTCCTAGTAGCCCTGCTGAACTTGCTTGGGCGGCTATTGATTTTAAAGTAAAGTCATTGCCTGTAATTGCCTGGAAAACCCAAGTTGCCAAACCATTGGCGGCTATTTTATGCATTCACGGATTGGGTTTAGAGAACAGGGCATTCCAAGCCACAGCCAAGGAATTGAATCGTCGTGGCTACATGGTGTTTGCGCTGGATGTACGAGGCTTTGGTTCATGGGCGCAAACTAAAGGTGTCGAGGAACTGGACTATGAGCAAACCATTGTCGATATTGCCAATGCCGTGCAGGTAATTAAGAATCGCAATAACAATATTCCTGTTTATGTCTTGGGAGAATCAATGGGAGGTGCTATCGCTATTCGAGCCGGTAGTAACCTGGGCAAGAAAATCGACGGCGTTATCTCGTCTGTGCCGTCAGCAGAACGCTTCCAACAAAAGAAGATGACAATGCAAGCCACTCTACATTTCCTGAAAGACCCTAAAGAGCCTTTTGATGTTGGCTATGTAACAGAGATGGCAACGTCAAATGAAGAGACAAGAAAAATGTGGGAAGAAGATCCAAATTCAAGATTGGCTATGACGCCGGTTGAATTATTGGAGTTCGCGGTCTTCATGCGCCGCACCAAACCACAAGCAGAGAAGATCACCGAGTTGCCTATACTCATGTTGCAAGGTCTAAAAGACAGACTGGTTAAACCACAAGGAACTTTCGATCTATTCGATGCAGTAAAGTCTCCGGACAAAACAATATTGATTATCGGCACAGCCGAACACTTGATGTTTGAAAATCCGCATCCGGATAAACTCTTAATGGATACAGTTGACTCCTGGCTGAAATCCCACCTACAGAATCGACTAAGTGGAAAATCTCCAACTAACAATTAACGCCTCTCTCGTTGCCGTCTTAGCCGGAGCAATTGCTTCAGTTAGTGGATTCGGAATCGGCAGTCTTTTAACTCCTGTAGTTTCCCTGGGGGCAGGCACGAAACTAGCTGTTGCTATCGTGGCAATTCCACATTTTGTCGCCACCGCGCTCCGCTGCTTTATGCTAAGGAAAGACATTGACCGAAAAGTGCTCGTGTCTTTTGGCATTACAAGCGCTCTAGGTGGTTTGTCCGGAGCCCTCATGCACAACTATTTGCAAACGACAACGCTTACATTTGTTTTTGCCTGCATTTTGATATTTGCCGGGCTGATGGGATTAACAAATTGGCTGAACTTGCTTTATTTAAAAGGCTGGTCTTCTTTTTTAGCAGGTGGTTTATCTGGGTTTCTCGGAGGAGTGGTTGGCAATCAAGGCGGAATTAGATCAGCGGCACTGTTTGGTTTCGACTTAAGTCCGCGAGTATTCGTGGCTACAGCCACGGCAATTGGAGTAGCTGTCGATTTGGCCAGACTACCTGTGTATTTAGTTGCCGAATACAAGGAAATAACTACTTACTGGCTTCTCACACTAATACTTTGTGTCGCCGTCACTATAGGAACACTTGCCGGCACAGTCATTTTAAAACGAATGAACGAGACGCTATTTAAGCGCGTTGTGTCCGCGGCAATTCTTGCTCTAGGGATTTTTCTTCTAATTAAGACTTAGACTGTGCTGCCGGTTGCTTGCGCAAGGATTTAAATACATTCACCAAAATATCGGCTGCGCGATTGATTTCATCTTCACTGTTGAAACGTCCTGCAGAAATTCGGGCTGAGCCTAAAGCATATTCTCTAGGCAAACCTATAGCTTTCAGCACCGATGAAGGTTCGATAACACCAGAGTGACAAGCAGATCCTGACGATAGACAAATTCCTTGCAAATCGGAGCGTAGAATAATGGCTTCGCCTTCGGCACCTTGCACGCCGACGCTTACGTGTCCTGGTACGCGTTTTTCCGGATCGGTTGGGCCTGTTATACGAACGCCATCGACTGCCAACAAACTATCCGTCAAAGTCTTTTGAGCCTTACGTAATTGCTTGTAAGACTCTTTGAGTTCTTTGTGTGCCAATTCAGCTGCCACACCAATACCGACAATGCTGGCCAGATTTTGCGTGCCCGGGAATAATCCCTTTTCTTGTCCGGCACCAAAAACGACAGGCATCAAGTTGACGCCTGTGCGCACATACAAAATACCGATACCTTTTGGCGCGTAGAATTTGTGCCCAGAAAGCGACAAAGTGGAAATAGGCACATTGCCCATATTCATTTCAAGTTTGCCTGCAGTCTGCACGGCGTCAGTATGGAAATAGATTCCTTTCTCTTGCGCAAATGCGGCAATTTCTTCAATGGGTTCGAGGGTGCCTATCTCGTTATTGGCCCACATGATAGAGATAATGCTGGTTTCTTTCGTGACAGCCTTTTTGAATTCAGCAAGGTCAATGAATCCCTGCGCATCAACAGGCAAATATGTTACTTTCCAACCTTGTGATTCAAGATGTTTGGCAGGACCAATTACACTTGGATGCTCAATAGCTGTTGTTATCAGATGACGACCTTGGTCATTGGCTTCAGCAAATCTTGCTCTACCGATAAGCGCAACATTATTGCTATAAGTGCCACACGGTGAAAAGTAAATTTCCTCAGGCAAGCAATGCAAAAGCTTGGCTACGTTTTGACGTGCCTTCTCGATACCCTCTTTAGCCAGACGCCCCTGCAAATGCAAAGAAGAGGCATTGCCGAAGCTATCTGACAAAAAAGGCAACATTGCTTCAACAACTTCCGGTCTAACCTTTGTTGTCGCGCTGTTATCGAGGTATATTGAAGAGGACATTTTGAGCTCCTGGCGATTTGCCCCGGCAAAACCAAACTTAAGCATGTTAGCATGCAGAGCCCAACTTCTTGATATCGTTTCGGATTCCAATTTCATAATGTGAACAAGGGAGATAATTATGCAGACCAAGCATTTACTAGCAGTTCTTACGGCAACCGTCCTCGGTATGGGTCCAGCTCTAGCTGACAACAAGGTTGTCGACGGCACCAAGAAATTGGGTTCCGACATTAAGTCCGGCACTGTAAAAGCCGGAGACGCCGTGGTCAAGGGCGGTAAGGCTGTCGGCAAAGGTACCGGCGATGTCGTGAAAAAGACCGCTGATGGTACAGGCAAAGCTGCCAAGGCTTTGGGCGATGGCACCGGCGACGTTGTGAAAAAGACCGCTGAAGGCACAGGCAAAGGCGCCAAAGCTTTGGGCGATGGCACCGGCAAAGTCGTTAAGGGCACTGCTGATGCTACAGGTAAAGCAATCAAAGGCACAGCTGACGCCACAGTGGACGGCACCAAGAAAGGCGTTGAAGCTGTCGGCAAAGGCACCAAAGCCACTGTCGATGCTTTGGGCAAAGGCGCCAAGAAAACAGGTGAAGTGTTCGGCATCGGTAAGAAGCACGAGTAAGTAACGGCGCATAAAGCCACATACTGAAAGAAAAGCCGGGTCGATCGACCCGGCTTTTATCGTATCAATTTTATTTTGCACCGAAGATTGAGCTTTGCCCAAGCTTTATCCGAAGTTAGAACAACACAACCAAGCTTCTGCGCCAGAGCTAAACAAGCACGGTCACCGAGCGATAAGCCAACGCCCTTAGTAGAATCAACCAATTCCGCGGTGGCATAAGCCATATCATCGTCGAAGGCAACTGTCCGCAATCCCAAATTGGAAACCGTAGCAACTGCGAAGTTCGGAGGCATGCCATGCTTTATCAACTGCGCAATCACTTCAGAAACATTCACCGCACTCATCACTGAATACTCAAGCTGTTTTTCCACCAGCAGAGCACCTGGCTCCTCATTCAATAATGCGAGCAATGCCGAGGCATCGAGTACAACGTCAGTCATTTTCTGCTTCACTCCGCCTGTCGCGGATCAAACTAGTGGACAAACTCACGTTGGTCTTGATATATTTTTTCACCAACTTACGACTCTGCTTTAGCGCAGACTTTAAGCTGCCAATTCGCAGCTCATCATCCTGAATACGTAGAAGTACTTCGTCACCTGGTCTAAGATCCAATTCTTTTCTCAGAACTGCCGGAATCAACAGTCTGCCATTTTCGGTAATTTTTGCCCTAAAGTCTTGCATCTGTCAAACTCCTCATCTTATGACAAGTATATCATTTCCTGACAGATCGGCACATCTTCTCAGTCTTGCTCCCAAAGTCGGTATTCGGCGACTTGCTTTCCAGATGGATCCATCTTTAGGCATAAATACCATGGGTCGAGAGTTTCCCATGGAGTGGTTTCACCTATACAGTAATTCATGCTATTACTGTCGTAGTAGCCGCCTTTTGCCCAACTTGTGGCATACCTGTCACCAAGCAAGTCAACAACTTGTTCTCGAGTCATGCCTTCTAATTTGTGGCGCAATTCCAAATCTTTCACCATACGAAGACGTTCGCAGTGAAGGCTGGAGCCACACTGGTGCTCCGCCTGAAGCCAGTCCCCGCGATCAAATTCTCTGGCCGCAAGATCATGAAACCAGAAAAAAGACGCAGCATCAACAGTTCTATAGCCGACAAAAACAATTGCCAGAAACCAAACTGGCGAGGTAGCTAAAAGGACCAAGAGTGCGCCAACCTCAACCTCACCGTTAAATTTACTAAGAACAGTCATTGGAATTTCGTGCTTTATACCGAATAGATTCTAAAAAGTCTTCGCGCTCTGCTTGCGGTCATTCTGCACAATACGCAACATGTGTTTGCGCACAGAGTCAACACCGCAAAGATCGTCGCGTAAGGCACCGGCCAGTCGAGCAATGTATTGATTATCGTAATTAGGTCCGGCCATTGCTGTCTGCAATTGTCCGTAATCGGTTTGGATTTGTTTGCAGCTGTCTTTCATCACATCCATCTGAGCGGAAATAGGTGTGCCACCTTGTTCCGGTAATACGAGCGCTGCTGCGTCATTTTTGAGAAGCGGCATTAACTGTGTTAGTTGATTGGAATAATAATCCATCCACTTCTTGCGTGCAGGCAATGGTTGACCAGTGCGCATGCCTTCCATTGATACAGGCTGCATAGGATAAAAATAGTCTGACTGCAAAGTTGGATCCATAAATGTCTCATCCATATCTACAGGCGTTGGCATATCGTAGACTTGAATGCGCTGCACTTCGTGAGTGATTTGCGAAAGCACATGCTTTATCTTGCCGATGGTGTCACGAATTTCCGTTAGTCCTTGTTCCGACTCGGAAATCACAGGGGGAATTCCAGGTTGCACGGCGGTTAGTACTTGCTGATCAACAACGCGAGTCGGAACGTTAATTGACACTGGTGTCGATACATTTGTTGAGCTGTAATCTGCTGAAAGGTTTGATTGAGCTTGCGAAAATTGCTCCTGCGCGTTTGCACTTATGGACAAAGTTGAAGCACAAAAAAGAAGTGCCAAAAATCTATTGCTGCTGTTCACTGTTAATTCCACCTGACAACCAATGTGTTTAGGCCGCTATTATCGCTTTGAAGCTGTTTCCAAGCCTTTGATTGAGTTAATGCAGCTTGACGATCAGGTTGTGAAAGACGACAGCGTACAGCAAATAGGCAAATAGACCGGCACAAGGTATGGTCAAAAACCAGGCAGCAAATACATCTTTGAACACCAGCCAACGTACAGCCTTGAAGCGCTGCGAACTGCCAACTCCCACTACGGCGGAGGAAATCACCTGAGATGTAGCGACAGGTCCTCCAATAAGTGACGCCGTCAGTATCACAGACTCGGAGGCAACCTCTACGACAAAGCCGTGCAAGGGGCGCAACTTAAAAATATCGTAGCCCACTCTTTTAACAATCCCTGGGGCAAGCATAATAACGCCGAAAGCCATGGCAATGCCTGTGATTATTCGTGCCCATAAGGGCACCAGTCCGCTATGGCTGATACCACAAGACTGCAATGACAGAACAATTACGGCCATCGCTTTTTGTGTGTCGTTAGCTCCGTGCGCAAAAGCCAATATCGGTACGGTAATCCATTGCAGAAGACGAAGAACTTTATTCATGGCAGGAGTTGCGCTGACAAGCAACAATGCGGCAATTCGCAACAGCAGGTAGCCGGCTGCAATTCCAATTAGCGGAGAAATGAATAGACTCAGTAGCACTCTGGTGACACCAGTTGAGTGAATTATGTCGTTCACGTATCCTGTGTTGACATATTTAAATCCGTGAGCAGCAGCGACCATAGAACCGATTAATCCACCTACCAAAGCATGTGTGGAACTTGATGGAACGCGCAAAAGCCGCGTTGTGTAATTCCACAAAACTGCTGCGCACAATGCTGATATTAAAACCGGAATAAAATCGGGGCGTTTGGGCCACGTGGTTAAGTCATGCACAGCACCCACTACAGATGAACCGCCAAGAAGCGCGCCGAGAAATTCAAATGTCGCTACAAGCAACATCGCTTGCAATTCAGTCATGGCTCCGCAAGCAATTGGGGCAGCCGTAACAGAACTGCCATCCTGAAAGCCGTTTGTAAATGTATAAACAAGAGCGAGAAGAACAACGATGAGAACGAGAAAGGTAATCAACATTAAGACCTACCTAACCATTCTTCACGATCACATGAATGAGTTTTTCTCCAAGCTTATCTATGCGTTCGGCAGTTTGCAGCATATTACGGTAGACTTCGTAGGTCTTTAAAATTGTTTTCAAATCGTCAACTGCAAACAGTTCATGCGTTGCCTGACGATAGACTTTAGTAAACCGGTTTTCCGATTTGCGCGCAAGAAAAGCTTGATTGCCTGCTTCTTTCGGATTTGATTTCAGAGAGGCAAAAGCGTTGTGTATACAGCGCGTTCCTTCCAATAAGATAATGGAGAATTGCTCAAGCAGCTCATTTTTCGGATGCACATCCATAGCTTCCATTTCGCGAACGATGGATTTGGCTCCATTTATTACTTCATCGATTTTCACAGATAAGTCAAAAATATCCTCGCGGTCAAACGGAGTTATAAATGTTTGTCCAAGTTTGATTTGCAGATCCAGTTTCAGCGCATCAGCCTGTCGTTCGATCTGCGGAACTTTCTCTCGATGTTCTTCATCGGCGGTTTCAATCCAAGCTTCCAGCTCTTGCATGCCCTCAAGAGTCTTGGCGGCATGCTGTGTAAGCAAGTCGTAAAAATCAACCGGCTTCTTGTGAAAACGCGACAGGAATGTCAGTTTTATCTGACGCATGGATATGGTTTCCTCTGACCCTTTCCTTCCCGGACAGCTTTGGAGAAAAACCCTTGATAACCTTAGTGTGTTAGCCCTTCAACAATGAAATTGGTTGCCAGAGCCTGTCTTAGCGCTATGCCAATTTGCGGTGCTGGATCAGGCAAACTATCGGTAAAAACAAAGGCGGCATTGTTATCGAAGTGCCCAATCATGTGCATCACCTTGCCGCGACCGAAAGGAAAGGTGAAAGCTAATATGCCGTTTCGGTCTGGATCTTCTTGAGCCAATTCATTGCTCACCGCTATTACTCTGACGGCAGAAGGCTTAGTAATACGAATAGTATGTGCAGCATCATCTAACTTCCAACCGGCAATAGTCACTGTGTTTGCTACCAGAGAAGTCTGTTTATCAATCAAACGAGCATCAACAACAGGCGTGCGCGAACGCCCGCGATTCCACTCAGCGTAGCCGGGAAACACTTTCTGCAAGCAACCATCCAACGCCCAGTCGGTGGTTAGTAAATAACCGCCGCCTATTACAAAGTCACGAATTTTCTGATACGACTCATGCGGCACTTCACCTGCGCAATTAATTACCAACACACGCACACCGGATAAATTCAATTCTTTCAGTTTGCCACGGCGAATACTTGTGTGATTGATATTCAATGATCGAAGCGTGCGTGCTGCATCATCCCATTCACCTTTCACTTCTATGACACTTGTAGGCGGAAAAGTGCCGGCAGATGCGAAAAAGTGTGGATGAGTACGCGAAATCCAGGCACGAAATACTTCTGGTGGCGCGTGTCCCGATTGCGGTTTTATGTAAGTAGTACCAACATCTATAACGCTGTCCGAGGCTTTAATTGGTTGTTTTAAATCAACAAATGTTTTTACGTTGCCTTGAATAGGCGTGTAGGAGGAGTCCAGCGCTGAGGCAGCAACAGTAAACTGGAAAAGTCCGGCGAGGAACAAACCAAATATCGCATTTTTCACACTCAAACATGACCTTTCTTTAAAAGAGCATCTTTAAAGACAAGACAGGAGCGAAATACAAATGTTCCCGCCTATGCTTTTACAAGGTTCTTAGACTCTTTATTCTTGCGCGCTCTTATTTCCGCCAGGTTAGTCTTCATCAGCTCACGGACGTGTTCACGAAGGGCACCAGGCTGGTTTTGAAAATCTGCTGGATAAACAGGCGGCATAATTTTGACATAGATGTCAACGTTAAAGTTAACCGTCTTGCCACGCTTGGAAATGATGTCTTTGGCGCCATCTATAACCATCGGCAGGATGGGGATATTGAATTCGCAAGCTAGCTTGAAAGCACCGTCTCTAAAGGGCAAAAGTTCGCCATCTTCCGAGCGCGTGCCTTCCGGGAAAATAAACATGGACACGCCACGGGCAAGCCACATGCGCGATGCTTCCATTGTTTCGCGAATGCTTTTCTTGTCACCACGCTGCACGCAGACATATTGGTTTAAGCCCATATTCCAGCCGAAAAATGGAATCTTCAGGACTTCGCTTTTGGAAATCCACTTAAACGGCTTAAACAAGCCATAAACGACTGGAATGTCTGCTGTCGATTGGTGATTGCCGACATAAATACAGGTCTTCAATCCCTTGAGATGCTCCCTGCCTTCCCAGTGACAGCGCCAAAAGGGATTGATGTAGATGTAGTGGTAAGCCCACAAACAAGAGATGTAGTGAATAAGCTTGCGGTTCTTATCAAAAGGAAACGTAAAGGCGCGCACAAGCACTTCCAGGTAATAGAAAAATGCTCCGGCAATGAAGAAGTAAGCGAAATATAGCCACGAAAAAATATGAACCACGGCCACTATCCTTTGTAAAAGCGGTGTAAAAGCCGCAAGAAAGGCTCCTGGCTAATTATAGCGAGAAATAGAAAGGGAGCCTCAAATGCGAGGCTCCCTGATAAGGAGTTTATGAGTTGCTTACTTATTTAACTTCTTGAGGCTCTGTACGAATCCCAAGCGGAGCCTCCGTTGTCTGGTACTACGGCGTTCCATAGATTTTTAAATAAGCTCGAAAGCATTCTCATTAGGTTCTTCCTTCTATTTTCATTGGAGTTGGAGTTGGTCATAGATGGTAAATCGGTCCTCACACTTAATACATTCCCGAAACTGTTAGCAAGCTTCGCTTGACATTGAAATATTTTTGGATTTAATCAAGGCAGCGTCTTCATAGCAACCTCTTTCTCCTTAAGACTGACGGAAGCCTTGGAAAAAGGTTCCTCATAGCCATATTTAAAAGCGTTGCCCACGCCATGGACTGTGCCAAGAATGCTGCCACTTACCAGCCCATAAGGCACAGTCATGAAATAAATCAACAATCGCGTTTGCGAAATAACAGGGTCTTGAAAAACCTCGAAATCAGATTCGAGCGTACCTGTCATGCGTTTTGTTTCCGAGAAAATATCACGAGCAATTTTAATGGGGACTCCGACAGTGACACCATATGCAACACCAGCCACTCCCAAAACTTTCGGCTTAGCAAATGATGCCTGGGGAAGCAAAAATGCAATCAACAACAAAGCGGCAACAACTGCTTTATTTTCCAAGGGAAACCTCCTTAACAGCAACTCTTTCACCAATAAGATCAAGACTAATTTCATTGACCGAGGCACAGCCGCATAAGGCCATTGCCTGATCAATTTCTGCACGCAAAATATCCAGCACTTGCGCCACACCATCACCGCCGCCATTGACCAATCCCCAGAGTATAGGACGGCCTACCAAAACTGCTTTGGCACCCAATGCGATTGCTTTCACGACATCTGTGCCTCGTCTGATACCGCCATCCACCAAAAGTTCAGCGCGACCATCGACAGCTTCAGCAACTTCTTGCAAAACTTCTATTGTTGCAGGAGCAGTGTCGAGCTGGCGACCGCCGTGGTTGGAGACAACTATTCCTGAAACACCACTTTCCACAGCGGCCTTAGCATCATCACCTCTGACAATTCCCTTAAGCAAGATAGGCAATTTGGTAATTGATTTTAGCCACTCAATGTCTTTCCAACTAACACTGGGATCAAACAAAGCTGAGGCATAAGTTGTGAGCCCCGATTGATCAGCTGGTTTGGGCATGGAAGCGAATTCACTTGTACCGAAATTGCCCATCTGCAAACCCTTGGGCAAGGCAAATCGATTGCGCACATCTCGTTCGCGCCTGCCGGAAACAGGCAAATCAACTGTGACAACAAGCGCGGCACAACCGGCTTTTTCAGCTCGTTCAACTAGAGACTTTGTCACTGAGCGATCTTTGTAGATATAGAGTTGAAACCAAACTGGACCGGATGCCGCCTGCATAATCTGTTCAATAGAAAAATTAGAGAGAGTGGAGGCAATCATGATGGTACCGGCGCCACCGACTGCCCTGACTGTTGCCAATTCACCTTCCGGATGAGCCATTGCCTGGAAAGCCATGGGAGCGACAATAACAGGCATAGACAGGGTGTGTCCTAATACTTTGGTCGAAAGGTAGCGCTCGCTTACATCGACAAGAACTCTATAACGCAAGCAAATTTTGTCGTAGGCAGCGCGATTTTCGCGCAGAGTAATCTCATCGTGAGCGCCGCTTGAATAATAGTCCCAAACAGGTGTCGGCAGCTTTTTGTGCGCCTTCTCTTCAAAGTCAAATAGGTTAATTAAATGCATAGGGACATAAGTATAAACCGTAAGTTTCCCACTGAGCCCGTAGATTCCCCCTTGATAGCTAGGGACTTCTCTTTTATATTGCGCGCAGGGGCAAGCTATTTTGATCCATATACACGAGCCACGACCATCCCCTCGACCAAGGAATCCCCCAAAATGTCCAACCCCCTTACCGGTGCTCACATAGAAGCGCACGATCGCCAAGCTTCTAAACTTAACAACGACGAAACGTCGAAAAAAATGGGTCTTGAGGTAATCGGCTCAACGGCCAACGCGTTTGTCGGCGCGCTAGTTGACTCTGCCTTACAGACTCCTGTTAACGGACTTATTCAACTTTTCAACCCACAAGAAGCCCATGCAGTGAAGCTTGTGGAGAACAAACAACAAGCCCTGGGAAGCGCCGAATGGTACGGTCAACTTGTCGGTTCCGGCGCCGGCTCGCTCTTAAACTTCGTCGGTTTGAGCAAACTATTAAAAGGCTCAAGCGAATCCATAAAATTCCTTGGAGCGCCTGCAACCAGCAAATTCTGGCGACCATTAGCCAATACTGTTTCACTTGTCGAAAAATCTCCATTTGCCCAAAAGCCCTTGCTTACGGCAGCAACTACTGGTGCCTTTTATGGTGGCATTCTGACACCGGTTGATCCGCAGGGTGAAAACATGGTTGCGGCTAGATTGAAAAATGCGGGTGTAGGCGCCGCTTCTGTTGCAGCGATGATCCTGCCCAACCAGATTAGATTGAGCACCAATGCAATAAAAGCCGGTGATGCAGGAAGCAAGGTCCATGAAGCTATTGCGCTGGCCATGGGCGGACCTCTGGCTGGGCTTGTACACGCACAAGGTCGCGCGCTTTGCGAGGGCAAATTTGCGCCTGATATGAATAGTCGAGAATTCAAAGAGTCCGTTGTTGGCTACAGCATTCTTGGTGCAGGTTATGCAGGCTACCGAAGCACAGGCAGAGCTGCAAAAGCGCCTGAAGTCGAAGAGTACGAATCAGCAGACAAACTTAGAGCGACACGCCGTCCGGAAAGAACCAATCCGCCTAAAACACGTGACGAACATGCAGCAATGGTTCGTGAGTGGAAACAATTCGTTGAACTTTGTGATAAGACGGTGAGCACCGATATCGATAATTCACCTATTACCGATCTTTCCAAGATTGATTTGAAGGTGCAGCATCAACGAGGACTGAAGCAGCTAGAATCCGATCCGGCTAATATTCACAATGTCGATTCCTACCAAAAGCATTTTGACTACATGTACAAGCTGCTTAGCAAGGCTATACGTCATGACAAAGAGCTCGTTGCCGCAGCAAACGAAGCAACACAAAGAGCAATTGACGAATGGAATGCCGCGCATCCGGACTTGCCGGCGCAGCCAGGCGATTTAGTTATTCCAAACTCAACCTATCAACCTCAGTTTCCAGCGACGTTTGAACAAGTGCAGCAAAAGGCAACTACTCCGGCAATAAGCGATCAATGGAATCCATTTGAGAGTCAACTGCCTGCTCCTACATACGATGGGCAATCAATGAATGTGCAACAAACAAAGCCGATTACAGAGCCATTGGCTACAGATTTGGTACCAAAAGCCACCGGACTGACAAATTCCCAGCTTGGACGGAAAGCATTCAACATGAATCAGTCCATGGCTCAAGCGAAGCGTGCCAATGTAAACACACCAGCAAGTATGCAGGGCAAGCAAAAAGATCTAGCCGAAACCATGCACTCAAAGAAAAACTCTGACGATCCAAACAAAGTGCGTGGTTTAAGCTTTAGAAACACAACTTTCGAGAAAAAAGGCTATACTGCCGAACAAACCAATAAGAAAGCTATGGTCAACGGCATAACCGGAGCAAGCAAACATACCTCAGAAGGTATAGGCAGCGCGGAAGAACTTCATCAAAAGAGCAAGTTTAAGCAATGGAACGGCAAGGAAGAACCATAACCTCTAGACAAGGCGCAACGTGCTAAAAAATTTGGTAATTGGTGCAGGCAGCATGGGTCTCATACTGCAGTATCTGATTCAAGAATCAGAAGAATCCCACTTACTGGCGCGCGATTCATCCTGCGCAGCTTTGCTGGACAAACCACTTGAAGTAACAGGTGCTGTCGAAGGCAGTCTAAACATCCAGTGTTATTCATGGTCAAAATTTCCCCAACTTTCTGACGACGCAGCGATATTTGTTGCCACCAAAGCGCATGAAATACCTGTGGTTTTGCAAAACTTGGCACCACATATAAAATCATCCAACAAAATAGTTTTGATGCAAAATGGATTAGGCATTTACGAAATGGCCAAACAAATTTTGCCGGACAATTCTCTTTTTAGACTGCTTTGTTATATTGGCGTCCGCAAAGTTTCACCTTGTCACATTCACGTTGCCGGAATTCACAAGTATGAGTTTGCCGGCGAGCAGGTTCACGCAGATTTCTTGAACAAATGGCAAAAGGTACTGCTCGATAAAGGCATCGATACCACGGTCAATTTCAATCCACTGAAATCAGAATGGCAAAAGGCATTGTGGAATTTATCCATCAATGGACTGTGCTCGATTGTCGACGAACCAAATGGCGCAATTGCCGACAGTCCGGAATTGAACAATTTGGCTCGGCAAGTCGTATTAGAAGCCGTGGAAATTGCCCAACTGGAAGGAATTCACCTGACAACCGAGCATTTAGAGGATGTATTTAAATCTCTTGAAAGGACACGAGAAAACATCAATGCTACACTCCAAGATCTGAGGGCAGGACGCCACCCCGAGCTGGAATTTCTCAATGGGGCCGTTGCCAAAATTGCTGCCAAGCACGGGCGCCGCGCGCCACTCAACGAAGCAATTTTCAACCTGGTGACCTTCCTGGAAAAGGCAGAAAAGCGTAAGGAGATTGAAGATGGTCGAAGTGGCACCAAAGGCTGATGTTATTGAAGTACCGATCATTCAAGCGACACCGGAAAATACTAAGGACTTTGGTCTTTTCATAGGCACTGAAGTACCGAATGCCGGTCTGACTATCCCCTTCTACAAGGGTTCTGTCGAAGAGGGTTTCAATATCCCATTTGAATGTCAAGGGAGCGCTGTCATCCGCACGGCACGTATAAGCAAGCGCTCAGGCGATGTAATTTGGCTCGAGCGTCATGTGGAAATGACTCAGCTTTTTATTGGTTTAGGTGATCAACCTTTTGCTATGGTGCTTGGCAAACCCAACCACGAACAGAAGGGTGAAGTACCGGAACTGAAAGAAGTGAAGTGTTTTGTTTTTCCAGCAGGTCACGGCATCATGCTCTGGAAAGGCACATGGCACGATTTCCCGCTCTGCGTAAAAGAACCTGTTACTTGCATGACGGCCAATTCGCCTGCCGTTGTTGAAGCTCTAGCTTCAATGAAGACAGCGTCGGAAATGAATCACGGCGATGTGTACAAGATTGATATTAAGGCTCGCACTGGTAAAACTCTGCACGTAAGTTTGTAAACTGAAAGCGAAGGTTTTGTCATGCAAGTCAAAGCAATAAAGATTGCAACCAGCAATCCTGCCGATGTAAGCCAACTTACAAAGTACATGGATGACGGGACAATTAATCCCGCCGATGTAATTTGCATCATCGGTAAGACCGAAGGCAACGGTGGTCGCAATGACTTCACCCGCGACTTAGCAATGTCGGCGTTTGAATCATTGTTTTCAGCAAGACTGGGCATTTCTCGGCAAGAAGTTGTCGACCGTATAATCTTTTCGCTTTCAGGCGGCTGCGAGGGTGTTGTTAGTCCGCACATTGTTGTATTTTGCAAATCCGGGGAAACATTGAAGGACAAGCGTACAGAAAAACGCTTGGCTGTCGGAATTGGTTTTACGCGTGCTTTTGCGCCCAATGAAATTGGCCGTATGGCACAAGTCGAAGAAACCGCACGTGTGATAATGCAAATCGTCAGTGATTTGAAAGTCGAATCCAATAGTGACGTGCATCTCATTCAAATGAAAGGCGCTATTCCTAAATTCACTTACGAGGAAGAACTAGACGCAGCTAAAGCCGGCAAACCAATCCGTTCGGACATGGTCTTTTCTCGCGGGGCTTCGGCGCTGGGAGCAGCACTTGCCCTCGGCGAAGTGAAACCAACGGAATTAAATGACGATGTCATTTGCAATGACTGGAATCTATATTCGACCACGGCTTCATGCTCGGCTAAACCTGGACTTGAACGTACGGAGATTATGGTTTTGGCCAACAGTCCCTATTGGGATGGCGATCTTATGATCGAGCACGGCATTTTGAAAGACATGCTCGATACAAAATCGGTAATTGATGTTTTAGCAAAACTAAAAATAGACTGCAATCTGCAACTCACACCAAAACAAGCTGAAAAAATTGTTGGCGTGTTTGCCAAATCAGAAGCAGATCCACGCGGCACCATTCACGGCAGACGCGCGACAATGCTAACCGATGATGACATAAGCGACACCAGATATTCTCGCTGCGTATTGGGTGCTGTTTTGTCCAGTGTCCTTTACGATCCGACTGTATACATAAGCACGCGTGCCGAACATCACGGTCCATGCGGCGGCGGAACATTGGCAATAATCGCTAAACAAGAGTAAAAATCTATGACAATGCAATTGAACAAAGCGCACGTTAAGTCTGAGACAAAAACATCTACAGTCAAATTATCCAACGGTGCCGAACTCTTCATGGCTGAAAGTGGGCAAGGAGATGAGCTGGTTGTTTTCTTGCATGCAGTAGGCGGAGATAGCAGATCTTGGGCAACACAAATGTCGTCCCTTGCATCGCTTGGCTATAAGTGCCTCGCTGTTGATTTCCGTGGTCACGGAAAATCAAAGTTTCCCGGTCAAGACACCTACAAGGAAGTTACCGTAAAGTCCTTTGCTCAAGATGTTATTGCTCTTATTGAACAATTGGGATATGCGAAGGCACACTTCGTTGGATTATCAATGGGTGGCGTTGTTGCCTTAAATGTCTTCCAAGAGAAAAAAGCTATAGTTCAATCTTTGACATTGGCCAATACCTGGTCATTCAATCCGCAGGCATCCGACAAAGTTGCCTTCATGAAAGATCGCTTGTCGAAAATGAGTCTCAAAGAAAGCGCGGCTGAACTTATACCGGCACTTTTTGCCAAAGGCACAGACAAAGAAATAGTTGCGCAAGCAGTGGAAATTGAGGGCACAAAAGACAAGGATGTCTTTCTCGCCTCCTGGATTTCAATGTTTGCCGATGACTACAGGGACGTTGTATCAAATATTGATGTCCCCGTTTTATTAATTGGTGGCAGTGAAGATCAAATAACACCAACAGATCCTCTCTTGACCGAAATCCACAGATTATTGCCGGCGTCTCAGCTTGTGAATATTGAGGGAGCCGGACATTTTTCCAATCTCGATAAACCCAATGAATTTGAGAGCCTTTTGTCTGCCCACCTGAGACGTGCACGCATGTCACAGCGCCAACAAATAAGTCCTTTGAAGACACAAAAGATAGAAGCTGGTACGGTTGCCCACGCACTGATGGGACTTTTGAATAAGCGCGGCATCAGATATTTCTTTTCCAATTCGGGCACGGACTTTACACCAATCATTGACGCCCTTGCTTGCTACAGCGACGACCCGGATTTCGAATTAGAGGAAATAGTTGCACCGCACGAAAATACCGCCATTGCCATGGCACACGGATATTTTCTTCTCTCAGGCAAACCTCAAGCAGTGATGGCACACGTCAATGTCGGTACAGCGAACATGGGATTGGGAATTATCAATGCCAATAGAAGCCATATTCCCATGCTTGTCCTGGCAGGTAAGAGCCCCTGGTATGAACAGCCTTCAAACGGCGTCCAAGAAATAGAAGGATGTCGCACTAATTTTGTGCAATGGGGTCAGGATACTTTTGACCAAGCAGCCTACTTCCGTGAATTCACCAAATGGGACTACGAACTGAAAGGTTCTTTCAATCTAGAATCTGTTGTCGATAGAGCGCTTGCTATAAGCAAGAGTCAGCCGGCCGGTCCTGTTTATTTGACATTGCCCAAAGAAGCACTTTGTGAGCAGATCGAATCATTCACCTATTCAGAAACACCACGTCAAAGCCCTGCTGCTGCCAGCGCACCTGTGCAAAGTGCAATCGATGCTGCCGCCAAAGCAATCGCTTCAGCCAAGAAACCTCTTATCGTCACTGCCGAACTGGGTCGCTATCAAGGTGGTGTGGAAGCACTTTCGAATCTGGCTATGAAACTAGGAATTGGCGTTGTTGAGTTCGGCAAGCACAACTTCTTCAACTTACCCACGGATCATCCCATGCATCTGGGATTCGATCCTGCACCTTATATTGCAGAAGCTGATTTAATTATTTGTATCGAAAGTCATGTTCCCTGGATTCCGGCCATCACCAAGGTGAAGGAGCCTCTCGAAAGAGGCAAACCAATAATCCAAATTGGCGTCGATCCTTTAGCCGGCAAGCTACCAATGCGCAGCTTCCCTGCAGATATTTGCTTAGCAGGCAATCCAACTGAGACCTTAAGGCGAATTTGCGAAGCATTGGACGCACGCCAGGACAAGTCACGTTTTGCCGCCATTGAATCCGAACACAAGAAAGTATTTGAGACAGCGAAGAAAGAAGCGGCGAAAGATGCCTCTTTGCCAAAAATCAGTAAGCGCTATATCTCATACTGCTTAGGAGAAATTGCTGACGACAAGACTGTAATTTTCAACGAGTACAACTTGGAACCAACACTGGTACCTAGACACCTATCCGACAGTTGGTTCGAGAATTCAATCGCCAGCGGACTTGGCTGGTCGTTGGGAGCTGCGCTTGGAGCTCAATTGGCAGCGCCTGATCTGACGATGGTAGCCACACTAGGCGACGGCAGCTACTTATTCAACACACCGCTTTCAGCGCACTATGTGGCAGCAGCTTACAAGTTGCCCATTGTTATAGTCGTGTTTAACGACAGCGCCTGGTCCACAATTAAAAAGTCCTATTTAGGGACAACCAAAAATGGCTGGGCTGAGAAGAAAAACAGCTTCGCTTTATGCAACCTGGAAGTAGACATCTCATTTGAGAAATTAGCCGAAGCTACAGGCGGTATTGGGCTTACTGTCGACAAGCCGGCTGAATTACCTGCTACTCTGAGAAAAGCAATAGATATTTCGCGTAAAGATCGCAAGCACGTACTGGTAAATGTAGTCTGTGAAAGAGATACGTAAAATCGCAAGCTAACATGACGAAATCAGACAACAAAAAAAATCTCAAGTACGTCGAAGCTTTTTACGGAGCCAACGGGCAATCTTACGGCGAACCAGCCGACTACACATGGCACCAGTTTATTCTCACCAAGGAACTTCAAGATAAAGAAGATAGCCTCGGGAAAGAGCACCCGGAGTTATCCGACACCCTGCACAAATTGGCATTAACCTATTTTGCCCAAGGTGAATTTGGACAGGCAGAAGATCACTGGCAGCGCGCTCACAAACTGCAAGAGACCAATTCAGCCAAAGACGATCCCCTGCTATTGGAGACTAAAAGATGTCTGGCAATTCTCATTTACTTCCCACTTAAGAAAGATGGGGAAGCCGAGATGATGCTCAAGGAAATTGGCGAGCGTAACAAGATATTTCTGGCAGAGACATTAAATGACCTGTCGGCTATTTATGTCCAACAGAAGGAATTCGCCAAAGCGGTCAAATTTTATGGTCAGGCGCTGGAAATATGGCAAACCGAGCTGGGAGCTGAACATATCGCCATACCGGATATGCTCGACAACCTGGCGTCCCTGCATTATCACCAGGGCGACCTGGCTCAGGCGCAAAGCTTATCCAAAAAAGCTCTTGACCTGGCTCAAAAAGTTCTTGGCGCCGATCACCCCGGAACCACTAAAATAAACAGTAACTATGCGATTATGAATAAGACCGGATTCGCTGGAGGGACAAATTAATATGCTCGGATGCTTGTCTAGAATAGCCTTATCAGTAGTTTTGCTTACTCAACTGCTGGGCTCTCAGTCGCTGGCTGCCGACAAAACAAAGCCCCTAGCCAATCGTGCACCGGTAGAGACAGCTAAGGACGATGCCGCTGCTGAGAAAGAGTGGAATAAGTGGCTGGAAACCTTTGAAAATACAACCCGGGAAATCTATAACCAGCGCGTTAATATCATCAAGGCGCTTCAGCTAAAACCTGGAATGAGTGTTGGCGACATTGGTTCTGGAACAGGCTTTTACACATTTTTGATCGCCAAAGAAGTAGCTCCCAATGGACGGGTTTATGCCGTAGACATTAACAAAGCCTTTCTCAAGCACATAGACGAAAAAGCACAGGCTCAGGGCATGAAAGAAATGCGCACAGTGCTTTGTACTAAGAAGTCGGTAAATCTCCCAGCTAACTCAATTGATTTAGCATTCGTTTGTGATACCTATCATTACCTCGAATATCCAAGTCACACGCTCATTTCCATCAACAAAGCTTTGCGTAAAGATGGCAAATTGGTCGTCATCGATCTCGATCGTAGACCGGACAAAAGTTCTGAATGGGTGATGAAAAATGTACGAACCGGCAAAAAAGAGTTTATCGCGGAGATAGAAGCAGCCGGCTTTCGTAAGGTCAAAGAAGAAGACTTCTTGAAAGAGAACTTCATGGCCACATTCGTTAAAGACCCAACAAAGAAAAAGAAGTAAATCTCTAAACGACTATTCGTACAGGAGCACTCTTGAAGTTGGGTGTTCGTGATCGCTTGTCGATATTAGCCTTGATGAGAACATTTGCTTCAGGATAGAACATGGCAACAGTGCCTGATCTTATTTGTCCAACAACTACTTCGATGTTGTCCATTTCACCAGCCTCGCCTACGACTTTTATACGCTGGCCATCTTCAATATTTAGTTTCTCTGCGTCTTCTTTCGACATCAATATGCAATAACGGTGCGGCATACCGCGGTAGATATCGTACTCTTCGTAGACAACCGTATTGAACTGTCCTTCGGACCGTAAGGTGATAAGACGAAATTCGTCTTTGCCTTTTACTTTCGGCAAAGGAGTTTCATGCATAATTGCCTTACCATTTACCGTGTTGAACTGTGGTGTGTGAAAGAGTCTACCAGCGACAGTGAATTCTTTCTTTGTTGAATCCATCGTGGCAATTTCTTGCCAGCCTGGAACAACTTCGGCAATCAACTTTCTAATTTCGCTATGCGAGACAAAGCGCGACCAATCAACGGGATGTTTGTCCAATACACGGCTTGCCAGATCGCAGATTACTTGCGATTCGGCGCGCATCATGCCTTTTACATTCGGCTGTCCACCCTCGGACATGCGAACATAATTGAACATTGATTCTTGGGTTGTCGGTTGCGGTTCTTCATCGCGAGCCAACACAGGTAGAATTAGTGTTGTCTTGCCGCGTCCATGAAAGTGACCTGGATTCAACTTAGTTGAAAGATAAACAGTCGTGCCAATGTTCTGCATGGACTTAGTCGCCCAAGAAAGATTCGGATTTGATCCCCACAAATTACCGCCCAGGCAAATCAAAGTGGAAAGCTCTCCACGCTCAGCGGCTTCAATCATGCCATGAGTGTCATAGCCCACCGAATCAGGTGTCTTCATATTGTAGGCACGTTCCAACGCCTGCCGCATGCCTTCTTGCAGACCCGGTGTAAATCCAACTGAACCGACACCTTGCACATTTGAATGTCCGCGCAAAGGCAAAAGTCCGGCACCAGGGCGACCAACTTGTCCACATGCCAAAGCCAAATTACACAGAGCAAGAACATTATCCACGCCTGATTCGTGATGCGTTAGTCCCATTGCCCAGGCAAACATGGCTGATTTTGCTTGCGACAGCATTGAAGCGGTCTTTTCAATATATCTCTTTTCCACACCACTGCCATCAACAATTTCTTGCCAGGTCGTTGCGCGCGCCTGATTGAGAACAGTTTCAGATCCTTGTGTGTATTCGGCAAGATATTCTCTATTTACACAACCGCTTTCATCCAATGCCTTTAGAACACCGACCAGATAATGCACATCGCCACCGGCGTGTGGTTGAACATACAGACTGGCAATTTCTGAACCCAATAGAAATGATCGTACTTGCGAAGGGACATGGAATTTCTTGAGTCCTGTTTCGACAATGGGATTCACAACAACAATATGACCGCCGCGCTTACGCAAGTCCGACAATTGCGTCATGATACGCGGATGGTTGGAAGCTGGGTTGGAGCCGATAATCATAATGAAGTCAGCTTTGCTCACATCATCGAGACTAACTGTGGCCGTGCCTGTTCCAAAAGACATCTTTAATGCCACGCCGGAGGCTTGATGACAATAGAAAGAACAGTTCATTACGTGGTTGGTACCATAAGCACGCGCGAATGATTGCAAAAGGAAAGCTGCTTCGTTAGATGATCTGCCTGAGGCATAAAATGCTGTTTCGTTCGGCTTACTTTGTTTCAATGCTTGAGCAGCAATAGACATTGCCGTATCCCAATGCACCGGTTTGAAATGAGTAGCGCCTGGCTCAAGCAAAACAGGATAAATTAAACGTCCGGCATCCTCTGCTTGTTTGGGCGTGAGATTTTCCAGGTAGTGAATATCGTGTTTGTCAAAATAATCGGCATCAATTGCACCGATCATATCTGCGGCTTGCGCCTGCAGGCTCTTCTTGCAGACTTCAGGAAAATGTCCAGACTCATTTACCATACCGCCAAGTTGTCCGCCCATACCGACAGCACAAGTCTTACACGCATTGCGTGAGGTCATGCGTTTCCAGAGACGCCAGGGTCCAACTTGAATGGCTTTTTCGATACTGTATGCGACTGCCTGCCAGCCACCGCCGGCTTTTATCTTGCGAGGAGTCTTAACTACTTGAGTCATTAGCTTTTTTGGTTGGCCAAACGCCAAGCGTCCTTTTGAAGTTCTTTCAATTTCTTCAAATCATCATAGATTGGCAAAAGCTGCTTGCCGATATCCAAATTTACGTAGGTCGGTCCTTGAGTAACTGGAATTAATTTTTGATAGTGCGCGGTAATGTCATTGCTAAGCGCTTTCATTTGGCGCCACTTCGGGGCAAGCAAAGTCTTTTTGTCAGCGGGAATTTGCGTCGCATCAATCTCAGCGGCCAACATAGGCACAACTTGACTGAATTGCCACATGTACAACTTAACCCATTTTGCACGCGGCGGCAAAAGCGGACCAACATTCATACCACCAGTCGGCATTGGTATGGCAGGCACCACAATCGGACCAATAACATCAGGCTCTGCAACGGTTACATATTGCTGGCGTTCTATTTCGTTGATCATGTCGGTTGTTACACGATTCAATTCGTTGGTTACCTGATGCATGGCATGCAAGGCTGTCGAAACCGTCAAGGTAGAAGTCGCAACTTGTCCTGATAAAGCCGGCTTCGAACTGACCGCCTTTTGAGTCTTGCTAGGGACATCTGCGGCAAAAGCACTTGTCTGTGCCAATAGTAAAGCTGCCAATGCAACGCGAAACTTAGTCATGCTATACCTCTTGAGTCACTCGCCGAAAGCAAATATATGACTGCTAATTATGTCACATCGGTGTTTCCAAGAAGCGTTTTGTACTTAGTGGGGAATACCAAAAACAAAGTAAATGAGGCACATGACGCCTAAAACAATGGCTCCCGGGTGAAGCTCCTTAGCGCGTCCAGTCAGTATCTTGAGTGCCGGGTAGAGCACTAGTCCGGCAGTCAGACCATTGGCAATATTGTAAGTAAACAACATCATCGCAATTGTCATAAACGCAGGCACAGTCTCGGTCAAATCATCGAGATCAACATTACGCACAGAGGACAGCATAAGCACCCCTACTGCCATCAACGCCGGGCAATACGCGTAGCGCAGGTGCTGCAACGGCTCAATAATCGGCAAGAAAAATAATGACAAGGCAAATAGAAGTGCAATCACTAAAGCGGCAAGTCCGGTGCGAGCACCTTCTTTTATCCCTGCTGCAGACTCAATGTAAGCACCAGATGTCGACGAACCGAGAAGCGCTGAAAAAATGCAAGAACAGGCATCGACTGTCATTGGTTTTTCAATTTCCGGAAAATTACCTTTTTCATCCAGCATTTTTCCAGCGGAACCTACACCAACTAGCGTTCCCAAAGTGTCAAGAAAACCCATAAGAAACAAAGTCAAAAGTATCGGCATAAAGCTGAGCTTTAAAACACCGGCAATATCCAACTTGAGAAAAATAGGACTTAAATCGTAATCCTGCGCAAGAGCCGTCAACGACAAAACTCCCCACTTTTCAGGGATGTATCCTTGCCCACACGCATAACCTAACAAAGCAGTAACAACAATTCCGATTAGAATTGCTCCGTGCACGCGGCGGCTAAGCAACGTAGTCATCAACAAAAATCCAAAGATTGCCAAAAGTACTTGCGGATCATGAAGATTACCAATTTTCAAAGGAGCATCAGGTGCTTTCAACAAACCTGCTGCATCGACTGCCATGGTGGCTGAAGGCATTCCGGTGACAAAACTAGTTACAAGTCCTGTTTCATACATGCCGACTAAAGTAAGAAACAAACCGATGCCGACAGCAAAACTTGCTTTCATGCTTGTTGATATGGAATTAGCGAGCCAGGATCTCAATCCAACCAAGGACATTGTCAAAAACATCAGTCCGCCAATAAAGACGGCGCCAAGTCGCAATTGCCAACCAATACCCAAAGCGGCCATACCAAAGGCAATGAAAGCATTTTCTCCCATGTAGGGAGCAACAGCTATTGGTCTATTGGCGTAAATCCCCATTAGAAAGCAGCCGAAAACAGCAGTGAGAATTGTCGCTACCGTACTTGCTCCCACAGGGATACCGGCAAAGCTCAAGATTGCCGGATTCACCACTATGATGTAGGCCATAGTGACAAATGTTGTCACTCCGCCAAGTATTTCCGTTTGTACATCGCTTCCCCGTTCGCTGATTTTAAAAAAGCGATCGAGAAAACTAGTTGAGGACGCCTTTACTTCAGCCATTGCTTGTCTCTCATATAGTTATTGATGTACGCACCATTCTTTTCACGGAAGCGCACAGACAAATGCACATCCTCCAACGTGCGAGCAACAGCAGATTCAATTGTCGGATTTTTATGTGCGGCAAAGAAAAGACGCAAATCTTTTTCATCAATTGCAGTATCCAACGACCGGCAACCACCGGCAATATGATCAAGAGCCATAGGTGGGCACTTGCTTACAATTTCAGGCCAATGCAATTTGATATAGGACCAAGCAAGACGCTTGGCGCTGTCGTTAGAGAGCATCGTAGACCAGAGGCGCGGTCTATCTTGTGTATGGACTTGGTTTGAATTTGTCAGCACAAGAGTCTTCTGAATCAACTCCGGTTTCTGGAAAAGACCAAGTGTCATCAAGCACATCTCTTCTGACTCTGGAGTTTTGGCCGTTTGCCAGAGCTTCTTCACTTGTTCATATTCAGCAAGCGAACCGTTATACGAAACAATCTTCAAGACTACTCTAACCAGATTTGGAGCAATACTTGTTCTATCTGCTCTGTACTTCGCAAAAAGCGCTTTAGCTTCGGCAATTGTTGGTTGATGTTGTCCATATGTGCCCAGTGCTACTAAAACACTGGCGCGAGCATCTTGAACAAGATCAGATTCTCCTGCTTGCGCCTGCCAACCAAGTCTATCCTTCTGAGGCAATAGCAAATTTTGTACATATTGCTGATAGCTGGGACGTACTTGCGGCGTAATGTAGTTTCGCAAATATGAAATGCGCGATACCAATTGAGGAATAACAAACGGATCATTCTCGTTTTTGCACAAGAGCGTCAAACGCAACGCATCGGACACAGGCTGTCTTAATGACAGTGTCAACGCTGAAGAGTCACTCAGCAAACAGTAGCGCTCATTAGCCGTCAATTCCGTATACAAGGCCGGTTCGACCTTCTTCAATAGTTCAGAACTGTAAGACACGCGAAAGAAGCCTTGCGCATCGGCATTCACAAATACAGGAGCATTACTGCTTGGACAAGCTACATCCTTCTGCATTTGATCAAGCATTTCCATGGAAGTCTTGCCTTCGCTCTGAAGCCACTTGAGGGCAATAGGAACCATCCACTTAGTGACCGGTACTTGCACCGTCGTATCTGTTAGATAACGCTGTTGGCTCAAGTGAAGATCTTTGCCATTGTTTGCGCTAGAAGCCGAAATCAACGGATAACCTGGTTGATAGATCCAAGTGTGCATCATTTCCGGAATAGGCTTAGAAGAAGTTGTGGCAATTGCCCACCAGAGGTCTTCTGTTGTGGCTGTTCTAAAAGCATGGGTCTTCATATAAAGATGAACGCCACGCTGAAAAACATCAGGACCAACGTAACGCTCAAGCATACGCAGAACGGCAGAGCCTTTTACGTAAGTAATGTCATCAAACATTTCGAGTGCCTGCTCAGGACTCTTTACGTTTGCATGTATGGCTCGCGTCGACTTCAAAGCATCCGTCCACAGAGCATTACGACCAAATCCATCCCAGAGACGCCAGTCAGGACGCAAGTAATCCACTGCCTTGGTACCGAACCAAGAAGCAAATGCTTCATTTAGCCAAATATCATCCCACCAGCTTGTTGTAACTAAATCACCAAACCACTGGTGAGCCATTTCATGTGCGATGACCTCAGCTACAACTTGCTTGCCTTGAGTTGATGCGGTTTTTTCATCAACTAACAGAACACTTTCCTTGAAAGTAATGGCGCCAAGGTTTTCCATTGCTCCCGGACCAAAATCCGGAACAGCAATTAGATCCAACTTTTGTGCTGGGTAAGCAACTCCAAAGTACTTGTTCATGTAGGGCAAAAGCTTTGCCGCTATATCCAAGGCATAAGCGCCCATTGCCTCTTTGCCTTTTATAGCCCAGATACGAATAGGAGTATCATCGACTGTTTTTACCTCGGTAGAAGCAAAATTGCCTACAACAAGAGCAACGAGATAAGAAGATATCTTTGGAGTTTTGGCAAAAATAATAGTCTTTTTGTGTTTTACCTGGTCAACTTCTTCTTTGAAAATCGGGCTGTTTGAAATTGCCGTGAGATTTTGATCGATTATCGCAGTTATGTCATAAGTAGCCTTGAGAGCAGGCTCGTCAAAACAAGGAAACATTCGACGGGCATCGGTTGGTTCCATTTGCGTACAAGCAACTGACTGCTTAACGCCTTTGTCGTCCTTGTACGAAGCCAGGAAAAACCCTCTCAACTTGTCGTCGAATTTTCCATTGAAAGACAAATCAAGTTCATATGTTCCAGGCACAAGAATTTCAGCAGCAACCAATTTGACTTGCTCTGCAGCCGGCAAAGAAGTTATACGAACCGCTATAGGCTTTATCTCTCTTCCTTTGCGATGCTCGTGAAACTCTTTAGACTTGCGAATAATGGTGGCACTTTTGATATTTAGACCAGCCGAATTGAGGATAATTTCGCGCCTGGAATCAAGCACATGAATCTGAATCGTTTCAGAGCCTGAAAAAACTCCACCAACCAAATCAGGTTCAACAGTTAACTTGTAGTTATTCGGCACCACACTTTTTGACAGTCTTGTCGTTTGCGCAGGCGCTGGTGTTACAGCTTGTGCACTATCTGCACCGACAACGACCAGAGACGCAACACTTATGACTATGGTCAGCGCAGTTGCGATTGCTTTGTACATGCCAAGACTCTCCTTACAAGTGCGTCTCACTAGAGACCGCCGAAGGTGAATATTCTACTATGCGGTATGCTTTGTACGTGCATTGCATGCGCCCGCAAACCCATTCAATGCGCCCCCACATTTCATACAGGTTCATGAGCTCGGTTGCAAAAGGCACATGTCATGTCAAAAGCATTGAGGCGTTAAGCCTCTATGATGCCGAGCGTGGCAAAGAGATTCAGGCACGTATTTACTACCCGGAAGAAGGTAGTAATTTTCCGGCTATTGTCTTTTCCCATGGCGCCGGCGCTTCCCGCAACGAATACCTGGCTTTAACTCACGCATGGGCAAGTCATGGCTTTGTTGTCATTCAACCGACGCATGAAGACTCGCTTTTACTCAAGGAGAGTCTTGGTCAAACGACAAATTTGCCGGCCATTATCGCCGCAGCCAGAACCGACTATAAAGGATGGATAAGTCGCTGCCGGGATCTATCCTTTTCAATAGACTCCCTCGCGCAGCTTAATGCAGAGCATCCACTTCTCAAAGGAAAAATTGACGCATCCAATATAGGAATAGCCGGGCACTCCTATGGCGCCTACACAGCGATGCTGTTAACCGGCGCCGAACTAACACCTATCGAAGACTATCCATTCGGTAGCTTAGTTGATAAACGCATCAATTCCGCCTTGATATTGTCACCGCCCGGTAGCGGTCAACAAGGTTTGACCAAAGAGTCGTTTAAGTCTCTTAGACTTCCCTCTATGTTCATGACCGGCTCGCGAGACAAGGGACTAAGCGGACAGCCGGCTGAATGGCGAACGGAACCGTTTAATTTATGTGTTCCCGGAGACAAATATTTGGTTTTTATAGAAGGCGCGACTCACTTTACCTTCGCAGCCGGGAGAGCGACTTTGGTAACAAGCACTCCCGGACATAGTGCAACCACATCAGGTGGCACTCACTATCCGCCTCGACTGGTAAGCAAGTTTGATCAAAGAGCCATTTTAGGTCACATCAAGCATGCGAGCTGTGCCTTTTGGGCAGCTTACCTTCAAAAAGATCCCGCTGCCAAAGCTTATCTTGTATCAAACAAGCTTTTCGAAGAAAGCCACCAACTGGCCACAATCAAGTCCCGATAAGGGTTCCAAGCTGAAAACAGCTAGATTAATTCCTCACTTTTTACCAAAACCCGCTAACTAAGCGGTATAGCGGATTCTTGGCAGCAGTGTTAAGATATATGAAGAGAGCTAAATACTCTTAAACAGTGAATCCCATACAAGGTAGCCCTCTTAAAAAGGGCAACAAAGTAAATGAAAAACATCGACCTCATTGCCACAGTTCTCTTGGTAGTAGCCGGGCTCAACATGGGTATGGTTACCTTCTTTAACTACGATATGCTCGCGCAGCTCGTAGGAACAAGCGGAACCATGCATCAGGTCCTCGCTGGCGCAGTAGGGTTATCAGCACTCTATTACGTCGTCAACTGGGCCAAGGCCAAATTCTGCAAGAGCAGCTAGTGAACGAATAACAATCGAGAAAAGGTAGGCAATGGTGCTGCCTAAAGCAGCACCGGAGCTGGTAGCCATTTGCCTCGTCCTGTGTCAGAATCATTGACACGAGATTTCTCATAGGACGATATTCTCATGGGTAAAAGGCACCGAGTTTCACACAAACTCAACTCGGATTTGGAAGGGCGCATAGAACCGGGTGCTCCACCTGGAACGCTAACGCAAGATCCTCACGCTGTAAAAACCAAAATTGATGTCATCGCTTACGGACCAGATCAGTTCTTAGAGCAAGAACTTGACGATCTATCGATTATCGCCAATCTATTAAACAATTACCCGGTTGTCTGGATTAATGTTGACGGACTGTCTGCCATTGACAAGATTCAAGAAATTGCCCACATGTTTCAACTGCATCCACTAGCAGTAGAAGACGTGGTTAATTGCCAGCAACGACCTAAAGTTGAAATTTATGGCAAGAGCCAATTCATCGTTACAAGAATGATTAGCCTAAATGCTCATTTGCAAATCGAACAACTGAGCATGTTCCTTGGCAAGAACTACATCATAAGCTTTCAGGAAATTCCAGGCGATTGCCTAAACCCTTTGCGCGATAGGTTGCGCAAAGGATATGGGCATATGCGCAGCCAGGGCACGGATCAACTAGCTTACGGAATTTTGGATGCAGTCGTTGATGGTTATTTTCCAGTGCTTGAAACTTACGGCGAACGCTTGGAAGATCTCGAAGACGAGATATTAAGCAATCCCAGCCGGCACACCATTAATCTAATGCACGATCTCAAACGCAACTTATTGCTCATTCGTCGAGCGGTTTGGCCAATGCGCGAAACAATAAATGAACTAATTCGCGATGAATCTCCACTAATTACCAACGACACGCGCGTGTACCTACGCGACACCTACGATCACGTAGTCCGGGTGATGGACTTTATCGAAACCTATAGAGAACTTTGCTCCGACTTAATGGATGTCTATTTGTCCAGCGTAAGTAATCGCACAAACGAAGTAATGAAGGTATTAACCATCATTGCAACTATTTTCATTCCCCCTACCTTTATCGCCGGTATTTATGGAATGAACTTTCATACCGAAACTTCACCATGGAATATGCCGGAGTTGAGCTGGTATTTCGGTTATCCATTTTCACTACTTTTGATGTTTTTAGTTACCGTCGCCATGCTGACTTATCTGGTTAAACGCGGCTGGCTGGGACAAGCAATTAAAGCACCAATGGAAGAAGCGAAAGAAAAAGACATTCACCCGGAACATAGCACGTGACCAAAGCATGATCACAGATAAAGATCCTATTGTGGTTGAAAAATATAATTCAGAATGGCCACGACAATACGAATCCGAGGCGACGCTGCTCAAACAAGCGCTCGGCGGCACAATCGTCGACATTCAGCACATAGGTAGCACCGCTGTTCCCGGACTTTCCGCCAATCCTATTATTGACATTCAAATAGCCGTCAGCAGCTCGACTAATGCCAAAGACTATGGCGAAAAACTTACCGCCCTTGGCTATGAAAGGGCATATGATGAACAAAACTCTGCGAACTTTTTTTGTAAAGGCTCTCTCAACGCACATACACATCATTTGTACATAGTCGAGACCGGCAGCGACGAAGAAACAAGAAGGATAGTGCTAAGAGACTACCTACGCGCAAATGAGCGCGGCGCGAAAGAATATGAAACACTAAAAATTGCTATGGCAGAGAAATTCAAAGAAGATCGCAGTGCTTACGTAGATGCCAAAACTGCATTCATTACACTAGCTCTCTGCATGTTTATCAAACAATAGTTAGTCAGGCACAAATTCGTCCAATTGCTTGGCTTCTGCTTCACGCCCCATAAATCTCAGAACTTTGGCATAGTCTTCTAGAAACCTGCGCACTTGCGGGTAAAACTTAAACTTGAATCTGTTTATTAATTGAAACATATAAGAATAGTAGCGCTCAAGGTAAGCCGCCTTGCGTTTGTTAAGCGGCGTCTGCACCGAGAGCAATTCTTGCAGAAGACAAAATTCGTCATAGGCAATATCTCGCGGGCTTGAAGCATCACCGGCAAACGAAGTTGACTGAGGGCGCTTTTCAGCAGTTACGCGCTTTAAGAGATCATAGCCATTTTCCAAATGGTTACTTGTAACCACAAACGATGTACCCGGCGCCTTGAAACGCATAGAGTAGATCTTGCCTAACATGCCAGGATCCGGATCCGCATCGGCAATTGTCTCGTCTACTTCCTGCAATACATCCCACTGAATTTTCCTATCATTGAATTCAACGCCTTCATCACTGACTTTGAAATGCCCCCAGGACCCTTTCCATTCTCTTGGCTCAGTTTTCAATTTCTCTATAAGACGAGACTCTCCTGTAAGTGGATTAATATCGAAGTTGCACCGAGCGGGTATTTTCGAAAACATTGATGCGGTAACAAGAAAGAATCGTTTCGCAACGGCTAAGTCGAGCTTGAAATTAGCATTATTCCTGTCCCGCACAATAAGAACTTTTGCTTGCGGTTCATCCACCTGAGCAATTTCGTCCCATGAGAATTCAACTGGTCGTTTACCCACAGAACAGAACACCACACCCCAATCATTAAGGACTAATGCCGATTTTTCTCCTACTTGCTCAATCACTTGCAATTTTGTTTTGCCTGGAGCGCTTAAGTGTCTGTTCGCGATTGATTGTGCTTTTCGCGAGGATATTTCACCAAAGGCCAAACTACACGCCAGAAAAATCATCAAAAACAATGCAACAGGGACAATCAGCACAAGCATGAAAGGCAGAAGCAAGCCAACAAGCAGGCACGAAAAGAGCATGGCAAACATGCCACCGAGAATAAGATTTTTCAACGAGACTTCAGCAACCGTCTCATAGTGCAAATAATCGGTTAAATTGATGTCCATATCACTCTTACTGAAGATATTGCCACTTCATTGCGGGACTGAGTTTATAGAATTTACCGGCCGTGAGAATAACAGAGCCTGCTCTAAAGCTATCTTTGGGATCTGCACTGCAACCAGAGCACCAACTACCGTCCGGACGAAAGCGGTACTCAACACCGCTAATCTTGACGTAAGTTTCACCGGCAACAGGAAAGCCATTTTTCCTTTTACCGCCAATAACAGCACTGGCACCTGCTCCATGCAACTGTTGAGAAATTTGCGCTGCAAGAGCCTTAGGTACCGGTATCTCATCTTGCCGCGGTGGACCCGGCACTTCTGCCTCCAGAATCTGAGCCCTGTCAGGAATTGGCACAGGAACTGAAACACCCATAATTGGTGCATTTTTATCACCAGACTCCCAATCATGACCGCCAAATTTAAATGTTGCAGGAGGAGCCTTAGGATCAGGCTGAGCAATTTGAGCATCAGCATAAGCAGAAGTCGAGCTGCTGTCTATCGTTACTTGTGCAGGATAGTGTCCTGTAGAGGTGCTAGGCTGAGAGCGACGAGGCACACTCGATGGACTATCTGTAACTTCATCCACGGTATCAACGGTTGCGTCAACAGCTTCTTTAGTAATATGTCCAGCCCCACGCACTGTTTCTTCAACGGCATCTCTCAAGCCGCGAAAAAAGCCTTGAGCAAAAGCCGATTGAGAATTTGCCTGAAATATCAGACATATTAACGCCAATAATGCCAGATTTTTTTGCGCCATTTTTATAGTCTAGCAAATTCTGTCGTTCAAGCGACCACAAAGCGCGCAGAGCTACCGCTGCGTCCAGGGATGACTTCCAGGCGTGCGTCTATTCGTTCCTTTAGTTCAGGAACATGGGAAATAATACCGACAAGTCTGCCACCTTGTTGAAGGTCTATTAGAGCTCGCAGCGCCAGATCAAGAGATTCAGGATCAAGACTGCCAAAGCCTTCATCAACAAATATGGTTTCTAGATAAACACCACCGGCATAAGACTGAACAACATCGGCTAATCCCAACGCCATGGAAAGAGAAGCGATGAAACTTTCTCCACCGGAAAGTGTAGCTACTGGTCTAGTTGTGCCGGTATACGTGTCGTACACTTCTAAATCCAGTCCGCCGGCAGTTCGTTTGTCCGCACGTGTAGTCATTCGCTGCAACTGATAGCGACCTTTACTCATGATTCGCAAACGCTGCGACGAGGCAATTAGGACATCATCCAGCAAAGCGCCCAAAACAAATCTTTGGAAAGTAACACCAAAGGCATTGCGACCTGACGCTACTTCGGCCAAGCGGCCAACAATGCCGTAACGAGATTCAAGTGTTTCAATTTCCTTCAAGACTCTTGATAGTTCATTCAACCAGACCTGAATTTGTTTCAGCTGTTCGCTCAATGACGCTTCTTCACGCACGGCTTTTTCTGTTTCATCTTTTGCGGCTAGGTAGTTAGCTTCAAAGATTTGAATATCAGGACGCTGCAAATTGGCTGCGGACGCCTGTGCTCTCTTAAGACGATCTACGGCTGCTGCTAAATCCGTTTGATATTTTGTCGTCTCACTATCTAGACGTGCAATGTCTTCAGAAGATCTCCTAGCTGCTTTGAATTCTTGCAAGTTCTGGAAACCTGCTTCTTTCATAGCGGACAAGAACTCTTGTTTTTGTACCTGCAGTCGGCTGTCAGCCAATACCTGAGATTCTTTGGATTTCTCCAAAGTTGCCTTTGCCGCCACATAAAACTCGGATGCTCGCTTAGCGCTATCCTGAGCTTTATCAAAATTAGCTTTCAGATTTTCGCAACGTAATTGTGCCTCATGCTTGGCGTTTTGAACTGCCTGAGCATCTGCATATTCATCAGGTATTTGGCTTTGACGCTCCGCTAGAACGGCGCGTGCTTTTTCAAAGGCTGCTTTGCTTTCAAGAAGTAGAGCATCAAGATTGGCAAATTCTGTTTGCTCCTTTTCGAGATCTGCCTTCAGCTTAACCAACTGAGATTGCGTTTGTACTAGTCGAGATTCAGAAGAAGATGCAGACTCGTAAGCTTGTTTTGCTGACTCGAGCTTTTCGACAAGCTGCTGCAAATTGGTGAAGCCCAGGTCTCCCAGGCGTTTATTTAAAGAATCCTTTTCCGCTTCCAATTTCGCAACGACTGCGGATTGCTTTTGATAGTCCGCTGAAACTTCACTAAAAGTGCCTTCCAATTGTTTAATTTCTTCGCGTTTTGCCTTGAGTGAAGACTCAGACAAATTACCTGCTGCCTTAGCAGGATGAGGGTGTTCGATAGAACCACACACAAGGCAAGGCGAGCCATCAATTAACTTCAAAGCAAGCACTGCTGCTTGTCCATTGGTAAATTCGTCTTCGAGAGTTACCAATTCACCCCTTGCTTGCTCAAGACGACTGGTCACAGCCGTCAAACACGAATGGGATTCATCGACATCTTGCTTCTTGGTTTTATACTCCGCCTGAAGTTGTTCGATTCTCTTCTGGTCGGCGTACGACTGCTCGAGATTTTTGAAACTGACTTTTAAAGCGTCAACTTTGACTACTTCAACTTGAAGTCCTAAAACTTGCTGTTGCAGGTTGTCGACCTCGACTTGTAATTCCGATTGCCGTCTTTTACTTACCTGGCGCTTTTCATCTGCCTGCTTATACTGTTTTTCTGTCGTCAGCGCGTTTTGCTTGGCCGATTCCAGGTCCTTGGCTTTGGACACTAGCTCAGTTAGAAAAACAAGCTTTTTGGCCGCCTCATCGCGCTCGCCCTGTTTAGCACTTTCTTTTTCTAGAACCTGGCGCTGTTCTTGAGCACTCCTTTCTGCAACAGTTGCTAATTCTTCTGCCTGCAGCAGTTGGAACTTGGCTTGCTCTAGTTCCTCTGCGCGTTGCTTCAACGTTGTCTCAGCCGAGGTCAATGTCTGGGCGCGACGAGCTTGCGTCAGTTCTGTTTGTTTATCCGTGAATGACTGCTTCTGTTCGTTTAGAAGAGCAAATGCAGTCGCGGCTTGCGCCACCTCATCGAGCTTCTGAAGTGTTTCCCTCGCCTCAATCAGTAATTTTTGAGTTTTACTTTCGTTAGACTTGCATTCAGCTACTCTTGTTTGGATTTGCTCGGCTAGAAGCATCGTTGATTGCTTCTTTTCCTCTACTTGTTCGAGACAGGTTGCCCCGGCTTGTTCAAGTATCAATTCCTGACGAGCCTTTTTATCCTTAATCTGGTCACCAACACCACTAGCCTTTTCCTTTAGGGCTTCTTCAATGCGACGATATATCTCGGTCTTAAACAAAGCTTCCAGAATTGCTTCTCGCTCATTGGAATTTGCCATGATCAGCTGGCGAAACTTACCTTGTGGCAGAAGCACCACCTGACGAAATTGATTGCTCTTAAAACCAAGAAGCTGCTCTATTCTCTCAGTGACATCGCTCGGCTTAGAGGCAAGCACAACAGGTTGTGCACTTAATTTCCACAAGGTAGCCTGACCTTTAGTTGTGACTGTGGCATTGCCTCGACGCGCGGCTCGTTCTTGCTCAGGACTTCTTGTTACCCTATATCTGTCTTGACCGAGCATGAATTCAAAAGTCACTTCGGTCTGAATACTCTGCTCAGCGTGATCACTGCGCATTTGCTTGCTCTTGCGCTCTTCACCACTAGAATCCCCGAACAACGCAAAGCAAATTGCATCGAGAATACTAGTCTTGCCCGCCCCTGTTGGTCCATGAATCAAAAAGAAATTGCGCCCTTTGAGATTTGCAAAGTCCAGCGTCTCTTCACCAGCGTAAGGACCAAAGGCTTTCATGGTGAGGCGAATTGGCTTCATGCAATTACCTCACGATCGCTGCCCATCATTTCTTGTACGACAGACTTATAGGCATTTTGTTCATCCTCTGATAAGTCTTCAGTTGTTACCTGAGAGAAGAAGGAAGCAAACAACTGAGCGTCGTCAATCTTGCGATGATCAGCTTGATTGCCCACCACCTTTCCATCTATCGTGAGCATTGGGCGTTCGATATGCAGAACATTGGGATAAACTTCACGCAGCTTGCCCATCGCATCCAGAATTGCCTGCTTATCGTTAAGAGTAACCATCAGATAGTCGTTCTTACCGCTATCCGATTTTGCCTTCGCAATTATTTCAGAAAGCTCTCCTTCAACACGGCGAACATCTCGACGCGGCAAAAGACTCACCTTCTCAAGCTTAACTTCGCCTCTGTCATCCATCTCGACTATGTTAATTACTTTCTTGTGCTCGGCTTCCGAGAACGAGTACTTCATCAATGAACCAGAATATTGGACATGGTCAAAGCCGGCTTTTTGCGGCCTGTGCAAATGACCTAAAGCTACATAGTTGAAATCGGAAAACAGCGAAGCATCAACCATACCCGTGCCACCCACTGAAAGTGGTCTTTCTGATTCTGATTCTTCGCCGCCAGCTACAAAGGCGTGCGTCATGAGAATTGATCTTCTTCCAGCAGGGTGATGCTTTTTCGTTTCATCTACCAGCAGTTTAAAAATGCCGTTGTGATCTTGCACTTCTTGGTCAAAAACCTGACGAACAACTGGTGGTTCTGCATAAGGCAAGCAATACAAATTCAACGCGCCGTATTTGTCTTCCAGTTGAACTGGTTCAATTCCCTGGCTTAGAGGACCAAAGACATGCAGTCCCCTTTCAGCCATCACACGCGAACCAAAACCAAGACGCTCAGGACTATCGTGATTACCAGCAATCATTACGACAGGCACTTTGAGTTTCAGGGTAATCGACGACAAAACTTCATCAAGTAATGCCACAGCTTCAGGCGGCGGTACAGCTCTGTCATAAATGTCACCAGCAATTAGAACTGCATCGGGCTTTGTATCAGCAACCAAATCCACAAACTGACGCAAGGCATGCTCCTGATCATCTGTCAGGTGCACGCCGTGGAAAATCCGACCGAGATGCCAATCGGAAGTGTGGATAAGGCGCATAAAACAACTTGCCTCCCTGGTAGAAAAGATACCAGAGAGGCTCGTTGATTTATTGAAGCAATTGTTAGGTTAATTACGAACGCCCAACAACTCAACGTCGAAGATTAATGTTGAGTTTGGAGGAATCGCGCCCGGTACGCCTCTGTCACCATAAGCGAGACTTGGCGGAATTATTAGCTTGCGCTTACTGCCGACATGCATGCTGCCGACACCTTCATCCCATCCTTTGATGACTTGTCCAGCACCCAGGCGGAATTCAAATGGCTGACCGCGGTCGACAGAGCTATCAAACTTCTGCCCATCTCTTAACCAACCCGTGTAGTGCACTACGACGGTTTGTCCGCGGCGTGGTTGCTCGCCTTTACCGACTACTAGGTCTTGATACTGAAGTCCTGATTGAGTGGTTGTAGCACCCTGGGGGACTTGGCTTATTTGTTCGTTCAAGTTATTTGGCCTCGCGAAAGTTGCAGCAGTTCCGGAAATTAGTCCGAGCGCTACGGCAATAGTTACAAAAGTTGTAAGTGGACGATTTTTCATGGTTGACTTGCTCGCATTAGTTACGATACTGGGTTCATTATAGCGAAAGGCTTGAAGCATGATCCGACTAATGGTTGTTGACGACCATGAACCAACTCGCCAAGCGGCGGTAAAAGAAATTGCCCTGGAAGGGACAGTTGAAGTCATTGCTCAAGCTGAGACCTCGGACGAGGCTTACAAAGTTGCTCAACAACAATTGCCGGATGTCGTACTTCTAGACCTTCATTTACCCGGGCTTGTGCAAGTCCCCGACCTAATCAAGAGGTTGGTTGCGCTCAAGAATTGTAAAGTGATCATGTTTGCCAGCGAAGGCAAAGCTGCCGAAGTGCAGGATCTTTTAGATTGCGGCGCGGTTGGCTATGTTTTAAAAACAGATCAGCCTGCGCTTATTCGTATGGCAATTATTATGGCGATGCGTGGATCAAAAACAGTAATTTCGCCATCGTTGCCACGGCATATAACGCACTTAACTCACGAGGAACGAGCCATACTTAGGCATCTAACTCTTCATAGTGGATTGAAGAAGGCTGCTCAGAGAATTGGTATAACGCAAGAAGCTTTGGATGAAGCGATCAATCATCTACTTGGAAAAATTGAGTTAGAAGATCCAGAACAACTGGTTAAGTGGGCGAAGAAGCACGGGTTTTAAATTTCAATAGGCATTTAACGTCAAATCCACATCGCGAATCCAAGCAAGGATGCCGCCTTCAAGATTTCTGACGTGGGCAAAGTTGTGTTGAGTGAGAAGTTCGGCTGCTTTGGCTGAGCGTGCTCCACTTTTGCAGTAGACAACAATGTCAGCTTGCTTATCCAACTCATTGAGACGATTTTGAAGCTCTGCTATTGGAATGTTGATTGAATTTTCCAGTCGGCAGATAGCTACTTCTTCAGGTGTTCTCACATCAAGCAAGACAAGCTTGTCGCCTGACTTGATTTGACTATGGAGATCACTGGCACTAACGGTGTTGGTGCTACAGGTAACAACAATATCTTGAAGCTTAGTAATTGTCGGATTGCTGCCACAGATTTTGCAGTCTGGATCTCTGGGCACCCGCAATTTGTCGAACTTCATTGAAAGGGCATCGTACAAGAGCAAACTTCCCCTTAGAGTTTCGCCTTTGTTCAAAACAATTTTCAAGGCTTCGGTTGCTTGAACGCATCCGATTAAACCAGCCATTACTCCTAAGACACCACCCTCTGCGCAATTCGGCACAGCATCTTGTGGTGGGGGCGTCGGAAAGATACATCTATAGCAAGGACCGCCATCGTGAACGAATACACTAGCTTGTCCTTCGAAACGATAAATTGATCCGTATACATTTGGTTTATTGGTTAGCACACAGGCATCATTGACTAAATATCTAGTTGCAAAATTATCTGTGCCGTCGATAATTACGTCATATTGATTGAAAAGTTCGATAGCATTTTCACTCGACAGTTTGAAATCGTGCTCGACCAATTCAATTTCCGGATTTAATTGCTGCGCATGTTCAGACGCTCGCTTAACTTTTGATTCTCCGACATCAGAGTTACGATAAATGATTTGTCTTTGTAAATTTGATAAGTCAACTTTGTCAAAATCAACAATGCCAATTTTGCCAACTCCAGCTGCTGCCAAATACAGAATCACTGGTGAGCCAAGTCCACCGGCACCCACTACAAGAATACGAGCCGATTTAAACCGTTCTTGTCCCTCGGTACCAAGTTCCGGCAAGAGCAAATGTCTGCTATATCGAAGTAATTCAGATTTACTCAATGAATCCGCCACATCAACCTCCGCTTAACGCGCAAATTATATGGATTTCTTCACTGCCCTTAAGAGCAGTATTTATTGATTTGATTTGCTCTCTGTTCACATAGAGCTTTATGTGCTCTCGAATTCCACCTTGTTCATCGATCATACGAAAGCGAATACCTGGATATGTTTTATCCAGGTTCGACAATGCATTGTCCACTGATGAACCGTCAGCTTGGACTTCGCTTTTATTGCCCGTATAAGACCGAAGGGGACTTGGAATATGTACGAGCATTTTTAGTCCTCGTACTCCAAAACGCGAACACAGTAAATCTCCGGCAAATAACTAACCAAGCATTTCCAAGATTCGCCCTCGTCAATACTTGCCCAGACTTCACCCTGGCTGGTGCCAAAATAAAGTCCAATTGTTGAAGCATTATCGTTAGTCATTGCCTGTCTTTTAACTGTGAAGAAAGCGTTCTTCGCCGGCAGTCCTTTATCTAAACGCTGCCATGATTCTCCAGCATCTCGAGTTCTATAAACTGACGGCTTACCATCAGGACTTGTACGGGGCCAGACTTCAGTCCCATCCATCGGAAATACCCAAGCTGTTTCCGGGTCGTGCGGATGGACAACCATTGGAAATCCAATGTCGCCAATTTCTTTCGGCATATTTTTACCAATGCGAATCCATTCATTGGATGGTCTATCAATACGGTAAATTCCACAGTGATTTTGTTGATAAAGACGATCGTGCTTGGCCGGATGCAAAACCACGCAATGAGGATCGTGCCCAAACTCGGCATTTGGATCAGGCATGAAGTCCGCCTGAATCCCTCTATTTAAAGGCTGCCATTTCTTGCCTTGGTCAGTCGTTTCAAAAACCCCGCCGACGGACACACATGCGTACATGTGATCTTTATTGCTCGGATTTATGTTTATCGAGTGAAGCATTTGCCCGCCTGGTGTTGCACCTTGAGCAAACCAGTCTGCATATTTTGGATTGTCGTTAAACCCTTCAAGCGGAGTCCAGTTGGCTCCACGATCATCGCTTACAAAAATACCTGGTGGTGACGTACCGGCATACCAACGTTCCGGTTCATCGTTATGCCCTGGCGAAATCCAAAATACGTTGTCGACTACTTTTCCATCTTCGCCAGCTTTGGCAAACGCCGGTGGTTTGGTTGACTCTGTCCAATTAGCACCACGATCTGCTGAATGATAAACAGTCGGACCCAGATGTCCGGTCTTAGCGGCCATCACCATTCTATTTTTGTCTCGGCTATCCGGTGCAACGTGATAAATGATATGTCCCAAAAATTGCGGTCCGGAGAAATTCCACTTTTCTCTTCGTTCGTCACTAGAAAGAACAAATAGTCCTTTTCTTGTACCGACAAAAACCGATATCTTAGCCATCAGCAACTCCTAACGACAACCAATTTACTTTACAGTGACACCAATCATATTGCCGGCCAAATTTAGCCCAATCAATAAGCCGCCCAAAATGACGGCAATTAGTTCCTTGCCGGTAAATGTCTGACGAACAATTAGTTCTGGTGACTCAACCGATCGCCAATAATTATTTAGCCACGATTGCACGAAGGCTAAAGGAACACCGGCAGCGAAACACAACATGTATAAAATTCCAGGCAACCTTTGCAGAAAAAGTATTCCAATAAGTAACCCCATTACCAAACCGGATGCAATAAGGGGGTGTTGTTTTGAATACGATTTTTCGGAAGGGTTAAGTTCAGCAATACTCTTCACCTGCGCAACTGCAAAATAGATATTCAAGAACGGTACGAATAATCCCATCGTGCGCAACAAAGGACTAATGTCAAAAAATGGCTCCAAACTCGGATTATTTTGACGCTCGTTAATTGCCTCAGCCTTTAGATCGCGCCAGTTTTTAAAAAACCAATAAATAGGATAAGCGCCGCACGTCAGGATGGACAAAACTACGACATGCCAAAGAGGCTGTTGCCGTGATAGCGCCGGCTCAACAACCGTACTTTCTTGCTCAATCTCTAAAGACACTTACAACCGCCCTCTTTATGAGGCAACTAATCTTGATTACAAAGCGATAGCCACTTATGATATCAGTTACATAGATTACCTATTTGGAACTCAGTAGTTTTTCACTGCCGAGCGCCGAGCGAATATCTTGAGGACTTAAAACCATGGTCAATTCACTAACCCTTATCGGCCGCGCCGGGCGTGACCCGGAAATGCGCTACTTTGAATCAGGTCGCGTCAAAACTTCTTTCAGCTTGGCAGTCAACAGACCCACCAAGGAAAAAGAAACCGACTGGTTTGACATCGAGCTTTGGGGTCGCCAAGCAGAAGTTGCTGGTGAATATGTCCGCAAAGGAAGCTTAATCGCTATCGAAGGACGTCTCGATTTCAATCGCTGGACAGGCGATGATGGCGTCAAGCACGTCAAACCAATCGTCAACGCCAACAACCTACGCCTACTTGGCTCCAAGAAAGACAGCGATGGCGGCGGCTCCATGTCCAACGAACAATTCTCGTAGCCGGATTTAGGAACGTATTGTAGGGGCGCATTGCATGCGCCCGATGGTCTTAAAGGGGAGGGAGGCAGATTTGTGTCTGCCTCCCTTTGGGTTTGCGTCAGGAAAAACTTTGTAGAGACCTAGTATCGACGCATGCTATTTAGCGCGCGAGAGATTTCCCACCGTATCTGGCGAATTTCGTTATTGAGTCTCATTCTTTCTCTGAACGATACTCCGCGTACTCTTAGTCGAATCTCCAATTGAGACAGCTTGCGCTGCAATTTATCGACAAGCGCTTGTTGTCTGCGGTTATAACGTTCGTTTGGATTGTTCCAAATACCATTCGTGCGATATGTTGGCTGCCCGGAAAGCGATGTGCTGTTGAAGGGTGTGTATTGCGAATATTGCGCCTGAGCAGGCATTGCCATGCCAATCATAGCCACCGCTAATAATGCAATTTTCTTCATATCGTTTCTCCCTATGAACGTCTCACAAGTTAGTAGAAGTTGGCCACGCCAGAATGTTCCCCGACCTATTAAGTTCTCCTAAATTTGAACAGAATATGAATTTCTCACGAACAATCTATATATGATCAACGGATACGAATCCGGCAGGAGACAACCCGTGAACATTGGGGTTCTTGATTACCTAATCATTGGCATCTACTTTGTCTTTGTTTTAGGGATAGGCTACGCCCTGAAAAAACAGATGGTCCACAGTGAGGACTTCTTTTTATCAGGACGCTCCATTCCAAGCTGGATTACCGGACTTGCTTTTATTTCAGCCAACTTAGGCGCCATTGAAGTAATGGGTATGGCGGCAAACGGCGCCGAATACGGAATCATGACCACCCACTTCTATTGGGTAGGTGCTATTCCGGCAATGGTTTTCCTTGCCGTATTTATGATGCCTTTTTACTACGGTTCGCGCATTCGCAGTGTGCCTGAATATTTGAAGCTTCGCTTTAATGAACCGACACGCGCTTTCAACGCACTTTCGTTTGCCGTCATGACTGTATTCATGTCTGGTATCAACATGTACGCGATGGCACTTGTATTCAAACTACTTTTGAATTGGTCGATGACTGCATCAATTCTTGTCTCCGCCGCCGTTGTTCTTGCCTATACAATTCTTGGCGGTCTAACTTCATCTATCTACAACGAAGTCTTGCAATTCTTCCTCGTCCTTTTCGGACTTCTTCCTCTGCCGTTAATTGCTTTGGCAAACATTGGCGGATGGGACGCCATGATGCAAAAGCTCCCACCCGGCTTTGGTCACATGTGGGCACAGACGGCTACTGCCAATAACCCAATGGGTGTCGACTGGATAGGTATTGTTTCGGGACTTGGCTTTGTATTGTCTTTCGGCTACTGGTGTACGGACTTCCTTGTAATTCAGAGAGCTTTTGCTGCGAAAAACCTGAACGCGGCTCAGCGCACGCCACTAATTGCCGCATTTCCAAAAATCTTTTTCCCAGCAATCACTATCTTGCCAGGCATGCTGGCATTGCTTGTGATACCACAATTGGGCAGCAATACAACAAACTATTCCTACAACATGACCATGCCTTTGCTTCTGGCAAAGTACTATCCATCAGGAATGTTGGGTATCGGGCTTACAGCCATGCTCGCTAGCTTCATGTCCGGAATGGCCGGCAACATCACCGCCTTCAACACCGTGTGGACTTACGATATTTATCAGAGCTACATTGCACCAAACAAAAGCGATGACCACTATCTTTGGATCGGTCGGGCGGCCACTGCCATAGGCATTGTAGTGAGCGTTCTCACAGCCTATTTAGTCATGGGCTTCCCCAGCATCATGGACTACATGCAGATGATTTTCTCCTTCTTCAATGCACCTTTATTCGCCACATTCCTTTTAGGCATGTTCTGGAAACGAGCGACTCCGTGGGCGGCATTCTGGGGCTTAGTTGCCGGAACAACCGGAGCTATCATCCACTGGTACATTACTTACATCGGACTACATACTTATCCATCTGTTATGGCAGGCAACTTCTGGCGTTCAACCTATGCCTGGCTAATTTGCTTCATCATCACTATCGTCTTGTCTTTCTTCACCAAACCGAAGCCTCTAGATCAATTAAAGGGCTTAGTTTGGGGTGTAACTGATGCAGTTATTGCTGAACCACTGCCCTGGTACAAACAACCCAAAATACTTGCCGCAATAGTGCTAACTGCCACCATTGCCCTCAACATCTACTTCTTCTAAGGAGCCAACAATGCTGGATCTACGGTTAATAATTGGCGCCATCTTCATCATCTTTGGCACGCTGTTGGTCATATTCGGCTATGCGAGTCCGACAACCACTGAAATCGGCGCGAGCTCCATCAACCTGAACATCACGTGGGGCTCAGTCATGGGTCTATTCGGAATTGTGATGTGCATGCTTGCGAAAATCAAACCAGATACACAATAGGTTGAACTACTCACGAAGTACCCGTTTTCTTTGCAAGCAACTTATCAATTTTGTTTTCGATTACGTCCAATTGAGTTTTGCTCCGCGTACCTTTTGTCTCTTGAGCTACGCGCTCGCTTACCCATTGTCGAATCATTGGACCAAGAGGTAGTTTCCGCTCTTTAGCCAGATCAAGAACCGCCGCCATCAACTCGGGCTCAACGCGAAATTCTATCTTGCCACGATCCAAAATTCGCTGCCGCGCTTCTTGTTCGATCTTCTTCATTTTTGCGAGGCTTTCCGGTCTCATAGTCCTACCTGCTTTCTGGAATACACTCCAGCTTCTTGCCCGTGAAAAATCCAGTCATCGTGTCCTTCTGGATATAGCTCAACTCCTATTTCCCATAGGTTGCCCCCGTCCTTGTCCCAACCTACATACATCACCTGCTCATGGCCCGGTTCACTATCATGCAATTGGTACCACAATCCATAATTCAGAACATGGTCTGCAATCTTCTCAGTACACCCATGATCATAGAAGCTCTTTCTATATTTCATCTTACCATTCCGTCCGACGAATGTCTGACAACTCCGGCGAGTCGACAGGAAAATTTAATCCCCGCTTGACGCCTATAACTATAAGACGAAAAAAGGGGGTAAAAAGTTCAAGCCAAGTGATTAAATCAGCGACAAGGGCGCATGCAATGCGCCCCTACGAAGACAATGAGCTGCGCTTTCTCATCAATAGAAAGTAAAGGACGCCAGCGCTAAAGAGTCCGACAAACCAACTGTAATCATAGAATATGCGCAAGGTGAGCACAATTGCGCCGACCCAGGCAAGTGCGCAGCCCGCAATTGTTGCTAATACCGCTTTCCAATTCCAGCCGTTGGTGTACCAGTAAGAGCCTTGTGTCAAATATAAATCAGGTAGATCTAAATGCTTTTTGCGAATTATCCAATAGTCGACGATCATCACGCCGGCAATTGCACCAAGTCCACCTGAATAGCCCAGCAACCAGGAGAAAATGTACGCATTGGGGTCAGCAATTAATTGCCAGGGCTGCATCAGCAAAGCCAAAATGCCAGTAATAACGGCGCCCTTCTTAAAGGAGATTGAGCGTGGAAAGATATTTGATAAATCATTAGCAGGTGATACCAAATTGGCGGCCACATTTACAGATAGCGTCGCGAGCATGATAGTAAACATGGCGATTGCCACAACGGCTGGCTGCGAAAACTGACCAACAAGAGTGACCGGATCCCAAAGCTCTGTCAATTTCATATGCGGGTAGAGAATCATACCAACGCTTGTGGACACAATGCCCATGGCAGTAAACGCGGTCATGGATAGTGGCAATGCTGCAGCTTGTCCAATTAACTGATCTTTTTGACTCTTACTAAAGCGTGTGAAGTCAGGCATGTTCAACGATAGTGTTGACCACGAGCCGATCATTGCAGTAAGAGACGGAATGAAAACCGGTAGGAAACTTGCAACAGTTAAGTATTTGCCCTTCTCAGAAATCAAGGAACCCAATCCACCGGCTTGCCAAACCAGGCAGCCGACCATCAGTGCAGCCAATGAAAAGACAAGAGGTGCTGCCAGGCTTTCAAATTTCTTTAGAAACTCCATGCCACCAAATATGACTAATATGTTGAGTGCCCAAAACACAATAAACGAAAGCCATTCAGTCGGTGAATGTCCAGCAATTGGTGCGCCCATTAGAGTTGGCCATGATGGAATGAGAGCTTTCATTAGCGTGAATAATGCCTGCCCACCAATCCAGGCATTAATGCCAAACCAACCACAGGCGACAATAGCGCGCATCAATGCCGGTAGGTTGGAACCTCTTATTCCATAGGATGCACGCACAAATACCGGAAAAGGGATGCCATACTTTGCGCCTGGATGAGAGTTAAGAACAATTGGAATGAGAACGATGCAATTGCCGATTAAAACCGTCAACAATGCTTGCCACCAATTCATTCCATTCGCAATCAATCCTGCTGCCATCATATAAGTTGGGATATTGCAGGCCATGCCCGCCCACAGGGCAGCGAAATTTGTCCATGTCCACTTGCGTCTTTCAAATGGAATTGGCGCTAAGTCCTTATTGAAGACGGCACTTTGTGCAATAAGTGAGTCATCAGCTATATCAAAGCGACCATCGTCGCAGACTACATTTTTACTTATTTGCATTTCGGACTAAGTCCAAGAAGTAATTGCGGCAGTCGACTGTACGTGGATGAATGACTGCTTTATCAGAGATGAGCATCTGCAGTCCCAGATCCAATGCAACAAGCATTGCCTTGTTCAAATTGACTTTTCCGTCAAGATCCAAGGCATCCAGAATTGGTTTGCGATAATTGTCCGGGCGGCTTTCCTCCAGACAGTCTGCCAGAAATGTAACTTTGGAAAGATCAGACATTGGGACATTTCCAAGCGTGTGCTCAGTTATTGCATCCAAGACGTCTTTATTTGTAAGTCCCAACTCCTCACGACAGACGTAAGCAGCGACAGGTCCATGTATAAGACGTCCTTGTTGTCTATCGACAGGATGCAATTCCATACCAAATTTGTCGGCCATTGCTACCAGTTCTTTATCTTTGACGTGCTTGCAAGCATCATGTAGCCAGCCGGATAACTCTGCCAAAAACGGATCAACGCCACAAGCACTGGCTATCCGTTTTGCAAATTTGGCCACGCCTTCGATATGGGCAAAGCGTTTTTCAGATACGCGCGGTTCAACATACTGGCGAGCAGCCATAAGTGTAAGTGACTCGGGAATTCCTTCGTATTTCGGCATCTAAGTTTAAACCGCAGTTGTTTCTGCTTTGCTGTCAGTTAGCTTGTAATATCCATGAGCGTGCAAAATATCATAGACAGCAGGGGGCACCATGTAGCGCACGGTCTTGCCATTGTGTACGCGCGCCCGAATTTGCGAACTCGAGACTTGCACTAAGGGACAGCGAATAAGTTCAATTTCTGCAGGCGCGACTATTTTTCTGCCAGGTCCGCCATTAGCTAATTCTTCTACCAAATGAGAGTAAGACTCAACACGCGGAGCAACAAGAATTCGACAGGTCTCAAAAATTTCGTTAGCTTTATGCCACAGTTTCAATTGGGCAATGTTGTCGCCACCGACAATGAGATTTAGTCTGATATCCGGTCCATACATCTTGCGCACAGCATCCAGCGTATCAATCATGTATGACGGACCTGGTCTATCAAGTTCTATGCGAGAAGCTTCGAATTTGTCATTGCCGGCAACTGCCGCTTTAACCATTTCATAGCGCTCTTCGGCATCTAAATCAACATCCTTGCGATGCGGCGGGCGGGCGCAGGTTATGAACAAGACTTTGTCCAATTGAAAATGTTCACGGGCAAACTCAGCGATGAGCAAATGCCCCCAGTGAATGGGGTTGAATGTGCCGCCAAATACGCCTATCTCTTTCATTTAGATTGCCACTTTTGACGAGTGTACATACGCGGTAGCCTGATTCTCAACTGAGACGCCAGTTCATAAGTTATGGTATCCAACTTGTTAGCCCAGTCAGCCAAGTAGAGGCGTCTTTCAGAACCGTCTTCTGAACCAATGAGAGTTATAACATCACCAACGCAAACTTGATCAACATCCGTCACATCAAAAAGCATTTGATCCATACTTATCAGTCCGACCTGCTTTACTTGCCGACCAAAGAGCAATCCATTTATTTGATTGGACAGCTTTCTTTCAATGCCGTCGGCATAACCAATAGGAAGTGAAGCCAACTTAGTTTTGCGCTTGGCCGTCCAGGTAAATCCATAACCGATTGATTCGCCGGCTTCAATTTCTTTCAATTGATTTATTCGTCCACGAACGGACATTGCCGGACGAACAACATCAGAGACTTTTTTTGCTTCCAATCCGTAAATGTATAGGCCGACACGCACAAGATCGTAGTGCGTCTCCGGGTGCAGCCTGGCAGCTTCACCGGAGGCCAGATGAACAATCTCGGGCAATTTTTCACAAGCAATTAGTTCGGATATTACTGCTTGAAATAACTTATTTTGTCTTTCGGTGGAACTAGGGTCGGCAGCTTCGGCTAAATGACTGTAGAGTCCAATTAGGTTCAACTCGTCGTACTTGGAGATAGTTTCAACAGCTGTCTTCACTTCGCTGGCAGCCAATCCCAAACGATGCATTCCAGTGTCAACTTTCAAATGAATACCGGCTTTTTTTCCTAAAGCTTTTGCCTCTGCAGCTATTTCAGCAATTTGTGAGACAGAACTAACAGTCAATGAAAGCCCTGATTCAAGCGCTGTTCTTATCGCCCAAACAGGACATGGACCCAATACCAAAACCGGAACTTTGGCTCCGGCTGCCAACAATTGGCAACCCTCATCAACCGAAGCAACACCAAATGCGTCCACACCGGAGGCCTGCAAAACTGGAGTCAATTCCAGAGCGCCATGCCCGTAAGCATCGCCTTTTACAACGGCCATTAACTGCGTGCCGGATTTGAGCCAGCTCTTTATTTGGCTCAAGTTGTATTCAATTGCATTGAGGTCAATTTCGACCCAGGCATCGCGCCGAACCGAAATCTGGCTTGGCTGTGAAGATGTCAGCATTAGCAATTTCTCGAAATCGGAAAATCAATTCCAGGCTTGTCCTAACAGGAGTTTATGCTAGCATTGCAGGCAGCCATATCACTTGAGATTTCTAGCAGATATGGACTATCTGGTGTAAAAACAGGCACCAGGAGTTAAATACCGTTTAAGCACAAACGGTAGATGGCATCCAGCAGCAGGCATCCCGAGACTAAAATTTCCTAGGAGTATTTGAGCCTTGAATAAAGCCGAATTAGTCGACATCGTAGCCAAAGAAGCCGAGACGACCAAAAAAGACGCCGAACAGGTGATCAATAAGATGATGGATACCATCGTCAGAGAAGTTTCCCGCGGTGAGAAAGTCACCTTGGTAGGCTTCGGTACATTTGAATTGCGCCAGCGTAAAGCACGCACCGGTCGCAATCCAAAAACCAACGAACCGTTGCACATTCCAGCTAAGCGCGTACCAGGATTTCGCGTAGGCAAAGAATTCAGCGAAGCTGTAAATAAGAAGAAATAGCGGAGTCACGAACTTGGAACCACCAAAAGTTGCGGTAATCGGTTGCGGAAACTGGGGTAAAAACCTAGTCCGCAATTTTCACCAGCAAGGCGCACTTGCCACAGTCTGTGATGCGGATGCAAAACGACTTGAAATGGTGCGTCGCGAGCATCCTGGTATCACTGTCACACAAAATTTTGACAGTGTACTAGCTGACAAAAACGTCAGTGCAATCGTGGTGGCAACACCATCCGATAGTCACTTTCCAATTGCCAGGCAAGCACTTTTGGCAGGCAAGCATGTGTACGTGGAAAAACCACTTGCACGCGATGTATCCCACGCAAGAGAACTGGATGATTTAGCAACAAAGAACAACCTTATTCTCATGGTTGGACACCTGTTGCTTTACCATCCTGCAGTTAATTGCTTAAAGCAACTAATTGCCTCTGGTGAATTGGGTGATTTGCGTTTTGTTCGCTCGGACAGAATGAATTTCAATACTTCTAGGCGCGACTGGTCGGTTTTGTGGGATTTAGCGCCGCACGATATTTCCATGATGAGTTACTTGCTTGATTGTGAGAACACGGAAGTTCAACGTGTGGGCGGTTGGGATACACAAAGCGATGACATTGTTGATGTTGCTTATCTCGATTTAGCATTTCCATTCAATGGAAAAATTATTCCTGGTCAAATTCGCAATTCGTGGATCGATCCACAAAAGCTTGTGCGTTTGACAGTAAACGGAACACTTAAGACTGCCGTTTTGAATGATGCTCAAGTAGAAAACAAACTCTCACTGCACAGTCAGACGCCGGAAGGTCGCATGATTGTCGAGTATCCTTCGTATCCCGATATCGAACCCTTGCATTTGGAGTGCGAGCACTTCCTCAAGTGTTTGATGACCGGTGAGCGCCCACGTACAGATGCGAACAACGCATATCAAGTTGTGCGCATCCTTGCTGATGTGGAAAAACGCTTAACTAAGCGTCCTTCGCAAAAGCAGCCGGCGGCCATTACATAATCGAATCATTTCGATTTTGTTGAGGTTGTGGTGTAGTCCGCACCTATTGGCGCTATAATCTGAACTGCAATCTGCCAGATGCGGGAGTAATTCAGTGGTAGAATGTCTCCTTGCCAAGGAGAATGTCGCGAGTTCGAGCCTCGTCTCCCGCTCCATTTTTTATCCGACACATAGAACATAGGTCGTCTTTGACCTGTGTTTTTCGGCTTTTTTGAAGCTAGCCTGCAATTGGCTGGGTTGGCGCCCCAGTCAAGAGATTCGGGCACAGCTTCTCTTTATATGAAAAAATTCTCTGCTATATTAACTAATGGAAGTTCGGGGTTTGGGCTTGGCGCGGAGGCGCAAAAATGACTGAAGAGAAGAAAGCCGAAGAAGTAAAAACCGGCTCTGCGGATACAGTCAAGATGTCTGCCGATCAAATCATTAAGCGCAGATCGCGCTGGCAGAGTAGTTTAGCGGCTTTGCGCTATATAGACGGCATTACTAAAGACCACGAAGTAAAACTCCGCGACACAGACAGAGCGACCAGCTTGGCGCTATTAGTAGTCTGCGTGTTCGCATGTATTTCCATGTTTGTTCCGCAGCTTTCTTCGCACCGCATCCCCTTGGTCGGTGCTGCCGACGTACTTTTGGGATTGACCCTTTTAACCCACGTTGCCAATAGATTTGGAATTTTAACCACCCTGACGCCCAGACAAGCAGTGCTGGTCTGGCAGTTGATGATGGGCTCCAGTCTCATCGGTGTTTTCATGGCCATCAATCTTGGCATCGTCATTTGCCTAGTCATCGCAAAGACACAGATCGTAATTCCCAGGTAATAATGGGGCATTGAGCCCTCTTGGCGTGCTAAAATTGCCGGATTGAAGTCGCGGCGATATCTTGTCTTGCTTAGGTCTTACCTGAGCAGCTCGAAAGCCTCACCGACAATAAGGTCGCTCTATGCGACCGCAGTTTTTGAACTCAGATAAAGGAAGTAGAAGAATGAAGGTTAGCCTGGAAAAGAAGGGTCAAAATGTCGTTTCTTTGGCCGTTGAAATTGAAGCCGATCGCGCGCAGAAAGCCTACGATCAAGCTTGCCGCCAATTAAGTCAAAAGGTTAATATTCCTGGCTTCCGCAAAGGCAAGGCCCCCAAGAACGTCATCGAAAAGACTTTGGGTCCGGACTACATTAAGCGCGAAACCCTAGAGCACTTAATTCCTCAACTCATCGGCAGCGCCATAACCGAGAAAGAACTCGATGTTATCACCGAGCCGGAAGTTGACAGCCTCAATTTTGAATTAGGTCAACCACTTTCTTTTACCGCCCAATTTGAAGTTCGCCCGGAAGTAACTCTGGGCAACTATAAGGGTGTTTCCGTTGAAGTTGGCGAAGCAACCATGAAGGACGAAGCATTAGAGACAGTACTCAAGCAACTAGCTGAGTCCAAGGCTACGCTTAAGGAAATTCCGGACCGCAAAATCGCCATGGGCGACACTGTCATCATCGACTTTGAATGTCACTACGACGGCAAACCTATTGAAGGCGGCAAAGCCGAAGGCTTAATGCTCGAGATGGGCGAAGGCAATTTCTTTGAAGGCTTCTGCGAGCAACTAGTTGGCGCCGAACCAAACAAAGAAAAAGATGTCAACGTCACCTTCCCGGAAAATTACCGCAACAAAGACCTCGCTGGAAAAGCAGCCATTTTCAAGGTGACAGTAAAAGGTCTTCGCGAAAAGACTTTGCCTGACATCAATGATGAATTGGCAAAAGCCATCGGCATGGAGTCACTCGACAAGCTCAAGGAAGCGATTAACGAGCGCCTTACCGCAGAAGTCAAAGAAGAAAATGACGCTCGCGCACAAAAGGCAGTTGTTGAAAAAGTTGTCGAAGGTGCCAAAGTAGACTTGCCGGACACAATGATTGAACGCGAGACAAACATGCTCGTGCAGCAGAATCGTCAAGCTCTTGAACGCGCCGGTCAGTCATGGGAAGAGTTTGAAAAATCAGACGGCTTCAAAACCATGAAAGAGGAGAAAGACAAAGAAGCTCGCCAGCGCATTGCAACGAGCCTCGTTTTGGGTGCCATCGTGCGCGCCGAGAAATTAATCGTCGAAGACAAGGACCTATATCCACACTTCGCGGAACTAGCGCAGATGTACAACGTCCCATTAGAGAAGGTGGTCGGTAACGCTGAAATTCGCCGCAAGGTGATGGAAGAAACCTTGGCTTCCAAGGTTGTGGAGTTCCTGATGGACTCGGCGGAAATTAAATATGTTGCCGAGAAGGAGTCTGACAAGCAAAAAGTCTTGGCTAAGTAGTGCCTGTCACCAATATAATATTGACAGAAACTTTTAAGGTAGTATTGTGGCCGTAGAGACGGCAATACCCTTTTCCAAATAGCTAAGCGCAAGAGGTAGTTCTAAATGAGGCAATTTCAAACACCGTCCTATAAACAGTTGTACGAGATCTGGAGTGCATCCGGAATTGATCCGATGTCCTACTATCCGCCAACCGTTATCGAAACAACTGCTCGTGGTGAACGTGCCTTCGATATTTTCTCCCGCTTGTTGCGTGAGCGTATTGTTTTCCTCGGCACCCCGGTTGATGACACTGTTGCCAACTTAATAGTTGCGCAGTTGCTTCTCCTGGAAGGTGAAGATCCGGAAAAGGACATTCGTTTATACATTAACTCCCCAGGTGGATCAGTTACTGCGGGCTTGGCAATTTATGACACCATGCAGCACATCCGCTCGGAAGTTTCCACAATCTGTCTCGGACAAGCTGCTTCAATGGGCGCATTCCTTTTAGCTGGTGGCACAAAAGGTAAGCGTCTTGCATTACCGCACTCCCGCATCCTTATTCACCAACCATTAGGTGGTGCTCAAGGACAAGCGACAGATGTCGAGATTCAAGCTCGCGAAATTATCCGCATCAAGCGTCAGCTGAATGAGCTTATGGCTCATCACACCGGTCAATCCGTAAAACAGATTGAAAAGGATACTGATCGCGATAACATCATGACCGCCCAAGAAGCCAAAGAATATGGTTTAGTGGACGATGTAATTCTCAAACTTGACCAACCAAATTTGGCTGCTGTCTAGAAAGTAGGAGTCCTTAATGGCTAAGCAATCAGATAATCGACTTAAGTGCTCGTTCTGTGGTAAGAGCCAGGACCAGGTCAAAAAGCTAATTGCTGGACCTGGTGTCTATATTTGCGATGAGTGCGTTGATCTTTGCAATGAAATCCTCGACGAGGAATTAATTGAGGGCACACCGCATCCGGCGCCAACTGACAGCCCGGCACCACAACTGGTTGATGTGCCGAAGCCATTGGAGATAAAGGCATTTCTTGATCAACACATTGTCGGTCAGACAATGGCCAAGAAAATACTTTCCGTAGCGGTGTACAACCACTACAAGCGCATAAGTCACAACGCTGAATTATCTGATCAAGTTGAAATTCAAAAGTCCAACATTCTTTTGGTTGGACCAACTGGTTCCGGTAAAACACTTCTGGCACAAACACTAGCCAAACTTTTGGATGTGCCGTTTGCTGTTGCCGATGCCACCACTTTGACAGAAGCAGGCTACGTTGGCGAAGACGTGGAAAATATTCTTCTGCGCCTTTATCAAGCGGCAGATTACGATATCAAGAAAGCCGAGCGCGGAATTATCTACATCGATGAAATCGATAAGATTTCCCGCAAGTCGGAAAACACATCTATTACCAGAGATGTGTCCGGTGAAGGCGTACAGCAAGCGTTGCTTAAGATGATCGAAGGCACGGTCGCTAACGTTCCGCCACAAGGTGGTCGTAAGCACCCGCACCAAGAATTCATCCAAATCAACACCGCCAACATTCTATTTATATGTGGTGGAGCATTCGTCGGTCTGGATAAGATTGTCGAATCACGTGTCTCTACCAACCGCAATATAGGATTTGGTTCAACAGCTCCGGCAACAGCTCGCGAGCGCGAAGAGCGCGCCAGCAAAATTCTCAAGGATCTCATTCCAGACGATCTCTTGAAGTTTGGTTTGATTCCGGAATTTGTCGGACGTATGCCTGTTGTAGCAGTGCTTGAAGCGCTTGATGTAGAAGCTCTCGTACGCATCCTAATTGAGCCGAAAAATGCCATCCTCAAGCAATATCAGCAGCTATTGGCCCTTGATGGTGTTGAACTTAAGTTCGACGACGCAGCAAGTAAAGCACTTGCTGAAGAAGCCATCAAGCGTAAGACAGGCGCTCGTGCCTTGCGTGCCATTGTTGAAGAGATCATGCTCGATATAATGTATGAAGTACCTTCACGCAATGATATTAAGTGCATTGAAATCACCAAAGAACTGGTTGAGAAACGCTCATCGGCCGAACTCCTGGAGCTTAAGCCTAAGTTGAAAGGCGAAATAGCTTAGTCCTAAGTCAAAACTATGCCTGATATAAACGAACAGACATTTCCTTTGATACCACTGAGAGATGTGGTTGTTTTCCCGCAAATGGTGACACCATTATTTGTCTCCAGGCAGAAGTCTATTGCTGGTTTGGAACAGGCACTGATGCGCGATGACAGGCTTATTGTGCTTGTCGCACAAAAAGATCCAGAGTGCGAAGAGCCGCAAGAAAAAGATCTCTATACTGTAGGCACTCTTGCCGAAGTTATGCAAATGCTCAAGTTACCTGACGGCACCGTAAAAGTGCTGGTTGAAGGTTCTTGCCGCGTGCAATTGAACAAGCTTACTGTCGGCGAGACTAATCTTGAAGCTAAGGTCAGCGAACAAAAGGAAATTGACAGCGAAGATCAACTGACAAAGACACTTATTCGAGTATCCGTAAATAAGTTTGAGCAATACGTCAAAGCCACGAAAAAAATAAATCCCGAGTCGCTTTTAGCAGTCTCTGGAATAGGACAACCAGGTCGCCTGGCAGACATTATCGCCACCTACTTGAGCCTTGATGTCGCTGAAAGACAAAAATGCTTGGAGATGGTTGACGCCACCGAGCGTCTTGAATACATAAGCCAATTGCTTTCACGAGAATTGGAATTAGCTCAACTCGAGCAGCAAATTCACGATCGCGTGCGCTTCAATTTGGAAAAAACCCAGAGAGAATACTTCTTGCGCGAAAAGCTCAAAATAATTCAAGATGAGTTGAGCAATGAAGGCGGCGAACTAAACGAGATAGCCGAATACAAACAAAAGATTGCCAGCGCACAGATGCCAGCCCAGGCCGAAGAAAAAGCCAATAAGGAATTAGGCCGCCTGGAAAAAATGATGCCGCAAACTGCCGAAGCATCGGTAATTCGCACATATCTCGACACGCTTGTCAGCTTGCCCTGGTCTAAGTCATCGGCTGATGTCCTGGATTTAAAACGTGCGGAAAAAATCCTCGATGAAGATCATTCCGGACTGGAAAAGGTCAAAGAGAGAATTCTTGAATATTTGGCTGTTCGTAAATTGTCCAACAAACCACAAAGCACAATTCTTTGCTTGGTAGGTCCGCCGGGTGTGGGCAAAACAAGTCTTGTTAAGTCAATAGCTCGCGCTATGAATAGAGAATTCTCTCGCATAAGCCTTGGCGGCATAAGCGACGAAGCGGAAATTCGCGGACATAGACGCACTTATATCGGTGCCATGCCGGGCAGAATTTTGCAGGCTATTAAACATGCCGACACAAAAAACCCTGTAATTCTTCTCGATGAAATCGAAAAGATGACGCGTTCTTATATGGGTGATCCGACAGCTGCCATGCTGGAAGTTTTAGATCCGGATCAAAACGACACATTTACCGATCATTATCTGGATGCGCCATTTAGCCTGCGCGAAGTAATTTTCGTAGCCACTGCAAACGCTTTGGATTATGTGCCGAGACCTCTTTTAGACAGACTGGAAGTTATTCGCTTGTCCGGTTATACAGAAGAAGAAAAGGTACAAATTGCCGAGCAGCACATTATTCCTAAGACGCTGGAGAAGCACGGACTAGCAGGTAAGCAATTGAAGTTTGCTACTCCGGCCATTCGCAAAATCGTCCAAGAATACACGCGCGAAGCAGGCGTTCGCAACTTAGAACGGGCCATTGCGACAATCTGCCGCAAAGTGGCCACAGAGATAGTAAAACGCAAAGAATCTTCTGTGCGCATCATTCCGCAAAACGTTAGCAAGTACTTGGGCGCCGCTAAAATCCTGAGAGACAAGGAGACACCCGGCCCACAAGTGGGAATAGTAAATGGTCTTGCCTGGACGGAAACCGGTGGTGAAACACTGTCAATTGAAGTAAACACGATGCCCGGCAAAGGCAAATTGCAATTAACAGGACAATTGGGCGATGTAATGAAAGAGTCTGCCCAGGCTGCTTTCAGTTATATTCGTAGTCACGCAGACAGATTAGGCATTGACGACAATTTCCAAGACAACCTGGATATTCACATCCACATTCCAGAAGGTGCAATTCCTAAAGACGGACCGTCTGCCGGTATCGCCATTGCCCTGGCACTTATTTCTGCAATTACAAAACAACCAGTTAGAGCAAGTCTGGCTATGACCGGCGAAATCACCTTGCGTGGTCGAGTGCTGGCAATAGGCGGACTTAAAGAAAAGGTCCTGGCTGCAGTTAGACAAGGCATTAAGACAGTGCTTTTCCCGGCAAGCAACACAAAAGACCTGGAAGATATCCCTGACTATGTAACCGACAAGATTGAACTTATTCCAGTATCGCATCTAGATGAAGTTCTATCTGTTGCCTTTCGCAAGAGCAACACGAAGAGTAAAAAGAGCAAGTCACGCGCCAATGTCCGCTCAAGCTCACGACGATTAGCGTCTAATTCCCAACACTAAGGGATTGTGGCGGTATTTGGTTTAACGTAGGTAATTGGAAATTCCTGCTGAGCAACAAATTCCATCGGCTGAGTAGTCTGAGGAATAAACGGTATTGGCACGGGCATTGTTAATTGGACATGCGTCTTAACTCTGACGGTACCTTGATACGGTCCGCCAAATGGTCCAGGATCAGCAATTGAAGCAGGATTTGTGGTTACATCGCTCGCACTAACGGTTGGTCCTTTTATATAACCCTGCGTGCGGTTAGTAGCCTGCGCTACACCGCTGGCACGCTGGTAGGCTTCTGTCGGCGGTCCGGCGGCGGCTGCACGAGCAGCGTCTCTGCAAGCAGCGTCGTTGACCTGCATGGCAGCAATGAGAAATGCCAAATCAACCAAGCCCAAGATAATCGGCACAAGAATAATCAATCCGGCACACAGCTCAATCATTGACTGTCCGGCTTTTCTAGACCTGTTTATGAGACGCATACTCAAGCTATAAGTCCTACAGAACCTAGTTATTAATGTACCCGTCAGGTGTCATACCTAACGGGCCTAAGGTGTCGGCGCCACCGAGATTAAATAGCCCCAGATGTCATTATCGACGCTGAAAGGCAAACCCTTATAATGAGAGGAACTTAACAGTCCTTCGTGCTTTACATCTGCAGGAGTCAGTCTATGTTTGGTAAGGATAACGGTGGCGGAAATTCCGGCGAATCGGAAAACATACAAAGCCCTGCAAATGCACAGTCATCAACTAAGAACGTCTGGCTACAGAGAGGAATTCTCGGTGCAATTTTGCTGGCAACAGGCATTTACTTATTCCAGCAGGTTTATGTATTTGCGCCAGACGAGGGTAATCTAGGCGGCCCGGTAAAGGGATTGACGCCCAACCAGCTCAGAAAGTTTTACGCAACCAGAGTAGTTTTCAAAAAAGAATTTACACCCGAAGAAGGACTAGGTCCTCTGTTTAACGGCAAAAGCTGTTTTGAATGTCACGGACAACCAACAGAACGAGTGGGCGGTGAAGGAAGAGACGTTGTTTCAACAGGTGTTGTAAGAATTGGCAGAAGAATTGCTCAACGACCCAAAGCAAAACAGCCTCTAAAAGATGTAATTACAGGTCTTGGTCAGGACGATGTGGACATTATGCTTTTCCAGGGCGGTCCGGCTCTGGAAAGAAAATCCATTACTTCCGAATTCGTCAACAAATATCCGCCTGATTGTCAGATTGAAATTGGTTCGGTTCCTTCAGGAGCAGAGCTTATTTCGCTTAGACATGCACCACCGCTTTTTGGATTTGGTTTGATTGAAGCTATTCCGGATCCCGATATCGTGCAGAACGTTTTCAAAGAATTGAAGACCAATCCGCAACTAGCCGGACGCGCGCTTTCGCAAATCGATCCTTTGACTTATCGCCCGCGTATCAGTCGTTTTGGTTGGAAAAATCAAAACTCGACTTTGCTTACTTTCACACAAGAAGCATTGAACGTGGAAATGGGAATAACCACTTTCTTTCAGGAAAACGAAAAATCAGCAACCGGTATTTCCAATTTTCCGAAGTGCATTTATAAGTACTTGCCCTCTGAGCCTAATGACAAAGGGCACGTGATGGCTCAGCTGGCCTATCACCAAGCGCTCTTGGCTCCACCTGATAGAGGACCGATAACCGAAGAAGTAAAACGTGGTGAAAAGATATTTGAACAACTTCAGTGCGCGGTTTGCCATTTACCGGAAATGTCTACAGCTCCTATTGTTTATGTAGTTGATCCCGATAGTCCAGGGCCTGAGCTGAAGCATATGGAAATTCAGGCTCTGGAAAGCAAGCCGGTTAAAGCATTTTCCGATTTCCTTGTACACCAGATGGGAGTTAAACTTGCCGATGGGCTGCCGCAAGGTGGAGCCCAAGGCGGCGAATGGCGCACAACTCCTTTGTGGGGTCTGCGATTCAAGAAATTCCTTCTCCATGACGGACGCACTTCGGATATAAACGAAGCCATTTTGGCGCACGGCGGACAAGCAGAGCAAGTGGTAAAAAACTACGAAGCTCTACCTGAAAAGGAAAAATCTGATCTGTTAGCATTTCTCAAATCCTTGTGAGCAACATGAATCAACTGAAATACATTTGTTTGGCTGCATGTCTTAGTATCTCCTGCGTGCTACCGGCTCTCAGCGTCGATATAAATGAACAAGCAAAAAAACTTGTCGAGGCTGGCAAGCTACAAGAAGCTCTTGCTCTTGAACAGGATGTCGCTCGCAAAGAACCTAACTCAGCGACACCTCACCTGGCAATGACAGCCATTTACCAGGCAATGGGTATGAGCAATAAGGCATTGGAAGAAGCTGAGCTGGCAGTGAAACTCAGCCCATCAAGCGGCAACGCTCACTACAATTTGGCAACTGTCTATTACAGCCGCAAGCAATTAGGTCCAGCTTTGGCTCAATACCAAAAGGCTGTCAGCTTGGGTAAGGGCGATGTGAATGCCCAGCGTGCGGTAGCACAGTGTCTTTTAGAGTCAGGTCGTATACCTGAAGCACTATCACGATTGGAATCTCTGAGCAAAAGATATCCTGCCGATAAGGACATTTGGCTGAATCTCGGTCGCGCCTACTTACTTTATGGAGACGCCACAGCAGCAGGAGCAGCTGCCGAGAAGGCAGTAGACTTGGCACCGGATTTCTATCCGGCGCTCATACTAAAAGCTGACGTCAAATTGTCATCTGCGCAGTTCAGCGACGCGCGCGATCTGGCAATGAAGGCATTGTCTATCAATCCCCAGTATCCGGTTGCTTATCTGGTTTTAGGTCAATTGGCCAGCTACAACATCGATAAGCCAAATGAAGCTAAGACGGTTATTCTGCAAGCAAAGAAATTCGTCAAGAACGCGCCGGAAGTATTTTTCATACTAGGCGGCGGTTTTGCCCGCGTTGCCGCCACAAAAACTGTCGCACAAGATCCAAGACTCTCACGTCAATGGTGGGACGTTGCAGAACTTGCTCTAAAGACTGCAGCAGATCAGGCTCCTCATCAGTTAGAACCCAATATGCTTATCGCCAAACTTTTACTAGATAAAAGACGTCCTGTCGAAGCGTTGCCCTACGCTGAGCGCGCTTATGCTATTGCTCCCGACAACAAGCAAGTGCAACAGGTCTACAAGGCAGCTTCTGTTGCCAGATACGACTTAATCGGAAATTTCATGAATTGGTGGCAAACAACTTTCCAAAAGCAGTAATTGCTCTAGTTAGTTGACTAGTTTGTTAGTCCTTCGGGATGTTCAACATACGAAGTTGACTTAAAAGTCATTGGTGACGACACACCTATAATTGGAATTGGTCCTAGAGCTGTGAATGGGATCCACGGTGCAATCTGGAATGTACACTCCGACTCGTATTCGTAGAAGAATTTACTGGTATCAACCGTGCCACTGAAAGCAGACTTGGTGCCACCTTGAACTGCCACCTGATAAACAACAAGCTTCAAAGCACTGCTGTTTTTAGGCGTCAAATTACAAAAGTCGGCAAAACGCATGCTCGTAGGGCCACCAGGACAATCGCTACCATTTAGTACGCAATTGGCCGCTTTGTCGGCATTGGATTTCGCTGCCGTTAAGGAAATTGACGGTGCCGCTGCTCGAGCAGTGACGTTTGCCACAAGCCCTGCTGTCGCAAAAGCTGCCATATACGTCGTTAAATCAATGAGTCCAAATACGAAGATGAAAATGAGCGGTATTGTGGCGGCAAATTCCGCCATTTGTGCGCCACCACGCTGACCACGCCGCCTTTTCGCCTTGAAATAATGAATTATCGGCAAGTTCGGACCCTCTTGAGCGACTACTCAATACTTATACCCAAAAGGAACTGGCGCTAGATTAAGCCGGCTGGAGGACCTTACGGGGGAAAGTCTTCAAAAGGTTATACTGCGTGTCACGCTGAGCTGCATCATGACCGGCAGCGTGAATTGCTTCAATCATCTGCTTGAGACTTACATCGAAGTAAGTTCCAGCAGCAGAAACAACGTTTTCTTCCATCATAGTCCCGCCGAAATCATTTGCGCCGAAAGCAAATGCTGCTTGTCCCAAGCCCAATCCCTGTGTGACCCAGGATGTCTGCACGTTAGGAATATTGTCGGCAACCAATCTACCGATAGCAACCATTCGCAGGTATTCAACTGCAGTTGTTTCGTGAGTCATTTTGCGGGCCATCGGCGTTCCGCCTGGCTGGAATGACCATGTGATAAAAGCTGTGAAACCATTTGTTTTATCTTGCAAATCACGCAGTTTGATCAAGTGCTCAATGCGCTCTTCAATTGTCTCCACAGTGCCATACATCATCGTTGCCGATGTCTTAAGACCCATTTTCTGAGCACATTCCATTACTTCCAACCAGCGAGCAGCCGGCATCTTCAACGGGCTTATTGCGTCCTTAACACGCTCAACAAGAATTTCTGCACCACCACCGGGGATGGATGACAAACCAGCAGCAATAAGTCTTTCGAGAGTTTTTTCCAATGACAGATTGCTCACACGCGTGATGTGATCAATTTCCGATGGTGACAAAGCATGCAAAGTCAGATTTGGAAAATCACGGCGAATGGTACCAAGCAATTCTTCGTAGTACTCAATGCCTAATTCCGGATTATGTCCACCTTGCAAAAGGAGTTGTGTGCCACCAAGAGCAATCAACTCTTTAATCTTTTCTTTGATTTGCTCGTAGGGAAGAACATAAGCCTTGTTGGAACCAGGTGCCGCATAGAAAGCGCAAAATTGGCAATAGGCATTACAAACATTGGTGTAATTGACATTGCGGTCAATAACAAAAGTAATCGGCTCATCGTCTTTGTGAAAGCGACGCTTCACTTCATTAGCAGCCCACGCTAAATCGAGCAAACTTGCTTCTCTGTAAATACGAGCCGCTTCAGCTACCGTTAAACGGCGCCCTGTAGCTGCTTCTTTCAGAAGAGTTGTAACCATGTTTATGTCCTTATTTGTCCTGACAAGATTGTAGCCTTGGAAAGCGTCTTAACCGGCAATCCTCATAAGCTTTTAAGTTAAGCTTTTAAATAACTTATGCGTCAAGCTGACGTATGTAGCAAAATATAACCATGGTCAAATACAAAGATTACTATCAAACTCTTGGCGTCTCGCGCACCGCAACAGAGAAAGAAATCAAGAGCGCCTATCGTAAGCTGGCGCGGCAATATCACCCGGATACTCATCAGGGCAAAGGCAAAGCCGAAGCTGAAGAGAAATTCAAAGAACTCACCGAAGCCTACGAAGTTCTGAAGGACGCTGAAAAGCGCAAGCGTTACGACATGCTGGGTGCCAACTGGAAAGCAGGCGCCGATTTTACACCTCCGCCTGACATGGGTGGGTTCACTTTCGATTTCGGTCGCATGGGCGGAATGGGTGGAATGGGAGGCATGGGCGGTGGCGCACAGTTTTCCGACTTCTTCGATATCCTTTTTGGACAAGCAATGGCCGGTCAAGCCGGACGTGCTCGTGGTGGCGCCGGTGGTACCACCGGTGGACCATTTGGATTCGGCGGCGCACAGGAAGCGGATTTTGGCACGCCGAGAAGGCAAAGCGCCGATCAAGAAGCCGACGTTGAATTGAGTATCGAAGAAATTGCCAGCGGCACGATGCGTAAAATTCAAATAACCGAACCTGGCGGCAAGACACGCACACTCGAAGTCAAAATACCAAAAGGAGTGCGCGCGGGCTCCAAAGTGAGAATGGCAGGCGAGGGCGGCATGGGATCGCAAGGTAAGCGCGGCGACCTTTACTTAAAAGTAAAAGTGAAACCACACCCATACTACAAACTCGAAGGTGACAACTTAATTACGGAAGTGCAAATAACCGCACCAAAAGCTGTTCTCGGCGGTGAAGCTCATGTAACAACACTGGATGGTTCGGTCACTGTAACAATTCCACCGTTTAGTCAAAGCGGCAAATTGTTGCGCCTTAAGGGCAAAGGACTTCCGCAACTAAAAACAGCAACAAGAGGCGACCATCTTATTCGCATTAAGGTGGCATTACCGACAGAATTAACAAGCGAAGAAAAAGAACATTGGCAGGCGCTCGATAAGCTTGGCGCAAAGAGTGCTGCTGGGGTTTAATTAGCCGCCGGACCCACTGGAGCTAGGTCCAGCTTGACGCTGCCCATCACCTTGCGGCACTTGCTGAATAGGTGCCTGGATTGCACTGTATTTAGCGGCGTTAGTAAATGCAGTAAGTGCTTGTGTAGTATCACCAAGCTTTTGCAATACGACTGCTAAGTTGCGCTGAATTTCCGGATCTGTTGGCGCGGCTTTACGCGCTTCAATAAGTAGTTGACGTGATTCACGCAATTGACCCATGTATAGGTAAAGCCTGGCTAGACGAACGCGCACGGATGGATCTTCAGGGCGATCCTGACGCTCTCGAATTAATTGAAAGAGTGCTCGATCAAGGGATCCCCAAGTCTCTTTCATTTTTCTTACGTCTTTGGGTAATCCCATTACTTGTTGTTCGATTGAGTCAGCCAAAACATACTCGGCTAATCCCTCTCTGTATTGGTCAATGGATGCCAATGCTAGAGCCCTTTGTCGTCTAGCCTCAAAATTATTCGGATCAGATTTAAGCGCCGCGCCGAATTCGGCAACAGCCTCACTTACTCGTCCTGTTTTCAAATAAATATTTGCCAGATCAACTCTAGGTTTTGACCAGTCAGGATAAGCGTTAATGATCATGCTCAATTGCACTTCAGCAGGTTGGAACTGATTGTCTTCAATCAACTTGGAAGCTAGATTCAATCGCGCATATCTGCTATTGGGCGCTAGCGCAACTGATCTCTTTAAGAAACGAAAGCCTTCTTCCTTGTCAGAAATCTCTGTAAGCACATTACCGACGCAAATCATCGCAATTGGATCTAGTGGTTTTGTCTTAGCCAAAGCGTGGGCTTTGGTTACAGCTAAATCCATTTTGCCTTCGGCCAACAAAATGCTTGGCTCCATTGTGTCGGCTTGTCGCAAAATTTCCGGCGAATCCAGCGTTGCAGATTTCGCTGACTTAGTTTCTCTTTCGTCTGAGAGTTTAGCTTCCGGCTGGGCAATCGTCATGTAAAAGGCAAGACACATCACAGCGCCAAAGACGACCTGCCAACTGACAGCACTCTTAAAAACGGAACCTAGTTGTAGCGACTCAGCTCTTGCCAAAGACACCACTCCCGAAACAGTCCTGACGAAGCTTTCTTAAGCATAGCGCAAAGTAGTCGGAAGCCGCCTTGGATGATACGTAATGATCAAGTTGTTGTTTCGTTTTATCAGCAAGATCGAGCAAGCTTTTGAGATAGGAGGCATAGGCCGGCATTTTAATTGCAGCATCTTTGAAGGTTTCAATTTCCTTCGCCACTACCTGGTCAATAATGTCGGCCAGCGGCAGTTCCACTTCGTCGCTTATTGCCTGTGCCGACTTTGCCCAATTGAGCCCGGTCCAAACACGGCGGGATTTGGGATCATTAATCGGCAATGCGCCGATAAATTTTTGCATCTGTTGAGCTTGTTCGAGAGTCAGACTACCTAAAGCAGTGCCGCTATCCGGCTGATTCATTAAGTTAAGAACCTGACAGCGACTGACTATTGTCGGTAATACGTCCTCAAAATGATCTGCAAATAGCACAAATACCGTACTAGCCGGTGGCTCTTCAATTGTCTTAAGCAGCGCATTGGCAGCTGGTCTGTGCAGAATTTCCTCAGACGCATCAGGAATAACAACCACTCTGAAGTAGTCGGACGTTTTGGTGAGCTCGGAAGCCAAAATCCTGGCCTTTTCTACAGCTATCTTGCCGGATTTAGTATCTTCGCCTGCAAGTTGAACAAAAGCCTGTGGATGCTCATTTTTGAGTATCCATGAGCAGTTTTGACAAAGCTTGTGAGTATCTTCGCCGGATGTATCGAACAGACCATAGCGAAAGGCGCATGAGCCGAGCTTTTCCTTGTCATGCGCATGGCAATTCAGATAACAAGCAAGCTGCCTGCTTAACTGCCACTTATCCTCCCTGGCACGACCGCTCAGAAGATAGGCGTGTGCCAATTTCCCACGGCTCACGGCTGCCTTAAGGACAGTTGCCACGAGACGCTGACCATGCCAGAGTGACTGACTGAAAATTTCCATGACCCAAGTGTACGAGCTGCAGGCTGCAAATTAAGTAAAAAAGCTTAATGCCCTGAAAAGCCCTATTCCTTTGACATCAACAGGTTCCTGACCTAGACTATCTGAGGTCTAAAAAGACCAGTAATTTGATGCCCAGCGCACGGCTTTCAGCCGATATGCTGACAAAGGCAGGGATAAAAGCTGGTGTTTTTTAGACTGAAGAGAACTAAACACAGAGGCAACAGCTTTGGCAAACGTAATAGTCGTTGGCGCACAATTTGGTGACGAGGGTAAGGCTAAGGTCACGGACCTTCTTTCTCGGAACGCCGACATAGTAGTCCGTTATCAGGGTGGCGCAAATGCCGGTCACACCGTTGTTGTTGACGGCGACACATTTAAGTTCCACTTGATTCCTTCAGGAATTTTGTACAAAGGAAAGACCTGCGTTTTGGGACCAGGCATGGTCATTGATCCCAAAGCATTCGTCAAAGAAGTAAAAGGACTGACTGACCGGGGACTCGATGATTCCGGTTTGAAGGTGTCCAACACTGCTCATGTCACAATGCCTTATCACCTTGCCATTGACGCAGCCGATGAAGAGTCTCGCGGTGATCACAAGATCGGCACCACCAAGCGCGGCATTGGACCAACTTACGCCGACAAATGTGCTCGTTCGGGAATTCGCGTTGAAGACCTGCTCGACAAAGATATCTTGCGCAGCAAACTCGAATGGCTTGTTCCAAAGAAAAACGTCATTCTTGAACGCATGTACAATTTGCCACCATTTGATATTGATGCCGTTTACAACGAGTACCTCGAGTACGGTAAACAAATGGCAAAATACGTCTGCGACACATCAGCCATTATTTTCAATGCCGTTCAAGAGCGTAAAAATATTTTGTTTGAAGGCGCCCAAGGTACTCTGCTAGATCTCGATCACGGCAGCTATCCATACGTTACAAGTTCCAACCCATCAGCGGGCGGTGCCTGTACCGGTGCCGGTATTGGACCAACAATTATCGACAGAGTAATTGGCGTATCCAAAGCCTTCATGACTCGCGTAGGTGAAGGTCCTTTCCCAACTGAACAAGAAGGCAAGATTGGTGAGGCTTTGCGTCAAGTAGGCAAAGCTTGGGCAGAAGTCGGTGTTACAACCGGTCGCCCGAGACGTTGCGGATGGTTCGATACGGTAATCGGACGCTATGCAGTGCGCATCAACGGCTTGGATTGTTTGGCAATTACAAAGCTGGATGTCCTCGACGAATTTGATGAGATTCAAGTTTGCGTGGGCTACCGCGACAAGCAATCGGGACAAGTATTGAAGAATATTTCTTCATTAGCCGGTGCTTTCAGACATGCTGAGCCTATCTACGAAACATTCAAAGGTTGGAAAGAATCGACAAGCGAATGTCGCAGCTTCAAGGATTTGCCGAAGCAAGCTCAGCGCTATCTCGATTTCATCGCCAGCGAATTGGAAGTTCCAGTTGCAATAGTTAGCGTTGGACCAATGCGTGATCAAACAATCATCATTGAAGATCCAATTCACGGACCGAAGCGCGTACTTACACACGTAAATAACTAGTCCGGAAAGCGAAACTTCAAGAACAAAAAAACGGATGGATTTTATTCCATCCGTTTTTGGTTTTTAGACAAGCGCTTTTACTTATTGCGGCGCTTTGCTTTTCTGGAAGCTGTTGTACCAGAACCTTCTGCACCTTCGCTGCCGTCGCACAATGTTTCTTCTAAGTGCTCCAAGCGCTCGTTCAATTCTTCCAAATCTTCACGAGTCATCAAGCCGAACTCTTTGATTGCTTTCTTTATAGAAGCTGTGATTTGTACTTCAAGAGTTCCTTTACGCTTGTTTACTTCTTCAGTAAACGACTTAAGGCTCTTTTCAATTGATTCTGTTTTGTCTTTGCCCTTAATTTCCAGGTCATCCATCAATTCATGACCAACCTTGATCAAATCCTCAAGAGCTTCATTCAAAGCTGATTTGACTCTTTCCACATTTGTAGAAGCGCCGACTCCTGTTAGGACTGCCTTTTTGAGAAGTTTTGTTCTTTCGCTCATGGTCCTACCTCTTGTGTAAAAATGCTTTTGTGATTTTAGACTCTCAATTTTCACCCGTGAGTTACCAACAGGTAAAATCTGACCGACTATTTGCTCCTTTGTACTTTGCCGGAGCAATTACTGCATTAAAATTACCCTTACTGTAAACGAGTTGATCTGACAACTCGGAGCAAATTCTCTCAGGAAGCGCAACCAAGCGTTTGGCGAAGCTTAATAAACAAGGAGAACCCCGTGTCGAAACCGAAACAATGGCGTCTAGCAATGTCCGCATTGTTATCATCACTTGTCTTGCTTAGCTCTTTCGGAGCAAATCAAGCGCAAGCACAATCTGATGACAATCGAAAACCAAAATTAGTCGTAATGATTGTTGCCGACCAACTTTCCTACGATTACTTAGCCAGGTATCGTGACAAGTTTGGCGCCGGTGGTCTTCGCTACCTGATTGACAACGGAGCAAACTTTACAAATTGTCGTTTTCGCCAGCTGACAAGCCACACCGCATGTGGTGACACAATCATTTCAACAGGAGCCTATCCGTGGGCAACAGGAATTATTGCCGATGATTGGTTTGACAGACGCAAAGGCAAGGAAGTATCAGCCACTGCCGACGATCAAGCAACAATAGTCGGTGGACAAGGACTTGGTGCATCGGCCAAAGCAATGCTGGGCACCACAATTGGCGATCAAATGAAACTCGCCACCAACGGTAGATCAAGAGTTGTCACCGTTTCTATCGGAGAGCGTCCGGCAGTATTTTTAGCCGGTCGTTTGGCTGATGAAGCTTACTGGTGGGACACGCGTAGCGGCAGTTTCGTCACGTCGAGTCAGTACAGCCGCAGCCTTCCTTCATGGGCGCAATCTTTCAACAATCAGCGCTTTGCCGATAAATATTTCGGACAGACCTGGCAGCGTCTCTTAAATGAGACACAATATTCTGCTTCCAGCCGCGATGACTACACCTACGAAAAACCACTTCCAGGTGACGGCAAACAATTCCCACATGTAATTACAGGTGGTGCAACTGGTCCTTCGGAAAAGTTCTACTCAACTTTTGCTATGACACCATTTGCTAATCAGATGGTTTCAGATTTCGCCAAAGAAGCAATTGATAAAGAAGGACTCGGTCAACGTCCCGATCCGGATCTAATCGCTATCAACTTCGGTGCCGGTGAAGGTCTTGGCGAACACTTTGGTCCTTACAGCCAAGAAGTGCAAGATCTCGTGCTCCGCCTAGATCAGACTCTGGCAAATTTGTTCCAAACCATTGACCAAAAGGTCGGTCTGGATAAGTGCTTAATTGTTCTCACAGCAGATCACGGCATTGCACCGATACCTGAATTCCTCAAGGAGAAAGGGCTTGATGCAGGACGTATTGACCCTAAAGCCTTCAAGACATTGGTTGATTCGGCACTTGATGCCAAATTAGGCGCCGATGATTGGGTTGAATCGTTTGTGCCACCAAATGTCTACTTGAACCTGAACGCAATTGACAGACAGAAATATCGCCAACCCGATGTTGAAGCTGTGGCAGCTAAAATTGCTCGCTCCGTGCCCGGTGTTGGTGATGTCTACACAGCAGTGCAGTTTTTCATGAACCAAGTACCATCAGGCCCATTAGCAGATGCCGTTCGCAAGAACTACTTCTGGGGACGCTCCGGCGAATTAGTTGTTATAACCAAGCCAGGCTGGATCTTCTCGTCTGAACAAAACGGAACTGAGAAAGGTTCGCCATATGCCTATGACACTCAAGTACCGCTCATCATAAGCGGTTTTGGTATCAAAGGCGGAAGCTATGCCACTACTGCCTCACCGGCAGACATTGCGCCAACGGTGGCAGCAATACTCGGCATAGATCAACCATCACTTGCTGAAGGTCGTGCATTGTCCGAGTCTCTTGGACAAATGTTTGGACCACCAAAACCAAGATCTTTGGCTAATCAGCAGTAGAACACTTAGAGCATAGAGGGAAACGAAATGTCCGAGAAGCAGAGCAAGAGCTGCCAAGAGCAGGTCGCAGCGGCGCGAACAGCGAACTGCGAGCAGCCAAGCGCAGGCGAGGCTTCGCGAGCCGGAGCGTTATTAGTCCTAGTTGATGGCAGCGCGCTGGCATTTCGTTCCTTCTATGCTCTTTTTACATCCGGATTAAGAAAGGCAGACGGAACAGCAACCTGGGCGGTATACGGCTTCCTTAACTCAATATTTGATCTATTAGAGACACGCAAACCGGACATGGTTGCTGTCTGCTTCGACTTGGCAGAACCAACTTTTAGACACAAAGAATACGAAGACTACAAAGCAAACAGAGCTGAAATGCCTGATGATTTGGCCACACAGTGGCCGATGATCAAAGAGGCAGTGGAATACTTAGACATTCCTATTCTTGAAAAACCCGGCTTTGAAGCTGACGACATCATCGGCACATTGGCTCGCATTGCCGAGCAAAAGAAAATGAATGTGCAAATTCTTACAGGCGACCAAGATGCTTTTCAATTGCTTGATGGACACATTCAAGTATTGATGCCTGGCAAAAATGGTCTTGCTACTTTTGGTCGCGGAGAAGTTTTTGAAAAACTTTCTGTATGGCCAGAACAAATTGTCGACTATAAAGCCCTCTGCGGCGACTCTTCGGACAACATTCCTGGCGTGCGTGGAATAGGACCCAAGACAGCAGTTCAACTTTTAACTGAATTCCAGACATTGGAAAATGTCTATGCAAATATCGACAAGATAAAGTCCAAATCAGTACAGCAAAAACTAATAGACGGCAAGGATAGCGCCTTTGCCAGCCAAAACCTGGCAACTATTCGCTTAGATGTCGATATAGACATTGACTTTGAAAAGCTCAAAGTCACTATGCCTAAAGTTGAGACTTTGGCAAATGGTCTAAAAGAATTCGAATTCAAAAACATGCTGAAGCGCCTGCCAAAAATTTTGGCATCATTCAATAACGGCGTAGAACCTGTAATTGATGAATCCCTTTTGACCATGGGCACTGTGCAAACCAAACCTGCTAAAACAAATGGCGACGCAGCATCAGTCGCACCTCAAGGACAGCAACTCACGTTGGGAGTTGTGTCAACAGATGCCCCTGAACCAATAATAGTAACGACGGAGTCTCAGTTAGAAGATCTCATAAAGCAATTAAGCAAACAAGAAGTAATAAGTGTTGATTTAGAAACAACAGGACTTGCTTCACTAGACACGCAAATTGTCGGATATGCATTTGCCTGGGCAGATGAAGCACGCATGAAAGACTGCCGCGTTTCAAGCTCCAAGGAAAATTGGGATATTCAAACAGCCTATGTGCCCGTTCGCCACTTCGGCTCTCATCAGCTGCCGCAAGAATTGGTTTCAGCCAAACTCAAACCAATTCTTGAAGATCAAAAGATCGGCAAAGTTGCTCAAAATGCCAAATACGAAATGAATGTCTTGTCTTTGGATGGTATTAAGTTTGGACCTGTATGTTTCGATCCATTGCTTGCCAGCTATATTGTCGACCCTGATGAAAAGCACGGGCTAAAAGACCAAGCTGAGCGAATCCTTGGACATCAGATGGTAAAAATAGCCGAGCTAATAGGCACCGGCAAAAAGCAATTGACGATGGAGCAAGTGCCGATATCACAAGCTGCACCGTATGCTGCCGATGACGCCCGGATGACCTTGGAACTGGCGCGCTATTACAGTGCCACTCTCAATCCAACTCAGTTCAAATTGCTGACGGAAATGGATATGCCATTGGCGGCAGTACTGGCAAAAATGGAACAGAATGGTGTTGCCCTGGACTTAGGTTATCTAGGTCTATTCTCCATGGAATTAACGCAAGACTTATCGCGTTTAGAACTGGAAATTTTTGAAGATGCCGGACATTCTTTCAACATCAATTCTCCACAGCAATTACAAAAAGTCCTTTTTGAAGAGCTTAAACTGCCGGCTAAGTCAAAAACGAAATCCGGTTATTCAACTGATGCCAGCGTTCTTGAATCACTAAAAAACGAACACCCCATCATCAGTAAGTTGATGGACTTCAGGCAAATGTCTAAATTGCGCTCAACTTACGTTGATGCTTTGCCGCGTCAGGTAAGCCCGCGCGATAAACGCCTGCATGGAGATTTCAATCAAACAGGAACAAGCACTGGGCGCCTGTCCAGCTCTAATCCAAATTTGCAGAATATTCCCATCCGCACGGAACTAGGCCGTCGAATTCGACGTGCATTCATTCCGGCAAGTGACTCAAATGTTTTGATATCGGCTGACTACAGCCAAATTGAGTTGCGATTACTTGCACACATGTGCGGAGATGAAATACTTCTTGATGCCTTCAAAAAGGACGAAGACATTCATTCACGTACTGCCGCAGAAATCTTCGATAAGGAAATAAATGCCGTTGATTCGGACATGCGTCGAGTCGGCAAAACAATCAACTTCTCGCTCATCTATCAGCAGGGAGCTTACTCAACAGGCTTAGATCTCGGCGTTACAACGAAAGAAGCTCAAGCATTTATCGACAAGTACTTCAGCCGTTATCCCAAAGTACGCAAATATCTAACGGACTCAATTGAAGACGCTCGCAGCAAAGGCTATGCAGAAACAATCTGGGGTCGCAAACGTTATTTCCGTAATCTCAACGACAGAAATGACATGATCCGCAAAGCTGAAGAACGTGCCGCCTGCAATGCACCTCTGCAAGGAAGCGCTGCCGACCTTATGAAGTTAGCGATGATTGATCTCGACAAAGAGCTGACGAAACGCCAGCTCAAAACGAAGCTCATTCTTCAAGTACACGACGAACTCGTCCTTGATGTGCCCAAAGACGAAGTCGATGAAGTAACCAAGATTGTTCGCGAAGCCATGTCGGTAAAGACAATCAACGGCGAAAAATTCCGAGTGCCTTTAAAGGTAGATATCCGTTCCGGTAAAAATTGGATGGAAGCTAAATAAGGCTAAGAGGATTTTTTGCCTGACTTTCTGCCTTTTGACGATTTGCGCCCTTTAGTTGATTTCCGTCCTTTGCGAACGTAAGCTTTTGCTGGTGGCTTTTTAGCCCTTTTGCTGTCTTTGCCGGTGCCCAGTCTTCTGCGAGTTCTTGCTGCAGACTTACCAACTGACTTACGTGATTTCTTCTTAGCAGCTGCCGATTTCCTTCTGCCTGACCCTGACTTTTCTCCCCTGCCGAATTCCTCATTTACAGTGGCCCGAGCTATACCCTTAGCCCTTTTCTCGCTCATCCCCTTTTTCTTATAATCTTCGGCAATGTGGTCTGCCTGTCTTTCCTGCTTATCTGTGTATTTGGTCTTGCTTCCTCTAGGCATTTGTCACATCCTATTTAACGTATGTTGGCAGATGAAAAACCCTATCCCTAGGTTCCCGATCATTAAGAACCGAGAAACCAAGCCCCACGCTCATTTTGGGGCGAAAGATTAAATTGTCAAGAAGTACGTTTAATCTTTTCTTTATAGTGGTAAATAAGGAAATAAGGGTCTGTCTCGGCGAGTTTAATAGCGGGCAGACTGTTGCGTTCAGACACAACAGTCAAAGGGAGTATTGGCAGATGCAGGAAGGTAAGCGGGTCACAGCATCGGCATTAAGTAGCCAGGAAACGGAAAAAGCACAAGTCAGAACACAAGAAACAACACCGGACATTACAATCCGCGCGTTGCGAGTGCGCTACATTGTGGCAGGTAATCCCAACACACCAAAAGAAGTGTTGGCAAAACTTGCATTTGATGAATTGGAAAACATTCGCAGGCGCGTGGCAGAAAATCCGCGCACACCTGTTGAATCACTATCTGCACTAGCACACGACGGCAAAGCCGACGTGCGCTTAGCTGTTGCGGAAAATCCCAACGTACCGGAGCATTTGCTTGAGCAATTAGCTTTTGATGAAGATGCCGATGTACGTTATGGCGTAGCAGAAAATCCCTATATCCCAGCGCAAATACTTGAGCGCTTGTCCGAAGACGACAATCCATATGTAGCATTTCGCGCTCGCAAGACTTTGTCACTTCTGTAACTTAAATTTTCCTCTGTATGGGCGCATTGCATGCGCCCGTATCATTTGGCAGCATTAAGTTTGCTGTGCTTCCTGCCATAGAAGAAGTAGATTAGAAGTCCTAGCGGACAAGTGACTGCATAGACTTTCAACACCAACGGATTGAGGTTGAAAGCAAGAATTGTGCAACCGAGCGCACCTAGTACGCCAACGAGCGGGCTGACTATTTTCAAACGCATTGCGCCTATGCAAACACAGATAAAGGCAACCAGTGTTCCTAAAACCATGATGTCTGAAACATCTTCGAATGGGACAAAACCTGCGCACAGTCCAACGATTGCTCCGTTCAAGAGAATTCCGAAACTTGGATTGCCTTTGTGCACTTTCTTAAATATCGGCGGAAGTAGACCATCTTCAGCCATGTTGCGGAAGATTCTTGGTCCGCCCATACAAAGTACGAGCAATACGTTGAAGATACCCAATACAGCTCCGACTGCGATTAATGTACCAGCCCAGCCTTCGCCGGAAGCAATAAGCAATGAAGCAAGCGGTGCAGAGGCTTCGCTGCCTTTAAATAATGGATTGATGTGTCCGTCTAAAAATACCGGCGCTAGTCCAACAGCGATGGCCATAACGACCACATAGAGCAAAGCAACCAGCCCGATACACAAATAAGTAGAGACTTTTGTATCTCTCAAACTTCTTGATTCACGAGCAAATGTATAAAGAGCGTCAAATCCGACGTAAGGGAAAACAGCAATTGCTGCACCTTGCAAAACACCTTGCCACCCAAGTGGAGCAAATGGCTGCCAGAGAGCCAAGTTGATGTGCTTGAGTCCAGCGCCTATGAATACTACAAGCAAGGCACACTTCAAACATACAAGCAAGAAATTCAATTTGGCGGATTTACTTACCCCACCAAATATCAAGATCATTGTCACCACCGCAACAACACCCATGGCGACGACGTTGCAACCAAATTCAAAATGGTCACCTGTATGCACGGGTCCCATCAAATAAGGAGGTAATGTGTACTTGAGCGCTTTTTGTAGGTACGCACTCCAGCCTATGGCGACAGCAGATGCACCAAAGCTGTATTCAAGGAACAAACCGAAAGCGACGATCCAAGCAATTATTTCGCCTATTGAGTGATAGACATATGAATAAGCGGAGACCCCTTGCGGAACGACGCGTGAAAAACGTTCGTAGCAAATTCCAACAAACAAGAAAACTAAACCGGTAATTACAAATGACAAAATTCCTGCCGGACCAGCTTTTTCTGCAATGCGTCCAGGCATTACGAAAATTCCGGCGCCGATTGTCGCGCCAATTCCCAAAGCCGTCAGCATCAACCAACCTAAATGTTTAGGTGTGTCATCCGCTGAAAGTCCTGGCGGTTGGGCCGGAATTCTTCTCATTAACGATGATGTCATTGCCGATTTCCTATGTAATGCTCCGGCTTCGTTTCACTTCGCCTTCGCTTGCCATCCGACTGTAGCGCTTCGCTCGACTGCGACCTGCTCACCGCAGCTCTTGTCTCACTTCTCGTGGGGCTTTGCCGCTCCGCATCTCCGGCTTGTTCGTAAAAATGCTAGCATAGCTAGGCATTAGGAACTGTTTTGGAAGAGGATTTTCAATGAAGATTCAAAGAGCGGCTGTTATTGGCGCAGGCACAATGGGGGCTGGCATTGCCCAGGTTTTATCGCAAGCCGGAATTGAAGTTATCCTCAAGGATGTTAAGCAAGAGTTTATCGACAAAGGAATAATGCGCATCAAACGAATGTACGAATCCCGCGTCAAAAAAGAAGTTTTGACCCAAGCCGAAGCTGATTACTTATTGGGGTTGATCAAAGGAACAACAAGCTTCAATGCTTTCAAAGATGTTGATTTGGTTATTGAGGCAGCCCTGGAAGAAATAAATGTCAAGCTGGATATATTCAAACAGCTCGATGCCATTTGCCCAAGTCATGCAATTTTGGCAAGCAACACCTCAGCACTTTCAGTTTCTGAAATTGCCGCTTGCACAAAGAGACCTGAGAAAGTCGTCGGCATGCACTTTTTCAACCCAGCGCAAACAATGAAACTTGTAGAAGTTATTCCCGGTTTGAAAACATCCAAAGACACAGTTGCTGCGGTATCTGATCTTTGTCGCGAATTGAAAAAGATCCCGGTTACCGTTCAAGAATGTCCGGGTTTCCTCGTCAACAGATTGCTATTTCCCTATTTAAATGAAGCACTGTATGTTGCCGAAGAAGGCATTGCATCGCTTGATGAAGTGGACAGACTTGTTGTCGAATTTGGTATGCCAATGGGTCCTTATACATTGTTGGATATGACCGGCATTGATATTTGTGCCAACGTCAACAATTTCCTCTACGACCAATACGGTCCACGTTTTGAACCGGCGCAGTTGATCAACAAATTAGTTGCATCGGGCTTCAAGGGACAAAAGAGTGGAGCAGGCTTCTTCATTCATGATCCAAATCAAGTTCCGAAAAAAGACGAGCCTAAAAAGGTAAATCCGGAATTGGCAAAAATTCTCAAGTCAATCAACGAGAATAAAAAGCCGGTTGCTGACCCACGTCCATTTGATGTTTATCGCGTCATTCTTCCTATGTTCAATGAAGCAATTTACGCCATTCAAGAACAAGTCGTGGTTCCCGGCGATGTTGATGTAGCTATGCAATGGGGCTGCGGCATGACCAAGGGGCTTCTAACAATTGCCGAGCACAAGGGACTGGAGTGGTGCCTCAAGGAGCTTAAGTCATACGAGAAAATCCATGGCGAAAGATTCCGTCCAGCCTGGCTCTTGAGCAAGTTGGTCAATGCCGGTATTCATGATTTCACACAACTCAATGCCACACCAGCCGCGGTGCGCTAATGCTGTTTCGTTGGGTTGCCACTTTTCTCATTATCTGGTTTATCTACCACGTTAGATCAGTATTCCCACCGTTTATCGTCGGCGGCATACTTGCATACTTGTTATTACCGCTTGTGCAGAACTTATCGACGTCCTTAAAGATAAAACCAACTCAAGCAGTTGCCATCGTCTATCTTCTAGGCGCAGTTGTTCTCATCATATCCGGATGGTTCTTCCTGCCGCTCTTGTCCGAACAGTGTGTTGCTCTGGCTATGCACCGTCAAGAAATTATCACCAACATCGTTAGGCAAGCAGCCGAAACATTCAGCCTGCAATTAGATGTGGACACAACGGCCAATCAAATTATTGCCAATATTGAAGAAAGCTTCGGCAAACCAGAAGAGATAGTGCATATTGGCGGTCTTTTGTCTCACGGCTTGCTGGGAATTCTTGTTTGTGTTGTATCTTCCATCTACTTCATCATCGATAAAGAACGCGTCGGTAATTTTGCTATACGTTTTCTGCCTGCAGATAAGCGAGAGCAAGTTGTGAATTTGTCCGGGCAGATAAACCAAATGATGAGCAATTACGTAAAAGGACAATTGATGCTTATCATCATCATGTCCAGCATTGCTTGGGTATTTCTGCACTTTGTTATTCATCTAAAATACGCGCTTGTAATTGCTTTGATAAGCGGCTTTTTGGAAATCATCCCAGTACTTGGTCCTATCATTGCCACGACAATTGCCGCTCTTGTCGGACTGGCTCAATTTGGCGTGATGGCAGCATTAGGTATAATTGGTTACTATACTCTTGCTCGTTGGTTTGAAGACTACGTCATTGTGCCGAAGATAATTGGGCACGCAGTCGAGCTTCATCCACTTATCGTTATTTTTGCTGTTTTATGCGGTGAAGTAATGGCAGGAGCCCTGGGCATGCTAATTGCTATTCCTGTAGCTGCCTGCTTCAAACTAATTCTTGAGTCAATAACACATCCGGCAAAACTAGCCCAGGATGCTCGCGAGTCTAGCTAATCTCTTAGTCCTAAGAACAAGAGAAGACCAATTGTTAGGGTATAAGCTATAGCACCCATCATCAAATGTTGTGGTTTCAGCCTGTTGGCTTTCATAAGCCAACAGAAAGTACTGCAGCTAAGAAGAGCGACTATTCCGGTTAAAGTGGTGCCATTATCGAGGTGCCAGTCGGTAAAGGCCATGCCAAAGGCAACAGGAATACAGCTCTGAAATACAAGCGCCCCTGTAATATTACCCAAAGCAAGAGTGTCCTTGCCACTACGCGACCAGAGGAAACTATTTATTTTCTCCGGCAGTTCAGTGGCAATGGGAGCAAGTATTAGAGAAAGCAAAACAGCCGGTGTGCCCAGTCCAACAGCTAATTTTTCAACATAATTGACGAATAAATAGGCACCACCGGTGATACCAAGTATACCGGCTACGACTTGCGGAATTATTACAGTTAAACGCTCTGGTTTCTCTTGCAATATCTTGGCAAAGTGAAGGTGTTCCGGGGCAGCTCCAACCTCACCTTCATGCCTGAAAGTTTTATATATGTATACCCCATATATCAGCAAAAGTCCGGCAGCGAGAAATGCGCGAATCTCGTGAGGCAGATGAAATATGCTCGCAGCAATTGCAATTGAGTAGGAGAGGATAAAGAAGGCAAAATCACGTGTGATTATAGTGCTGTTGGCCTTTACGTGATTTTCTCGACGCCCTTTCTTGGCATAGGACCAGATAGTAAAACCACAAAGCGCTAAGGTCAGAGTAGACAGCATGAAAGGAGCGCCCGCAATAGCTCCTATGCCAACTTCTTCGCCGTGACGGGTATTAAAGAAAGCCACCGAGACAAAGGGAATAAGCGTTTCAGGCATGGCTGTTCCGACAGCGGCAAAAACGCTGCCAACAACACCCTCACTGACATTCAGACGCTGCCCGAGCCACTCAATTCCATTAGTAAATACCTCGGCCGAAACGAGGATTATGACGAGGGCAATAATTAGGAAAGCCGTCTCTAGTAACATTTGCCCACTAATTCACGTTGCACCAATCGACTTATGTTAACATGCCTTGGTTGTAGGACTATGCGGGGGCATTATGCTGACAGCGGAAACAGTTGAGCATGTGGCAAAGCTGGCCAGACTGGCATTGACCGAGGACGAGAAGAAGCTTTACGCAGAGCAGCTCAGCAAAATTATTGACTACTTTGATGAACTGAAGGCAGTCAATACCGACGGCGTCGAACCGATGGCGCACGCACTTAATATTGTCAACGTTTTGCGTGAAGACGTGGTGAAAACCCCACCAGGCAGGGACTTATTACTTAAAAATGCGCCGGATCAGGAAAATGGCTATTTCAAAGTTCCTAAAATTGGTGAATAATAATTGAGTTACTGAGCTAGACCAGAAGCCGAACAAGAGCAAGCGGAGCAAGAGCGGCGATGAGCCGGTCGCCGCGAAGCTAACAGGCAGAGCCGGATGGCTAGTGAAGATGTAGCGATAGCGGAATCGGAACGTTAAAGGAGAAATATGAACACCAGATATGTTTTTATAACTGGTGGAGTAGTCTCCTCGTTGGGCAAAGGAATTATCGCCTCATCCCTGGGACGTCTACTTAGAGCCCGGGGCATTAGCTGCACAATTATCAAACTGGATCCCTATCTGAACGTCGATCCGGGCACGATGAGTCCCTATCAGCACGGTGAAGTGTACGTAACCGAAGACGGAGCAGAAACGGACTTAGACCTAGGTCACTACGAGCGCTTCATTGCTGTCGATATGAGTCGTGCCAACAACGTAACAGCCGGCACCATATACAAGAGCGTCCTTGAGAAAGAGCGTCGTGGAGATTATCTAGGCGGCACCGTGCAAATGATTCCGCATGTCACCAATGAAATCAAAAATTTCATTCGCAAAGCAGCGCAAGTCTCAGGTGCAGAAGTTGTAATTGTCGAAGTCGGCGGCACGGTCGGCGACATTGAAAGTCTAATTTTCCTCGAAGCAATTCGTCAAATGCGCAAAGATGTCGGTCGCGATCACTGCTGCTACATTCATGCAACACTAATCCCCAATCTTAGAACGACACAGGAATTAAAAACAAAACCGACGCAACACTCCGTCGATCTGCTGCGCAGTCGCGGTATTCAGCCGGATATTCTTGCTTGCCGCACGGAAGTTCCTCTTTCCACATCCATTCGCGAAAAACTTTCGCTTTTCTGCGACGTAAATATTCATGGCGTCATTCCATGCCGTGACGTCTCCCACCTCTACGAAGTACCTCTTTATCTCGAGAAAGAAGGACTTTGTAATCAGGTGCTGGAAGTCTTACATATGCCAAATCCATCACCGGATTTAACTTCCTGGACAGAACTTGTCGAACGCATTAAGCGCCCGACCAAGACAATCAAGTGTGCAATTGTAGGCAAATACGTCATGCTTTCCGATGCCTATATTTCGGTTGTGGAGGCACTTAAGCACGCCGCTACCCAGCACAACGCTCAGGTGGACATTAAATGGGTACTTTCAGAAGACATTGAAAAAGACGGTGCTGAAGCCCATCTTAAAGGCGTAGATTGCATCCTAGTGCCCGGTGGCTTCGGAGACCGCGGCATTGAGGGCAAAATCCAAGCCGGCGAATATGCCCGTGTCAACAAAATCCCTTACTTGGGACTTTGCCTCGGCATGCAGACAGCCGTTATCGAGTTTGCTCGCAACGTCGCTAAGATGACCGATGCTCATTCGACGGAATTCAATCCCAATTCGCCTTATCCGGTTATCGACCTGATGCCCGACCAGCATAATGTCGTCCACAAGGGCGGCACAATGCGTTTAGGGCGTTACCCCTGCCATCTAACGCCCGGCAGCATTGCCGAGCGCTTATACGGCATGCCGGACATCTCTGAGCGCCATCGTCATCGCTATGAAGTAAACAATGACTTCAGAGAGAAGCTTTCCGAGCACGGTTTATCCTTCTCGGGACTGTCACCTGACGGTCGCCTGGTGGAGATAGTCGAGATAAAAGACCATCCGTTCTTCGTAGCTTGCCAGTTCCACCCAGAGTTGAAGTCGCGTCCGGAGACTCCACATCCGCTCTTTGTAGGATTCATGGAAGCAGCATCTCTCAAGGGTGCAAAGAAACAAGAATCCGGACAGGGACAAAGCGTCGTTAGCTCAAAACAGTCTTTCGAACCAAAGCCCTAATCGTAGATCTCCAGGTTAAATGCCTGCTTCGGCGTGAGGTTTCTCACGACCTGTACTGTCTGCGGTTGTTCGCCGAATGCCAGCCAAGGAACACCTCTAGCCTGCGATTCCCAGAACATCAATTCCTTAGATAAAGCGTCTTTCTCAGCAGCAGTTGTAGTTTTGGCTATCTTCTCGGAAATAGTTTTTTGCATGGACTGAGAACAAGCCGTTATGCCGCCGGCGATTCTTTCGCGCTCTGCCAGACCATACAGATAAGATTCACCTTGAATGGCTCCTTCCCAATAAAGTGTGTGTGCCGTTCGCAAGTTTTCCTCACCGCCGAGTGCACGTAGCACATCAGCCAGACACGGTATGTGCTCACCAATACGGTGATCGCCTGCCGGATACTTGTCTCGTTTTAGTTCAAGAGCGCGAGATATAAAGTCTTTCGACGTTTGGAAATCACCATTTTGGTAGGCGTAACTACCTCGTCTATCAAGCGCTGTTATCAATCGGCCGTCGAAAGATCCGTGCTTATCTTCAATTATGTTGATTGCCTTGGCATAAAACTCATCTGCCTCAACATGCTTCTTTTGCAAGTGATGAAGATCAGCCATTTTTTCATAGAGTGTAGCCAGCGGAAGCTGATCCGTTTTCGGAAAGTTCTTCTCACGAATTTCCAGCGCCGCGGTATAAGCTTCATGAGCCTGTCCAAAGCGATTTTCGATCTTATACCAATTGCCCATATCAATGAGGGAATCTGTAACATCCATTTTTTCAGATGGCGCATTTTTCAAGGCATCAATAGCTTGTTTATGGTGCTTAACTGCTTCCGCTTCCAATTTTTCAGTCGGGTGCAGAATTTGCTCAACCCTGCTCAGTCCCTTAAATTGATCAATCTGCTTGAATTTGCAGCGAGCCAACTTGTCATTCAATTCACCGATGAGCAAGTGATTGTCACCTTCTCGCTTCTCTGCAAAAGCGAGAACTCCTTTTAAAGCAGAAGCTGCTTTGTCGTAGTTGCCTTTCATAAAGAGATCGTCGGCTATCCTGGTACATCCACTTGGATCGACTTTGCAGCGCTTAAGAAAGGACAATCGTCCTACTCCTTCTACTCCAAGAGGCGCCAAGCCAAGAAGTGCCGCACCGCCATCGAGAGTAGTACGAGCTATTTCTTTCTCTGCCATTTTGACGCTGTGCGAAATATTCTTACCATTCAGCCAAGTGTCATCTAATCCCTTTTGAATTGTTTTCCAACGCTGAGTGTCACGCGCCATATCAGCGGCAGTAAGACCCGAATAGGCAAACCCGCCAACATTGAGCAGTATCTTGCCCGCTGATTGGTAGCGATTAAGAAGCGAAGTTGTTATTTTAGTCACGCCGTAAGAGCCGACAAAAAAAGTGGCGAGTTTATTGGGAGAAGCTTCCAGAAATTCCTTTGTAACTTCGTCTGCTTTATCAATCATGCCGGCGCCCAGCGCTTGTCCGACAAAACCTATTTCACGAAGAACTTTTTCACCGACAAATGCGTTGTCGTCATCCAAATGAACAGTGCCGAATTTGTCTGTTATTTGGCGAGCCGGATTAGCCATTCTTCCTCCAACAATAATATTGGCCAATACTAATTGCAGAAGCCTAAGGCGTCCATTGGGGAGATCCCCACGCACGACTGATTCACTGATTAAATCTGGAATTAAATGTTGGAGTCAGCGACAACCACAATATTGCCGCCCTTATTTTTGGCGGAAACAAGTGCGTCGTAGGCAACTTCTAAAAGTTCTTGCGGTTGGTTGGAATGGCGCGGATAACTTGCCACAGCCAAAGTAGCAGTAATAGTTATCGCTTTGCCGCTTACCGGATCTTTAATATCCAACATGTTTATTTTGCGCCTGATTCTTTCAGCAACGGAGACTGCTGCTTCCACATCTGTCTCGTGCAGAACGGCAACTAATTCTTCGCCGCCCCAACGCGCAGGCATATCAATTTCTCTTACTGAATTTTGCAATGTTTTTGCTACTTCAATAAGTACTTCGTCACCTTTTTCGTAACCGGCACGGCTGTTAACTTCGCGCAAGTGATCAATATCTATAAGCAAAAGCGACAAGCTGTAGCCGAGGCGCACAGCGCGCTTTAACGAATGCGTCAAATGCTCTTTAAAGATGTGTCTATTAGGCAATGAGGTCAAATTATCTTTGCCCATCAATTCTTCCAAGCGCGCCTCAGCGTTGGCCAACTGATTTTTCAGTTGATCAATTTCCCTGTCCTTTTCACGCAAGACGCGATCAAGCTGCAAATTCTCCGACTGAAGAGAACGCACTTGTCCTTCTTGAGCTTTTGCTTGACCATGAAAACGTTGGAACATGTTATTTATTCGGACCCTCATTTGGAACCTCTCGCCACTCACAGCGCTTTTGAGGAACTTCTGAAAACGGCTTCGGGAGACGGTTTTGCGTTGCTGTCACCGACACTTATCTCGTTTGCGATTGCTATATTAGCTGCATTTAGGATTTAATGCCAGCAATGATGGGGGGTTTCACGCAACAATTAATGATATTGCTAGTTTATCGGCACTCGCATTAATTCATTACGTTTTGAGCGGTCTAGAAGCACTAGAGAATACTTGCGTTTTGCTCTACTTATAGGGAAAGAAAGCGTTGCCCGCCCCGTTGTGCCCTGGGCCACATGCTTTCCAAAAGGCAAATAATTTCCATAGAGTGTCGGGAAATTTTTCTCTTCGTAGTCATCAACTACGGCAATGTCAAAAAAGCTCACTTCTTTGTTAGAGCGATTGTCAATTGTCAAATCAATGGTCATTTGCTTTGCGTTATCGTCACCTATAGGACTTTTACCATACGTGACTTTGCCAGTCTTAATACTTACCCCCGGTATTCCCTTTGGTTTCACAGCAGAAGGAATAGCTTCCGGATTAAATCCGGGCAGAGTAATTTGTTCAGCAATAGTTAGACGAATTGGATCGCCAGGATAAATAGAGGCAATTTTTCCTTTTCGCTTTAGTGCAGCCAACATACCAACAGTTGCACCAGCAGTTGCACCAACACCGATGGAGATTCCATAGGTGGAAATTGCGAGTGGAATTGATCCTAATTCAGCAGAAAGTATTGCACCGCCCACTGCACCATAACCTACATGAGCAGCATCAACCGCCAAAATTTTGGCCACTGCTTTCAATTGATTATCACGCGTGGAAAATTTTACCGGAGTAGGCAAATCAACTTCATAGCCGTTTTCACTTAAAAGCTTATCGAAAGTTACTTCAACGTATCCACTTCGTCCTAAGCGTCGTTGTTTTTTTGAATCGGAAACTATTCCATGCAAATGCCAGCCACCAGGCATCAATACCTTTTGTCCGTCTTTTACATCCACGCAAACTTTGGCAAAAATTTCATCGCCCTTGCTGCTTAATTCAGAATTCAAATTGCAGGAAAGTCGCAGTGCAACATTTGTGCCTTTGGGCACAGTTTGAACAACACCATCAAGAAAAGGATAATCCTTCGCTGATTGTGTTTGTTCAACGCTTCCCTTGAGCTTTGTGCCTTCCGTAATAGGCTCGCTTGTATTTTCGTCTGCTTGAACAGGCAGAGCCAAAACAAAACTTACAGAAATGATTAGCCAGCTGCGAGCGCTAAGCACTGAAATTCTCCTGGTTGCAATGAGAATATATCGCCGATATCTTAACACGGTAGGTCATCTTGTTCATGACAACAATGCTTGACAACCAGCCGTTGAGGGTAAATCGTTTACAGCTTTTTGGTGAGAAGTGCTTTTAGCTGTTCCCACCATTCCATCGAGCCGCCAGAGCCCCCCGATGAAGTTGCTGCCTGCCCAGCGGCTGTTTTTTTACCGCCTTTGGTATCGGATTGGGCAGATTGAATCTTGATCTTCATTTCCAGAGCCTTGGCTTCGGTATTTTTGGGATCTACGCGCAAAGCTGCCTGAACTTCCGTCAAAGCAATAGTGCGCCAGCCTTTTGCCAAAAAGACTTCAGCCATCATCACATGGCAACGTGGATCAGTAGGCAAAAGTCTCAAGGCTTCCTTGGTTGCCGTCTCAGCGTCGGGTATGCGCCCATTTTTCAAAAGCTCTTCTGCACGAGCCAAATGCTTTTCCGCCCACTTAATATTTGAACCGACTTCGAATTTCTGGGACATTTGGGAACTACCAATAGTCGCTATTGGGCTGACAAAATTGTCCGACATAGGATTTGCAGCTTTTGCCGCCTGGCGCTCCTTAACAAGTATGCGCATGGCATCATATTCAGCCCTTCTGGTGGCGTCGCTGACGACTTCATGTGCTCTTGTTACGCGGGCGAATTGTTCTTGAGCATGCGCGCGCTTTTGAGCGTCGTTTGGAAAGCGGTCTGGGTGCAATTTCTTGGCCAGGCGAATATATGCCTTGCGAATATCTTCAGGCGAGGCTTTCTCGTCTACCTCTAAAGTTGCATAGTGGTCTTCTTCAAATTCTTGCATTGACTTGAATTAGCGGCTGGCCTTGGGGAAGCCGAACCAAGAGCAAAATTGCTCTTAATCTCAGCTACTAACCATAATACCGCTATGGACAAACAAATTCCGCTTAACGGCTGTGCTTGAAAAGTGAATGCCCTAAATATTTATGAAAAGTTAGTTGGTTGTAATAAAGAGCTGATAAGTTGTCTTTATGGGGAACAAGAAGCGTAGCAAGAGCGCCGGTGAGGCGGTCGCTGCGAAGCGAACCAGGGTTGCTGGACAGCTAACGAAAGTGAAGCGAAGCGAAACTGGCGCGTTACATCAAAGTAGGTAAGCTATGAACTTAGAGCGATTTACACATAAGGCCCAAGAAGCAGTTACTAATTGCCGCGCAATATTGTCCCGTTACGGGCAGAGTCAAGTGACTCCCGAGCACTTGCTTCTATCTCTGCTCGAACAAAACGAGGGACTTGCGCCCAAAATTTTGGAACGCCTCAAAGTAAATCCGGAAATCATCACCGAGGCAGTGACAAGATATTTGCAGAGCCAACCGAAGGGGTCCTCAATATCGCAAGCGAAAGATGAGCTCCATGTGTCCGCCCGCTTGATGTCGGTATTGGAAGACGCCAACAAAGAAGCGGAACGTCTCAAAGATCAATTTATCAGCGTAGAACACCTCATGTTGGCGCTGGCTGAGAATAAGAAAGATCAAGCTGGTGCAATTCTTGAAAAACACGGCATAACCAAAAACAAAATCCTGGAAGTCTTAAGTTCGATTCGCGGCAACCAATCCGTAACGAGCCAAGATCCTGAAGCAACTTATGAAGCGTTGCAGCGCTACGGACGAGATCTGACAAAAGCTGCCGAACAAGGCAAGCTTGATCCTGTTATCGGTCGCGATGACGAAGTAAGACGCGTCATGCAGGTTTTGTCCCGCCGCACAAAAAACAATCCGGTTTTGGTTGGCGAACCTGGCGTCGGTAAAACAGCAATTGTCGAAGGACTTGCCCAACGTATAACCAAAGGTGATGTGCCTGAGGGTCTGAAAAACAAAAAACTCGTTTCGCTGGATATGGGAGCACTCATTGCCGGAGCTAAATTCCGTGGTGAATTTGAGGAGCGCCTGAAGGCAGTTCTCAAAGAAGTTATCGACAGCAATGGTGGCATTATTCTCTTTATTGACGAATTGCACACCGTTGTGGGTGCCGGCTCATCAGGTGAAGGCTCCATGGATGCCGGCAATTTGCTGAAACCACCTTTAGCTCGTGGCGAGTTGCACTGCATAGGCGCGACAACCGTTGATGAATATCGCAAGCATATCGAGAAGGATCCCGCGCTTGAACGCCGTTTTCAGATGGTCAATGTAGACGAGCCGGGTGTCGAGGAAACAATTTCCATATTACGCGGTTTAAAACAACGTTATGAAGTGCATCACGGTGTGCGCATTAAAGACTCAGCACTAGTTGCTGCTGCAGTTCTTTCGCATCGCTACATCACCGACCGTTTCCTGCCGGATAAAGCAATCGACCTAATTGATGAATCAGCCGCAAAAATGCGCATTGAAATCGATTCTATGCCGGCTGAACTCGACGAGATGGAAAGAAGACGCATTCAGTTAGAAATTGAACGCGAAGCCCTGAAGAAAGAAAAAGACGCTCAGTCAAAAGAGCGCCTGGAAAAACTCGAGCGGGAACTTGCCGAAATGCAAGAAGAAGCGGAAGTTCTTCGCGCGCGTTGGCAATCGGAAAAAGAAGCTCTACAGCGAATTCAGACTATTAAGGCCGATATTGAATCAACGCAAATTCAAATTGAGCAAGCCGAGCGCGTGACCGATTTAGCCAAAGCTGCCGAATTGAAATACGGCAAACTGACTGAATTAGAAAAACAGCTCAAGTCTGAAGAGGAAATCTTCAACAAGAAGAAGGGTCCAAGACTTCTTTCAGAAGAAGTAACAGAAGACGACATTGCTGAAATCGTCTCTAAATGGACAGGCATTCCTGTAACCAAGTTGATGGAAGGCGAAGTGCAAAAACTTCTCAAATTAGAAGAGCATTTGCACAAGCGCGTAATTGGACAAGAAGAAGCAATTTCCGTCGTCTCCAACGCCGTTCGTCGTGCACGCGCAGGTCTGCAAGACCCTAAGCGTCCTATTGGTAGTTTCCTGTTTTTAGGACCAACAGGCGTTGGCAAAACAGAACTTGCCAAAGCACTGGCAGAGTTTCTCTTTGACGACGAACAAGCAATTGTACGCATTGATATGTCTGAATATCAGGAAAGACACACAGTGGCTCGTCTAATCGGCGCACCACCTGGATACATCGGCTTTGACGAAGGCGGTCAATTAACAGAAGCCGTGCGCCGCCGCGCGTATACTTGCGTTCTTTTCGATGAAATTGAAAAGGCTCACCCTGATGTGTTCAACGTGCTTCTGCAAGTTCTCGATGAAGGACATTTGACCGATTCCAAAGGTCGCAAGGTGGACTTCAAGAACACAATCATCATCATGACCTCCAACATAGGCAGCCAGTATATCCTCGACTATCAGGTTAGAGCAGCAGTTGACGGTGATGACCATTACCCGCAAATGAAAGAAAGGGTAATGGAAGCATTGCGCGAACATTTCCGTCCAGAATTCCTCAACCGCATAGATGAAACCGTTGTCTTCCATGCTTTAACAGCCGAGCAACTGAAGAAAATTGTCGATCTGCAATTGCATATTCTCAACAAGCGCATTGCTGATAGAAAAATTGAACTCCAGACAACAGAAACTGCTCGCGACTGGCTGGCTCGCATTGGTTACGACCCTGTGTTTGGGGCCCGTCCGCTTAAGCGCTTGATTCAAAAAGAAATTGAGAATCCGTTGGCGCTCAAGCTTCTGGAAGGTCAGTTTGCCGACGGAGATACAATTGAGGTTGATTCAGACGGCAAAAGTGAAGATCTTATCTTCCGAAAGACCTCTGAGCTTGTCTCGCAAAGCAAACACTAATTAACCCTTTCCGGTCCGGTAAGCAAAGGTTTTGCCGTAGCAGAGGCAATGCCCTTAAGCATGCCATTAAAGATCAGATTGTGTAATGGCAAAACAGAAAACCAATACAGTATTCCCTCCAGCCCGGCAGGCAGGAACTTAGCGATCTGCCTTATCCGGGTCACACCCGGCGTTGCTGTTTCCAGTTCAAATTCCAAGACGGCTTGCCCCGGCAATTTCATCTCGGCAATCAAAACAAGTGATTTATTTTTTTGCACTTGTTTCACACGCCAAAAATCAAGGGCATCGCCGGTTCTCAGATCAACTAAATCACGCCTACCGCGCCTAAGCCCAACCCCGCCGAGCAACTTATCAATCAGTCCACGCAACGCCCAGAGCCAATCAGCATAGTAGTAGCCGGTGACTCCACCCAATTGCACAATCGGCTGCCAGGCTTCCTCCGCTGTGCAACCGACCGTGACAAAACGCTCGTCGACAAGCAAGGTACCGCCGGCCCACTCAGGGTCATCCGGCATGCACCATTCTGAAGGTCTTATTGTTCCGGCATCAGTCCAATGACTTTCGATTTGTTGGTGCTGCAAACGATTGATAGCAAGATCAATAGCCTCTTTAGCGGTCAATAATCTTTGCGGCAAAAGATCGCGAATATCGTTGTTGATACAAATCGTCGGATTTCGTAAACCCTCAGCTAGCGGGCGAGCAATATAAGCCGGCACCGGTGTGACCAGGTGAATCCAATACGAAGAAAGACGCGGCGTGAAAACCGGCACAGAAATAATTATCCTGGGTCTTAGTCCTGCCCGCTCGGCATAAATACACATTAAGTCCTTGTAGGTAAGTATTTCCGGGCCACCAATATCAAAAGTCGCGCCAAAAGTCGCTTCGTTGTCCAGACAGCCAATTAAATAGTGCAGGACATTCCTGATGGAAATTGGTTGAGACCTTGTGTGCACCCAGCGAGGAGTAACCATTATGGGCAAACGATCGACCAGATAGCGCAATATTTCAAATGACGCACTTCCCGAACCAATAATCATAGCCGCTCTAAGGATCGTCACCGGCGTTGCGCCGGAACCAAGTATATGTGCGACTTCGGCCCTTGAGCTAAGGTGTTTGCTTAAGTTGTCGGACTCTTCTCCCAGTCCACCCAGATAAATAATTTGCCTGAGGTGAGACTTCCCACATGCCTCGGCCATGTTAAGAGCAGCAACCCTATCGGCATGAGCGAAATCATGATTTAACGGATTCATCGAATGCACAAGGTAATAGACATGAGTGCAATCAGCAATCGCCTTTTCCACTGCCTCCTTGTCTTTCATATCCAGCTGAACCAATTCCAAATTAGGGTGCATCGCCCATGGACGAGAAAGCAATTTATCCAATGAGCGCGACGTGGCCTTTACAAAGTATCCGGCATTTAAAAGCCTGGGCACCAGCCGGCTGCCCACATAACCGGTTGCGCCGCTCACCAAGACTTTCACTGGCGCCGCTTTCAGCTCAGACATTTAATCAACCTTTCAGCAACCCGCCTAAAACATTTACCGAGCTGCATTCAGCTTCACACTTACTTATTTTAACTGTCACCCTTTAGCAGCTTCTAAACTTTATGCGAAAGATTGCTGATTATTAGCACGGCTAAAGCCTTCATTTGCCTTATTAAGCTAATAATGCAAGACTTAACTTCTATGGCAATTAAGATTGGATCGCTAACTCTCAATAGCAGAGTCTACGTGCCGCCGATGGCCGGCGTCACGGACATTGTCTATCGTTCTGTAGTTAGATTAGTCGACCCCAATTGCCTGATGTCCACCGAAATGGTTTCCAGCCGTGCTCTAATGCACCAGAAGGACACCAGGCTGATGGACCTTGATACGGCAGAGCATCCTATAGGCATTCAGATATTTGGTCATGAGCCGGACGTAATGGCACAAGCTGCAGCGCGCGCACAGGCAAAAGGTGCTGATTTTGTGGACATCAACATGGGCTGCCCTGTCCCCAAAATCACCAAAGGCAAAGACGGTTGCGCGCTCATGAAAGAGCCTGATCTTGCTCGCGATATCATTCGCGAAGTAAGACAAGCAATTAGTATTCCTCTAAGCGTTAAATTCCGTCTTGGCTGGGACGACAACTCGCGTAATGCAGTTGAGTTTGGACGCATGGTTGAAGAAGCAGGCGGCGACGCAGTTACTGTACACGGCAGAACGCGTTCACAATTTTATTCCGGACAAGCCGATTGGCATGCCATAGGTGAAGTCAAAAAGGCGCTATCTGTCCCAGTTTTCGGTAATGGTGACGTATTTGATCCAACTGACGCAGCACGCCTATTGGAAATAACAGGTGCCGATGGAGTAGCTGTTGCACGCGGCAGCCTAGGCAATCCATGGCTCATTCCACGCATCACCAAATTCATTGATACAGGGATTCTCGAAGATACGCCAAATGACATAGATAAGTTGATTACGGCTTACATCCATTGCATTAACCTCATCATGTACAAAGGCGAGAGAGTTGGCACCAACGAGTCACGCAAGCACATGATCAATTACACGAAGGGCATCCACAAGAGTGCGTCATTCCGAAACAGACTTACGCAAATAACAACAGCAGTAGAAGCCCATCAAGTGCTTTCCGAACTTGCTTTTCAGACCGAAGGGAAAGAAGGACTGGAACGGTTTTTACGCGGCACCGAAAATCCAATGTATTTCACATACAGCGAAAATGTAGGACAACGCTATCGTGATGGTGGAAAATCTTTCCACACACCTGTGCAAGCTAATCTTGCAGTTGTTACTTAGTACCGAAAATCAGAATAATTTCGAAGATGGCGAACATGTAGGCAAACGGCACGGCGATAGTCGAAAACATTTCAACGCCCCAGTCGAGATCTGCACCATCTTTCCAATCGCAGTACCAGAGGACGCCATTCCAGAAAGGCAAACGCCACCAGCCCATCAGTCCTGCCATGGCGGCGAATAATAGAATTACGTGCCAGAAATTCATTGCCTAAAGCCTCTTTCGTGGCAGAAGTATAAGTTCAAGCTTGCTTCATAGCAAGCAAAAAGACGGGCTTAAATCAATTTAAGCCCGTCTTCAGTGGGGAAGTTACGAAAGTATTCCGTAACTAATAAGGACGATAGATGCTTCCGCTTGGAGAAATGAGAATTGTGCCATCTCCTTCAGCAGCGACCATTTGCAGAGCTTGGATAACTGCGTTTGTTACCTTTTGCTGCTCGCGTGTCTCATTCTTGATTTGCTTGGCGCGCTGAGCAACCTTGAGCACTAGCTCGTAGCGGTTCTCATGCTTATCCAAAAGTCTATCTAGGATTCTTGTTGTATTCATTTTCAGCCTAAACTGTGGGAATCAACTATTTTACTACGTTCATGCTTGACTATGCTAATAAGTTTGGCCACAGCATCTTCTAAATTGTCATTAACAACTTCATAGTGAAACTCGTGTTTTTGGGTCAATTCCTGGCTGGCTTTAGCCAAACGCAGGGCAATTTTCTCCGGCGTTTCAGTGGCGCGCCCTCTAAGACGCGACTCTAATTCTTCAAACGAAGGCGGTGACAAGAAGATGAGCAGGGCGGTCGGGCAGCATTTCTTTATTTGCATTGCCCCCTGAACTTCAATCTCCAGAATGACATCTAGTCCCGCTTTCAGCTGTTCATCAACCCATTTTTTTGGTGTTCCATAGCAGGCGCCGGCAAATTCAGCCCACTCAAGCACAGTGTTTTGCTTGACCAAATCTTCAAATTTAGCCTTGTCAACAAAGAAATAGTCGACACCTTCTACTTCGCCTGCCCGTTTTTCTCTGGTTGTAAGCGAAACTGACTTAACGACGTTAGGCACATCAGCCAAAATGCGCTGCACGACAGTACCCTTACCAACGCCCGATGGGCCGGTAATTACAACTATCTTGCCTTGGGGAACTGCCATGGAAGTCCTGTTGCGTTACTATTTGGTGAAGTCCTACCATTAAACCCGAGAGAGCCGAAGAGATCAAACATGCAAGCTGTTGATGCTCTAACACTAAAAGCTGTTGTCGAAGAATTGAAGCTTCTTCTAACCAAGGCCAGGCTCGATAAAAGCCAGCAAACTGCTCGCGACGAGCTGTGCTTAACCTTTCGTCAGACAAGTGGGCAACAGCACCTCCTTTTATCAGCCAATACGGCGATGGGTAGAATCTGCTTACTTGAGAAGGCCAAGACTTCCAAATTAAAGAGTCAATCTGCATTTGGTCTAGCTCTTAAAAAACATCTCGTCAGTGCACAATTACTTTCCATTTCGGCAGTTGACGGCGAAAGAATTGTTGATCTCGTTTTTTCTTCCGTTGATGAACTTGGCTCCAGAAGCACGAAAGTTTTAACCGTTGAAATAATGGGCAAGCACAGCAATCTTATTTTTTGGGACAAGGAATCAGAAAAGATAATTGCCGCATCTCACAATGTCACCGCAGCAATGTCCTCCAAGCGAGAGATTGCCTCAGGTCTTCGCTATGTAAGACCGCCCAAGCAAAACAAACTGAACATCTTCTGCACGAATTTTGAGGAAGTAGCAAAAGCTGTAGACAGTGCAGAGACAGTCGACGAAGATTTTCTGTTAAGCAAATTTTCTGGACTCGGGCGTCCATTAGCCGAAGAGTTAGCAAGTCAACTCAATGAATCAGAGGACAAGTCCAATCAGCTCTGGAAAATGCTTAAGCAAATTCAAAAACTGGAAAACACAAAACCAGCCATGAGACTGGACCTAACTAAGTACAGCATATTCAGCTGGTCACATAACGGCGATGACATTGACCAATGGCAGGAATTCAAAAGTGCAAACGAATTAGTCGCAACCTACTACCAACAGCTAGAAGACAGAGTCAGTTTCAATCAGGCGCGAGAAGAACTTCGCTCACTAATAAGAACTGAGGAAAAAAGACTTTCCTCAAGATTGGCAGTCTCTGTTGATCAGCGCGATTCAGCTGCTGGATACGAAACACACAAACAATACGGAGATCTGCTTTTAGCCAATATCGCCAACATCACAGTGGGGCAGGAAGAAGTAACTGTCAGCAATTTCTACGCCGATGATCAACCGACAACAATAGCACTGGATCCAAGTTTATCGCCAAGCCAAAATGCGCAAGTCAAATACAAACTTTTCTCGAAGAACAAAGCTCGGTTTGAAGCAGCAGAAAAACATATCGGTCAAACAAGTGGACGCCTAGCAGTCCTAAAGCAATGTCTTGCAGATCTCGGCGAAGCCCTAACGAGAGATGATGTAGATTTGGTCAAAGCGAATTTTGCCGGTCGGGATCCAACTCAATCGAAAATATTGAACAAAGATGCCGCCGGCGGAAAACCAATAATGTTCGGATCGTCAGATGGAGTAACTATTCTTGTTGGTCGCAACCGCAAAGAAAACGAACTTATTCTTTCGAATGCCAAGCCTCACGAGATTTGGCTGCACGTGCTTGGTTCTCCGGGAAGCCATGTTCTAATTCGTTTGACGTCGAACAAAACAGAACCTCCGGCAAACACTTTGAAAGAAGCAGCTTACGCCGCCGCCTATTTCTCCAAGGCAAAAACATCCGGAATAACTCGGGTTACTTATACTCAGTGCCGATATGTCAAAAAACTGGGACCGGCAGGTGTCGTCAGTTATGAGAAAGAAAAGACAGTAGAAGTAGACCTTGCCGACAAGATGCCGCAAGGACTAAAAGACGAAATTGTGAAAAGGCAAATGAGTTAGGACATTTTACGGAAAAGTCCGACCACTACGCCTTTGATGTTCATTTCCTGAGTGCTCGGAACATAGATTGGTTCCATGTCCTTGTTAGCCGGCTGCAAGCGATAGCGTCCTTTTTCTTTGTAGAAACGCTTCAGAGTGGCCGTGTCATCATCAAGTACTGCCACAACTATTTCGCCATTTGTCGGTGAAGGATTCGGCTTCACAATAACGAAGTCGCCATCAAAGATGCCTTCTTCAATCATCGACTCACCTTTTACCTTCAAGGCAAAACAACCACTACCGGCATAACGACTCTCTACTTCCAAATATTCATCTGTTTCCAGTGCATCAATAGGATTACCGGCGGCAATAGTTCCCGCCATCGGAAGTCCTTTAGTAATAGGCATAACTGAAGCTGGTTTCGATTGACGCTTGCTATTAATCGAAATCGGTTCTGAGGAACCACCAATAACGCGCAGCGATCTATTTAGTCCCGGCTCCCACTGCACTAGCCCCTTTTTCTTTAGGGCCGCTACATGCTGGTGAACCGTCATGCGATTTCTTAAGCCCATTGCCTGGGCCAACTCAGCCAATGTGGGTGGGTATCCTTGCTGTTCGGTCAAACTAGTAATTAATTTCAAAACCTCGCCCTGACGGGGCGGCAACTGTTCAGTGATATTCATTTTTGTCCTAACTAGTCCCTTATCTATCTGAAATTTCGAGTCGGGCTTTAAGAATCCTATAGATCCATACGTAAGTATAGTACCAAGCAGATCGGTTGTCTAGTATCCCTTTACAAGAAGCGAAGCAAGGGCGGCGATAGAGCCGTCCGCTGCGCAACATAGGTGGCAGTGCCGGAGGCAGCGGAGGCGAAGTGGAACGTAGACGACACTAAATGTGTCGTCGGGCTACAACAATGTCTTACCTAAGCAATGCTCGAGAAGTTCAACTGTTACATGAGCAGATCTGCTTCTGTCATCGAGTGCTGGGTTCAGTTCAACAACATCAATTGAGCGAATGAGTTTGGAAATGTAGAGCATCTCCAAAGCAAGGCGCATTTCGCGGAAGTTGACTCCGCCGACAGCCGGCGTGCTCACACCAGGTGCAATATCTGGGTCCATTACATCGATATCTAATGAGACGTGCAAACCTGCGACATCCTTGCCGGCAATTTGCAATGCGCGTTCCATGATATTTTCCACGCCATGACGATCAATATCACTCATCGTGAAGGCCTTGATGCCGACTTCTGCAATTATTTTGCGTTCGCCTGGATCGAGATCACGAATTCCAACAAGGACTGTTTTAGAAGGATCAAGTTTCGGCGCAAAACCAAGCAAGTCAACGAGTCTTTTATCGCCGCGACCAAGACTTACAGCCAATCCCATGCCATGGACGTTACCGCTTGGAGAAGTTTCCGGCGTATTGATATCGCCATGCGCATCAAACCAAATAAGTCCAAATGATTGCTTTTGCTCACGATAAAAACGAGATGCTCCGGCAATTGAGCCGACTGCAAGACTGTGGTCGCCGCCTAAAGCGATAGCAATGGAACCGTCTTGCAGGCTTGCTGTAACTTCGTCAGCCAAGGACAAAGACACTTGTCCAATTTCCGGCACACATTTGGCAGGCATATTCTTTTCCCACCAACAAACACTGTGAGGAACATCAATATCAACTTGGCGACTGATGTCATAGCCTAAGTCAGAAATCCGCTCGACAAGACCGGCTACTTTCAGGGCTGCCGGACCCATACTCGCTCCGCGATGCTTGCCACCCATATATAACGGGGCTGACAGTAAAGCCACGCTCTGACGATGGGGGTTCGCTTCTTTTGAAGCGTCTTGCCTCTTAGTTACCTGCACAAAATTATCCTCACAATGCGGCTTGACATGCGCCGCCCATTTCAAACGGGTACCTGGGCTTTACAAAAAGGCACACAGGCTGCCCTATTTAACCAGGTTTTGCCTATCTCCTAGTGTATAATTTGCCTAAGTTTTTGTCTTGCCAACTTTCTAATTTGGCCACGGCAAAGTGTTTGTACTATCTCAAAGAGGAAGTGAAAAGTGATGGAGGATAGACTGGTGCTCAAGCCCCTGATGAAACTATTTTTTATCGCCAAGGCAGCTGTAGAGGTCGGTCGTGAACGACTTGAAGATTGTCTCGATGCCGTCACCTCCAGAGCTACCGAATATAAGTCTTACGGTAGTGAGCACATGAAGCATTCTCGCGACATTGCTCAAGAATATGCCTACGAACTGGGTCAGCAAATCTGGCACCGTTCAGAAGTTTTGGAAAGTCAATTTCGTGAAAGAATCCGCAGACAAGTTGCCGACTTTTCGTTGGGCGCTCTGGGCGATTCAACCGAAATCAACGAGCTTAGAGCAGAGATAGCCACTCTGCGTGCTGAAATTGCAGACCTCAAGTCAATGCGCTCTGCCGTCTAATACCACGGCAATCAACAGTTACGATCCGCAAAAAGCGGATCTAGCCGTTCAGCATTTTTTGCTCGAAAAGCGCAGCTATCAACTGCTCTCTGTTTTTGCGCGCTTCTTAGCTCTATCAATGACCGATAAAGTAGCAACTGTCGACGAAGCAGCCAGAGCAAGACGCGTTCGCCAATTGCTTGCCGAACTTGGTCCATCCTTCGTAAAACTAGGGCAGTTTATGTCTTGCCGCAAAGATATATTGCCGGAAAAGCTTGCCGCTGAACTTTCTCTCTTGGAAGACAGTCTGTCTCCGATGAGTTACGAGGAGGTGAAATCTGTAATTGAATCGGAATTAGGCACATCGCCGGAATTTTTGTTTAAAACTTTTACCAAAGAGCCTTTTGCTGCCGCAAGTATCGGACAGGTCCATCATGCAGTATTGAAAAACGGCACGGAAGTAGCCGTCAAAGTGCAAAGACAAAATCTCTCCTCAGTTTTCTATCGCGATCTTGGTTATATGCGCCTATTGTCCAATTTCTTGGCCAAACTGGGACAGCTAAATAAGAGTCGTTTCTGGACAAATGTCTCCGACGAGTTCGGCAAGCATGTGTTTGCAGAAATGAATTACTTAGAAGAAGGCCGCAATGCCGATCGCCTACGTAAGGATTTCCGGCTGGATACGGAAATAATTATTCCGCGCATTTACTGGAAGTACACAAGCAAACGTGTTCTGACCCTGGATTACACCCCTGGGATAAAAATAAGTGCCGTGGACGAACTCACTCAAGCCGGCATCGACACTAACAAGCTGGCCAATTTGCTGGTGAAATTTTACGCGGGACAAATACTCAAAACAGGATTTTTCCATGCCGATCCCCATGCAGGAAATTTGGCAGCCAATTCAAATGGAGAACTAATTGTTTACGACTTTGGCATGACCAGTGAAATCAAACAGTCAGATAAGAATGCAATAGAGACATGCATTACGGCACTTGCGCAAAAAGATAGCGCCAACCTATACCGAGGTTTACACAATCTCGGTATTGCCCGCCAGAAAGAGATGACGCCTGAATTGAAACAAATTTTCGATAGTCTGCTGTCTTATTTTTCCGGTGGCGATTTAACCGACATTGACTGGCAGGCTATTGAAAAGCAACTCGATGACCTCATTGAGGGCCAGTCATTCTACCTGCCACCCAATTTGACGTATCTGATAAAAACAGTAAGCTCGTTAGAGGGCATTATTCGCAACCTCAAACCCAATTTCAATTTCCGCAGAGCTTTACAACCCTCATTACAAACCTGGTTATTCAATTTGCTGACCCAGGGGCGGATTCCAACCTCGGAAACGGCTTCTCTTTGCAAATAAATTTAAGAATTGTCCATCATCTGGAAGATTTTGATTGGAACTGCGCGCATGTGGGCAATAATTATTTGGCGGGAGTCATATTGCCTTCCTGCTTTTACAGAGGCAAGACTCGGAATTCGGGAGTGAACAAGCCGAAATGTTGAAATGGCGAGCTGCCGCTATTACTAATGCTGGTTGCCAGCGTGAACGCAACGAAGACAACTACTACGTGAGCCCCGACACGAGGGTATTCGTTGTTGCCGACGGAATGGGCGGAGCCGTAGGCGGCGCCAGAGCGTCTCAACTTGCCGTTGAAGCCATCCAAGAACTTTGGAACGAAAAACCCCCGCACGAGAACGATTTACAAGCTATCTCCAACTGGCTCGAAGAAGCCGTGGCCCGCGCCAATCATGCAGTTTTCCAAGCCGGCAAGAAAGACGCGTCTGTGCACGGTATGGGCACTACTGTGGTCGTGGGTGTGCAGTCGACAGACGATCACCTGCAAATCGCCCACGTAGGCGACTCACGCGCGTATCTCATGCGCAATAGCAAGCCGAAGCTGTTGACGACCGATCACTCGGTTGTACAAGAAATGGTACGTGCCGGTCGCTTAACCGAAGAACAAGCCCGCATCAATCCTTACAAAAATCTCATAACTCGCTGTTTGGGTCATGAACCGGAAGTAGAAGTTGACCAAACGCCAGTAGATCTGCGTCCGTCTGACTGGATTTTGCTCTGCACTGATGGTCTTTCTACCGTTTTGCGTGACGAACAGATTTCTGCCGCAATTGAAAAAGATGCTGATCCCCAAGAAGTTTGCGATCAGCTAGTGAAACTAACATTGGACGGCGGCGCTCCTGATAACGTTACTGTAGTTGCTATTCAATACATGGATAAGAACTCCAGCGGCAAATAATTGCAAAGCCGAGTAAGCGAAGGTGAAACTGAAGCTGATCAACAAAGAAGCTGAGCAAGCGTTGCGAGGAGCAATGCGCAGCGAAGCGAGCAACGAATGCCGGATGGCTAAGCGCAGGTGTAGCGAAGCGAAGCCGGAGCGTTATATATGACGCACCAGAAGACAATCCCCTTAGGCGGCGCGCAACTGGTAAACAAGGCTACCAGTGAAAGTTTCGTGCTTGAAAGATCTGTTCTAAAAATAGGTAGAGACGAAGGTAACGATCTGGCCTTGCCTGACGATACTTATGTGTCGCGTCACCATGCATGGGTACTCCATATGCGTGGCAGCTGGTGGGTAGAAGACTTGGGCTCAACCAATGGTACGACCCTAAACGGAAAATCGCTGGAAGAGCGCAAGCAATTAGCTCCAGGTGATGCGATAAAGATTGGACGAACTGAATTGTTTTTTGAGTTGAGTCAGGGATCCGATGTATAGTTCGCTGCCTACCTTATCCCATGTGCGTCAATTAGGCACTGGCCCTTATTCAAAAGTATTTTTAGCAAAAGACGAATCAGGCAAAAATCAATTTGCCTTGAAATATTTGACCGTAGAAAACTTTCCAGAAGACATGCAAGCTTTGATTGCTCACCACTTTGAGCAGAGAATAGAGAAGTCCAGCAAGCTCCAGCACGAAAACATCGTAAACACAATTGGTTTTTACGCTGACAAAAAAAGCAGCATTATGGAGTTCATACAAGGACAAAACTTGCGGCGCTACATTCTTTCAAAAGGTGGGCGCTTGCGCACTGATTCTGTTATATCGCTTATCGAATCGCTGAGTAATACTCTGAGCCTCGCTCACAAAGACGGCTATCTCCACCTTGATCTCAAGCCGGAAAACATCTTTATCGAGACAAACGGCATAATAAAATTATCCGACTTTGCCTTTGTTCCAAGACCCTTTTTCTCAGGTAGCCTGACAGGAGCCGACGAATCGTTCTATCCTCCCAGCCCATATAGCTCACCGGAGGAACTAGCCGATGAACCAGTGGGTAAAGCAAGTGATGTTTTTTCACTCGCTGTTCTTATCTATGAGGCACTAACCGGCTTTTTGCCATTCAATGTCAATCCGGCACAGTTAACATGGCAAGCATTGATTTCCGCTGAAACAAGACCTTTTCCTAACGACAACAGTGCATTCAGCAAAGCTACTCAAACGACACTTGCACGTGCTCTTCACCGCGACATCAACCAACGATGCGATTCGATTGAAGAATTTAGAAGCGATCTTATAGCCGCCCTACAAGGGGCCAAAATGGCGGCACTTGTTTCAGTGCCGAATGTTCCTGCACCAGGAACTCCTACAATAAGAGAAAACGCACGTCCGGAACAACGGATCAAACTCATTTCCGTTTTCGGCGAACGCGGCGAAGACGCCGGACAGTTTCTAGAGTTGAGTGGTATTGCCACCGGACCAGGTCAAATCATTGCCGGCGATGTACTTTCCCGACGCGTCAGCGTGTTTTCGAAGAACGGCAAATGGCTATTTAACTTAAAGAGCCGTCCTGAAAACACCGGTAAAAAGCCTACTGTTACCGCCACCGGTGGATTATTCAGTAGTCCGGCATATGTTTGTGCCGATGACAGCGGGATTATTTACGCAACCGACTCGAGCGACCACTACATTCGTCTATATGATCGTCAAGGCTTCTTTATCAAAGATGTGCTTAACCACCCGGGTAAAGATGGTGGATTGCAGGGAATTGCTTGTGATCTGAAAGGTCATCTATACGTTTGCGATGTAGATAATAATGCAGTGCAAGTACTTAGTTCGGCGACAGGCAATTGGATGCGCAGCATCGGCAGTCGCGGTAGCGGCCCGGGACAAATGCAGTATCCGGCAGGACTTACTCTAGACAAGAAAGGCAACGTCTATGTTGTCGATTATTCCTTATCCAGAGTATCCGTCTTCAGCAATGATGGACGACCATTAACGACGCTAGGGAAAAAGGGCAGTGGTCCAGGGGAATTTAATGTACCTCGAGACGTTGCCATTGATCGCCACGGCAATATATTTGTTTGTGATTCGCTTAATCACCGCATTCAAGTCTTTGCATCAGATGGTCGCTTCCTGTATTCTTTTGGTGGATCAGGTCGGGAGCAAGGACACTTTTTAGGTCCAAGCAGCTTGGCTATTGATCCTGAAAAACAGATCATGTACGTAGCTGACCGCGGCAACAACAGAATTCAAATATTTGAATTGCCACGCGAGTAAAGGGTTCAATTTATCTATGCCGCATCTAGTTCTCGCCTCAGCATCGCCAAGACGATTAGACCTGCTCAACGGTCTGAAATTGGATTTTGAAGTAATCGCCAGCAACGTCGATGAGACCATACACGACGGTGCCCATCCGCGGCAAACCGTTTTGGAATTGGCGGAAAGAAAAGCACGATTTGTAGCCGACAATATTAAAAACCACAACGACAGCTGTGTTGTTCTGGGAGCAGACACGATTGTTGTAATTGACAAAGAAATTCTGGGCAAACCGGACAACGAAGAACATGCGCGAGAAATGCTTGCCAAATTGTCTGGTAGAGAACATGAAGTTTATACAGGAGTAGCTCTTGTATGCTTACCGTCAAACAGAGTTTTAAGCGATGCGGTCAAATCTAAAGTTCGATTCAAGCAATTGGACAAAAGAGAAATCGACGCGCTGATTGCCAGTGGCGAAACCATGGATAAAGCAGGAGCCTACGCGCTGCAAGGCATGGCTGCTGCTTTTGTGGAAAAGATTGACGGCTGCGTTACCAATATAATCGGTCTTCCTTTAACGACGACGACCAATCTTTTGAGGCAAGCGGGAATCCCCGTTTTTGATTTGACGTGACCTTTCCAATTTTCGAACACCTGCATCAATACCTTTCAGAAAAAGGCACTCTTAAAGGCGCCTGTATTGGTTGGCACTGCCATCTGACGGAGTTAACTGAAATTGCTGTTTCAGCCGTAATAAGTCTGGGTGCCGAGTTGCATTTAAGTGAATGCAATGCAAGTACGACAGATTTAGCTTCCGTCGAACGCATGCGCAAAGCAGGAGCAAATGTGTATCTCGGGCAAAACTCCGCCGACAAAGTGCTGGATGCAAAACCAATTGTAATTTCGGATACGGGATTTCATCTCACCAGTCAGTATTTGGGTCTCAATGCTAACTGGCTCTATGGCGGCTGCGAGATTACCACTAGTGGTATCACTAAACTGCGCAAGCTAATTTTGCCGATTCCTGTTTTTAACCTCAATGACACTACTCTAAAGTCAACCATTGAAAATTTTCATGGTGTCGGTGACGGACTTATCGAAGCGCTCACTAAACTCGGAAAGAATTTCAAAAGCTGCAACGTTGCGGTCTTTGGCTATGGTCAAGTTGGAGCCGGCTGTGCGCACTATCTCAGAGAAGCAGGATCTCTCGTATCAGTCGTGGAAGTAGATTCCGTGCGGGCACTAAAGGCACACTATGACGGCTTCCTGCTGCAAACACAACAAGAAGCGCTTAAGGGTAGCGAGCTTATAATCACGGCATCCGGAAAACCTAGTCTTTTATCCGCGGATGACTGGCAACTAGCAAAAGACGGTGTCCTAATTGCCAATGTCGGTCACTTCGCAGACGAACTAGATTTACCCTCATTAGCAAATATTGCTGAGAAAACACTGATCTCTGCGACGCTTGCTGAATATCTCATAGACAAGGGATCGAGCGCATATAAGGGCGAACCCAAAAGGATATACGTCGCCACTGAAGGACATCCAGTCAATGTCGTGCTCTTAACAGGCTCGGAAGAGCCCACTCTCATACACTTAGCTACCGAAGTATTAGCTCTGGCACACTTGATTGAGCTTAACCAAAATGGTCAAAAGCTGGCGCCTGGCGAAAACGCCCTACCCAGGCAAATCGAAGAACTGGCAAGCCTTTTGGCGCTTAGGTCCTTAAATTTAAGCTACAATTCAGGATCGACTACTCATGAAAACAAGCAAAAGCTCGACAGAGACTTGGAAAGCAGCAGTCAAACGTGTTAAATTCTACTCTGACAAGTTTAGGACTTCATCAATGCTCATACGGATTTGGTCATTATCGACTGCCCTCGTTGTTGTCTCCGGCATTCTTACCGGCATAGCAACTCCTGTCGCCTTTGCCGACGACAGTGAAGAGTCGATGGAGAGTATTTGGGCTGATGAATCGCAGCACAACAAACCAGCTGCGCCGAAGAAAGATTTAAAAAGTGCACCAGTAGCGCCGTCCACAGCCGAACCAGAAAACAAACCGGCCGTAAAAGAAAATGTTCAAGCGATTGAACCAACAAACCCTCCGGCAATATTTGTACCGGCCATTCCGGAACAGAAAGAAGATCAACCCTCTGTAAAAGAAACGGCCGAGACTGCACCTGTACCGAGTGCGGCACCACAGCAAAATGCACCACAGCAAAATGCACAACCGACTATTCAAGGCGATCTTACCGAACCTGCAAAGCCTGCACCATCAGCAACAGCACCGCTGTCAAAACTTGACGAATTCACAGGTAGCCATTTCATCAAACAAGGTGGCTGGCCAGGCGTGGGTCCGTTTCACAGACAAGCCGGCGCTGATGATGTTTTCGTAGACGAAGCAGGCAATAATTTAGACTTGCATTTAGCCGGAGGGCGCATTGCTCAAGCAACTTTCAATTTGGTCAACAAAGGTGCTACCTATGATGACTTCTTGGATTTGCAAGTCGCTTCAGAATTTTTGCTTGAAGGTCTCAATGTAAAACCAAAAACGATTTTGGAATTCAACCAACAATTAGAAGATGCCAAAGACGGTTTGCTCAACCAATCCAATACAAGTCCAATTACAATCAATGCCGGACGCTACATCACCACTGTAAATAAACAGGGTACAGGTGACGGCAAATTTTCATATGTCATAAGCGTCGTCTCCAAAGATGCCAGTCCGGATGTGTTGAAAGAGCACTCCAAAGAAGCCAAAGAACAACCGGGTCGTTTCAGCTTCTTGAATAAGGGAAACAAATCAACCGACTTTATCATCAGACAAAACCAGGAGAAAACAGCGTCTCCATCAAATAACGAGCTGACGGAAACATTTTCCAAAACAATTCAATCGTGGCAAGACATCAAAAAAATTGCCGTGCGCCAGCGCAAAACTGAGGAGTTGTCTCAAGTACTTCACGGCAATGCCTTGATTCGTCAGACAGACGCTATTAAGTGGCTGTCTGTGAATCACAAGTATTACGATATGAATCCCAAGGGCGCAACTATTGACCATTTCAGTGAACTAGTTCCCGGACAAAAATATGCCGTGTTTGTTGAAATAAAAGAAATCAGCAAATTGATGGATGATGCTACAGGGCAAGTAATAAAGGAACAAGACGACAACTACAAGGTCAATTACACGCTCGAGAAAAAAGACGGGCAGTGGTTCATAACAGACTCTAAAATAGTGGACAAGTCCAGCACACCATCGGCATCCCATCCTCAGGGCAAGTCCAGCAGATAAGCAACCAATGAAATCTAAGTCGCGTTTAGTTTGTCTGTTAAAACCCCTTATTGCACTAAGCGCTGTTCTCGTATTTTGCCAATTGTCTTCAAGTTCGGCGACTAACACTAGCGATCCAACTCCACGCTTGAATGAAGCACAGATGGATAAGGCTTGGATAGGACCCATTGTTGATGGTGAAAACAGAACCGTTCGCCCAGAAGCAATGATCAAGGTGGATGACTCGCTGTATTTTCTTGATCCTGACTCAATCTATCAAGTAAGCATAAGCAGCCTCCATCGATCAGACAAAATTGTAGTTAACAGATTCACGCCGGCAGGCAATCGCATTGAATGGCTTCCTATTGCCGAATTCAATAATTTCGTCTATTACCCACCCCGCAAGAGCCTTGTCATTCTAGATAAATCAGGCGACTTATTTGAATTTACACTTCCTGATAAGAGGTGGCATGTTTTCCGCGCCTTTAAATCTATAGGCAGCAAACCGGATCCAGACTATGTCGACTTAGCTTGCAACGGCACAAACATTTGCTTACTTGATCCGGAGCGCAATCAAATTTGGCTGAGCAAACCAGGCAATGCACCGATGCAAACAAGCTTCCATGAAGTTTTGCCCTGGCGCGTTCAACCTGGAGACGTTTTTGTTGGCGATGGCATTGCCATGTCGATTGTTGATTATCCTTATGTGTTGAAATACAACGGCAACATCGTCAGATACTCCGGTAGCAAGGACAATCCGGAACAAAAGCTCATTTGGAAAGGCATTAAGAAAATGCGCCCGTCGCGCATGACTATGTCCAACGAGTCGCCTATCTACATTGTTGAACGAGAAAACAACCGAGTGCTTGCCGTAGATAAGGAAACGGGCAATACCAAGCAGTTTACTTTCCCAGGCAAATCGGATTTACGTGGCGTACTTGCTCAATCATATGGATTTTGGATAATCGATGGCGACAAACTTATTTACCGCAGCTTAAAAGCAGGCGCAAAACCCAGCAGTCTCTTCAACCCCAAACGCATTGATCCTCGTCTGGACGGATTGCAATTACCTATTGCCGGGGTACGCCTACCCAGACATGCCGGAGTATTTCCCGGCGCGCGCAGACTTTATAGATTCGGGGTTCACAAGGGAGTCGACTTCTTTAGCGAAACAGGCTGCTCCACACATGTTGTCTATGGCACAAAAGTCATGGCGGCCGACGGTGGCAAGGTAACGCGTGCCGACGCGCACTTCCACGATATGTCGCCGGCTAAGTATTTAAAAGTCGAACAAGAGTGCCACAAGACACACCAGAGCTCAGAAGTGAATGAAGATCTTTTCCGAGGCTGCCAAGTTTGGATAGATCATGGCGACGGACTTCTGACACGATACGCACATTTGAGTAAAATTAGGGACGGTCTGAAATCAAATGATTTCGCGGAAGCAGGAACATTACTTGGCTACGTAGGAGTATCGGGAACGGGTGAAAATCCAAGCGGCAAACTTATTCATCCTCACCTACACTTTGAAGTTTGGCTAGACGGTAAATATTTGGGTTGGGGTCTCAATCCAGCGGAAACACGGGGAGTTTACGAGGACATATTTGGAGTCGGCTGCAAGCGCTAGACACCAAAAAGGGGAGGGGTCTTGAAATACTTAGGTTCAGCACAGCGTCTTATGGCAAGTCTTTTGGCAACTTCGATCGCCATATCCGTTTTGGCAAGTCCGTGCCTTGCAGCAAAAGGACACGACAAGGACAACGCCAAAGGCAATAAAATATCCTCGTCAAAAAAAGCAAATCTCATCGCCCAAGCCGCTAAGGCAAACCAAGAATTTAGTCCTGCTTTGATAAGCGTTCTAAAAGACATTTCCAAGGCATTGCCCGAATCAAGCGATTACAACAACTTGAGTGACGCCAAACAAAAAGCCGTGGCCGGTCTGGCTATCAATGTACTGCAAACAGCACTGTCAAATCCCCAATTGACTTTCAACAGAATAATTAGCGCAGAGGACAAGGCAAAAGCAGAAAATTCGATGTCTGCTGAGACTTGGGACTCAGGCGAAATTGTTGTCCGCCAGGGAAACGATCCTCAAGGTGCGACAACTCATGCGGTGGCATCCTGCATCTGGGCGAAAAAAGCTAACGGATTACTAAACCTAACCATAGCCGGCAACTCCAACGAAATTGTTGATGGTCAAAAACTTGGCGAATTCATTTTTGTAGTATCAGGCAGATCCGGCATTGAAAGCGGATTTGATATTCAAAGCCAAACAGGCGTGAATTATTGGATTGGCAAACTATCGCAGTTTGTCGCCGATACAGCCGGTATGCCGACAAGCCAAATAAGCGCTCAACCAGAGCAAACTGTCCAAAGTACTGCAAGAGCAACCCAGGCTCCAAGTGAACCTGCAGAAAATGTAAGTACGCCTGCGGCAGAAGCAACTCCTGAGGAAAAGAAGGACACTAGTGAACCAAAGTCCGAGGCACCAATTAATAAAAGCTCAACGGCAGAAACAACCACACCAATAGCTACAAAGCCAATACAAGTTGACACAGACGGAAAAGCGCCGAGACGCAGTTACCTTTTGCTAAAAGCACCATCCCTAAAAAAAACCAAAGCTGAAACCAAACCGCAAACCAAAGCAGAGGCACCTAGTAACGAGCTAAAACAAGTTACGGAAACAACGCAAATTGCGCAAACCACAAACACTTCAACCATTCAACCTCAGGCAATTGAGACCAAGAAGGAAGAAGTAGTAGTGACAACAACCCAGGAATCTCAGTCAACGCCTACGATCCAGGAAGCAACAACAGAAACAATTGTCAAAGAAACAGTGGCAATGGCAGGGATGCAGCCAAAGCGAATTGTTCCTCAAGTAGAAGTCGGACCGTCGCTCGATGCAATTTTAGTGACACCTGACAAGGCGCAAGCCGGACAACTAATTACTATTTCCGTCGTCAATGCCAGACTCGTTCCCGAATCAGGCGTTGATGTCGAATTCAACGGAACTGTTTTGACAACAGGAGCAACTGGTCAGATTCAGTACTTGGTACCGGAAGATTCCACTCCGGGTCCGACACTAAAAGTAGCCATTGCCGGAAGGCAATTAGCGACTACAAAAGTTGTGCACATACTGCAACCACTTTCTACACCAAGTGAGCCTCAACAGCCTCATGTGGATCGTGTGACCAACAATGCATCAAAGTTTGACACAGTAACCATTCAAGGTCATAACTTCACTGGTCAAGCGGGCAATTTGATAGTAACAATTGACGGCAAATGGGATGCACAAATCCTTTCCACATCACCATTAGAATTGAAAATTCTTGTTCCGGAAGACGTTCCTGCCGGGCAACATTCCATTTCTGTTACAAATGCCGGCTTGAAAAGCAATGCCGCTCTTTTCAGTTTGATTTCATTGCAGGTTGCACCTGATGCTCGACCTGGGCAAGTGCCGACGAAATTGATTGTTAGAGCACTGGGCACAGCCAAGCCCGTTGCTGTTCATTTGCGCAATAACACGCCCAATATCATCACAATAGTGAAGGGCAATGACTTGAGAATTAAAACTCCAGGCGGCAAGGACAATTCCATTGCAGTTTCAGTTCGCCTCAAACAACGCGGCAATTACAACATTCAAGCGTCTATCGAATAATCCAACTAGATTAGTTCCATCAATTCCAGCGCCAAAATATTCCAGCTTATAAACTGCGGTGCCCAAAGAGGCTTGCCTGTTTCCGCATCGTAGTTTTCCGTAAGCGTACCAATTTGCTCGAGCGCCCTGGTCATAGTGCCCAAGACTCGGATAGAAACATCTTTTGCTTCGTCCTTTAAACCATAATGTTTTAGCCCTCTGACAGCTAAAACATTCGGCAACACCCACATTGGACCCTGCCAATTGGATACCATGGCTCGCCCATAGAGTCCTCGATAGGCTTGATTGTATAACCTATCCGAATGCGCCAGCGAGGCAATCCCTGTCGGTCTCAAGAAATGATCGCTATTGAGCATGTACTTTTCTATTACGGACATGGCTCGATCAACAGGTGCCAGTCCGGCCATTACCGGACAAAGCGATGTCCAACTAAGAATTTTTACCGGTCGTCCAAGCTTTGGATCGAGATTGAAGTAAATACCGCTTTGTTCGTCCCACAAGAATTTTTCAATGAGCTCACTCTGGTGCGCTGCTTTTTTCTCATACTCATCGCTCAAGGAAGTATCGCCCGAGTGGCGGCACAACTCGGCAAATGCCTTATATTCCAAAGTCATGTAGACATTTAGATCAACGGACAATAATCGCCCATCAGGAAAATCGACATGCGAGATATTTTCTTCCTTGGCGGCCGGTCCGGGAAATATTAGGGACAGATTGTTGTCGACGCCGCTTTCCAAAACATTACGCCAGTGAAAAAGTCCGGATTTGTCGCGTCTACGGCACTCAAAATAATCAAGGAAATGCTTTAGGGAATCAAGAGTATCAGCGCTTACGTCCGTCGATGGAAAATTTCTGCAGGCATGCGCCAATGCCTGGCAGAGAAACGGCTTACAATGATCACCCAGATCCCAAAATTTTCCAGGCGTCACTGTTCTTGGTACATGACCATCGAATGTCTTAACCGTCAGAAAGTTCCTAACAATATCTGATGCCAAATCTTTGTCGTTAAGGTATTTTGAAGCCTGGGAAAAGAAGCAAGCATCCCAATCGTACATTTGCATGTAATGTCCAATTGAGGTGCGGTTGCACTCATCGGTATGGTCATCGGCACCCGGCTCAATGCCATAAGAAGGTGTGACAAACCTGTAGGCTAATTGCCCGAAAGGCGCGTGGATACAGCCTTCCGCCCGTTCAAGAAGGAACGATTTTAACTTTTCCTGAAGAACCACCTTCATCATCCAACCCCTAATAGTGCTAGGCTAGTCTACTATGAAAGATTCATCCACCCCCCGAATTGTTTCCACTATAGCCAGCGCGACAGAAATTGTTTGCGCTATGGGACTAGGCAAATATCTAGTCGGCATTTCCCACGAATGTGACTATCCAGCGGAAATTAAAGGGCTGCCTGTGGTAACTCAACCGCGCATCAATATTCATGTCTCCAGCTTGGAAATAGACAAGCAAGTGCGCAACATAGTCAAAGACGCTTTGAGCGTCTATCAAGTAGACAGCAAAAAATTAGCGGAACTAAAACCAACTCACATTATCACTCAGGACCAATGTGATGTTTGCGCCGTTAGCATTAAGGACGTCGAATCAGCGATGTGCGAATTGACCGGAATAGACTGCCAGGTCATTTCGCTTAAACCAAATTGCTTGGCTGATTTCTTCGATGATTTGCACAAGGTGGGACACGTCCTGAATGCCGAAGACAAATCTACGCACCTAGCCAATGTCGTCACAGAACGAATGAACGCCATTAAGAATAGAGCTAGCAAATTGCCCAAGCCAACAGTAGCGACAATCGAATGGATCGAGCCACTGATGGTGTCGGGTAATTGGATGCCGGAACTAGTTGATATGGCTGGCGGTATATCCGCCTTTGGCGAAGCCGGTAAGCACTCCCCGTCTATTGAATTTCGTGAACTCATAGCAAAAGATCCGGATTTCATTCTCGTCAATCCATGTGGTTTTTCTATTGAGCGCACACTGGAAGAAATGCATTTACTACAAAACCAGCCTCGCTGGCATGAACTAAAAGCAGTGAAGGCAAACAAAGTTTTTGTACTCGACGGCAATCAATATTTCAATCGTCCAGGTCCAAGATTGGTGGAATCATTGGAAATACTGGCAGAAATAATTCATCCGGAAACTTTTCAGTTCGATCATCAAGAAACCGGTTGGCTCATACCAACTAAGCCCATGCGTGCATGACAAATAGCAATGGCTAAGGCATCGGCCGCGTCATCGGGCTTGATAACTTCTTCGTGGTTAAGCAACCTGGCAACCATTTCTTGGATTTCTCGCTTTTCCGCGCGCCCGAAGCCGGTCAGATTTAGCTTCACCTGTTGAGGAGTGTATTCCGCAAGCTTTTTCCCTGCGCTGGCAATTGCTTCCAATATGACGCCGCGGGCCTGGGAGACAGGCACTAATGTCTTGGCATTCTTAAAGAAGAAAATCGCTTCAACCGCAATCACATCGGGGTCATACTTTTCTATAAGACTAAGCAGATCCGAGCGAATCATCACCAAACGGTCGCCTGCGGACATTTGTTTGCTCGTGGAAATGACTCCAGCGGCAATACAGCGTAAGTCGTTTATGCCGAGCCAATCAATAACGCCATAACCGACGGTTGCAGTGCCTGGATCGATACCCATGATTCGCATAAGAGATGTAACCCATCGAATGTATGGCACTAGTCTACACTGCTTGATAACCTACTTTGCCCATACTTAAGCCAGACCAAAAATGCTAAGCTTGGGGGACTTCGCCCTTTATATAGATAGCGGTCATGCCTGCCTTGATTCAACAATCAGAGCCAATTGCAAACAGCGAACAAGACTACAACGAAGGGTCGGCGCAGGGGTTTCTTACGCGCTATGGACTTTTGGAAAAATGGCCTATTGCCTTTGGCTTTGGCGCGATTTTTGGACTGTCGACGCCTGGCTTTGATATTTGGTTTCTAGCCTGGGTCGGACTTGTGCCCTTGCTTTTGCTTATTCAAGGCTGCAGACAGAAACGTGAGGCGGCAATTGTCGGCTTCAGTTTCGGTATGGGCTATTACCTAACAGCGATGCGTTGGTTTCTCGGGCTGCATCCTCTCAATTGGCTTTCACTAAATGATTTGCTTTCCGTGCAAGCTGCAGCTGCTGTCTGGATAATTGCCGCTGCGCACCAAGCACTGCTAATTACAGCTTTTGCCTTTTGTGTTTTTACAATCCCCATGCGCGCAAGTTTCTTGCCCTATCACCTGCGCCCCTACTATCCATATCTTTTGTCAGTGCCGGTGCTGTGGATCTTTTTCATGTGGGTGGTCGGACATTTAGAAGCCTATTTGGGAACACCGGTTGTAGAAGTTGCGTACAGTCAGTTTCAACAATTGGAACTAATCCAAATTTGCAAATTGGGTGGCAGCCAACTCCTTGATTTCCTAATTGTCTTAACCAACTGCGCAATTGCACTTTTGATCATGGAATACACCAGGCTCGTGCCAAAACTTGGCCAGCGTATCGACAGACTGGCACCACGCGGCGGCGCCATTTTCGATTTGGTCTTAATTGTCACAGCAATTGCGATTGCTTTTTCCTGGGGCAGAAGTGAACTTGTCCGCTCGACCGACAGCACGCGCCTAGCATCAAGTGCTGCCAGTGAATACACGCCATCAGTCATAACTTGTGCATTGCAAGGCAATTTAAATATTGAAGATGAACGCATGGGCACGACAACGCCGGAAGGTGTAGCTCAACGTTATGCAGATCTGGCTCATGGCATTGGTGCCGGCTTGGTAGTGTTACCCGAAGGCGTTATCACGCCAACACAAGCACGCCAGGGAATGCTCGCCGCCAAATTATTCGATGTAGCCAAATACGAGAAGAAAGAAGTCATAACAGGTAGCGTTGAAGCGATAAAAGACAGTTATGTAAATGGTGTCCGCGTAATTTCGACAGACAAGAACACCTTGCAGTCAAGCCTCTATGTCAAACGGCGCCTGGTACCATTTGGAGAGTTTTATCCGCAAACACCTCTGGATGCATTGATTCCAAGCCAAGTCAAAAATCTAATGCTCGGTCATCAAGGCGGATTCGTGGCAGCACAAAAACTGCAGCTTCTAAATTCTCTCTGGGGCAAAATCGGTGCATCAATTTGCGTGGAAGTAATTTATCCCAAACTAATTGCTAATGAAGTGAGATCGGGAGCAAGTTTGTTGGTAAATGTCTCCAACCTTGCCTGGTTCCACAATTCGCCATTAAACAAACAAATACTTGCCGCAGCCGTTATGCGCTCCGTAGAAAACGGCAGATACATGGTGCTTGCCACAAACACCGGCATATCGGCAATTATTGATCCGGCAGGAGTTATCACTACTCAATCATTTGCCGGCAAGAAAGGCATAATTTTAAATCCAGTCCGCTTCCTGTACAACAATACCCCTTTCAGCAAAATGTGGTGGCTATGACCAGAAATATGCTCAAGTTTTCCGTTCTCTCTTTGACTATCTGTACCGTAATGGGACTTTCAGTCAGCTTTGCCAACGGAAAGGCGAAAATGCCGATGGTGGACATTGCCGGTAAAGCAAAAGTAACTCTTGAAGTTGCAGATACAGAGCCTAAAATTACGCGTGGCTTGATGTACAGAACATCACTGGCACCTGATGCTGGAATGGTATTTCTCTTTCGCCCCAATCGCGAAGTCAACTTCTGGATGTATCACACGTTAATTCCGCTAGACATGCTCTTTGTACATAACGGCAAAGTCGTGAAGCTAATTGCCGACGTGCAACCTTGCAAATCAGAAAACCCCAGCGACTGCGCAACTTACCCCGGCGGACGTGGTGTATTTGTCTCAGAGGTCATTGAACTTGCTGCCGGTTATGCCAAACAACACGACTTAAAAGAAGGCGATACAGTTACCTTTAACTTGCCTTGATAAGCTTCAGGCGTTTTGCCAGCATCATGGGCTCTTCCAGGCGGAAGGCTAAGCAAATGCCCAGGTAGGATACTAGCGCGCAGACTCCGGCAATGGATAAGCGTATAAGCAAGCCGAACCAACTTCCGGCAAGGAATTCCTGCGGAATCAAAGTCAGCGAGAACCAGGCCGCTGCGCCACAGCCGGCGGAAGCTAATAGCATTACGATAACAGGCTGAATTAATTGCATGGTGCCCACATGCCCAATTTTCTTGCGCAAGAGCCAGCTAAGCATGATGAAGTTGAATACAGTTGTGAGCGTCGTGGACAAGGCAATACCTGCTAAGCCCATAGGACCAACTAAAGCCCAATTGATCACTAGGTGGACGAAGATAGCCATTAGCCCCACGTGATAAGGAGTTTTCGAATCATGGTGGGCATAGAAGACACGCGTCATCAAATCGCGCGCAACATAGAAGAAAATTGAAGGCACCAAGTAGATAAGGGCGACTGTGACAAGCTCGGTTGATTCGCGACTAAAGTGACCGCGCTGGAAAAGCAGTTGGATGATTGGTTCAGGTATAGCTAAGAGCAATGCGGCTGCGGGTAGAGCCAAAAACCACAAGAATCGTAGCGCGCGTCTCAGTTCGACTTTTAGATCATCAACTTTTTTGGCGGCGACCTGTTCAGTAAATCGCGGCAAAATTGGAACAAGCATGGCTGTTAAAAGCACACCAAGAATAAGCTGAATCAGTCTATTCGCATTTACCAAGGCGGTAAAAGAACCTTCGGCTAATTGCGAGATGAAAAATACATCGACATAAATGTTCAATTGTCCGACTGAAGTTGAGATTACAGCCGGCCACAGCATAGAGCCGTATTTGGCTAGCTCAGGTTCAGCTTTTGTAGAAAAGGCAATTTTGGCTGACTTAAGCGTGCCGGGTAATTGAGCAATTAATTGTCCTACAGCACCAATGAGGGTACCGACTGCCAGACACAAACCACCCATGGTTGGTTGCAAGAAGTAGACGGCAAAGATTATTGCCAAACTGGCAATTGCCGGCGACAGCGAAGGCCACATGAAGCGACCATAGACATTCAATACGCCGTAGGAAATGCCAACTAGTCCGGCTATTACAATCAAAGGCACCATGATTTGCAATTGCAAAACAGTCTCGTGCCAAAGCGCTTCCCTGTAATCAGCCGAGTGACCGGCAGCAGGCGCAATGAGGGCAACCAACTGGGGAGCAAAGACAAATACCAACGCAGCAATGGCAAGCAAACCAAGAAAAGTCAAAAGAAATACTTGTCCAATTAGGACACCGATACTTTTGTCGTCTTTGCGTGGTGTAAGAATTGCGACTGTTGCGGAATGGAAAGGTCCACCCAATCCACCAAACAGGATGAGGATGTTGCCCGTAAGAATATATGCGATGTTATAGGCATCAGCAGTGAGCGATGTGCCGAATTCCTTGAGGACAACAACATCTCTCGCCAGACCGGCAAACTTTGCAGCAATAGTAAGCAAGGCAACAAGTCCAAAAACTTTTCCGAGACTTGGTCCTTTTTTCTTTTCTTGTAGCGCTGTTTCTTCTAATAGCTCGATGCCGTCGGCCATGCGACTGCTATCGCCGTCTCCGACAAAAACCTCAGGTGGATTATTGTCTTGCGGCACTTTCTTCCTTAGGCTTGGCAGACTTGGACATTTCGGCTGCTTCTTTGGCTGTTACTTCACCAGCATACTTTACAGATGGAGGAAGAGAGGCTTGTCCGGCGCTAGTTTTGCCACCAATAGTGACGTTCTTGCTTGGCGGAATACCCAAGTAACGGGCAGCTTCCATACATATCGAGTTAAATACAGGACCGGCAATTGTGTTGCCCCAACGTCCATCGGTTTGTGGGCTATCTACGACAACAAGACACAAGAGCTGAGGCGCCTCTGCAGGCAAATAACCGATAAAGGAAGCAACCGTTGCTCCTGCAACATACCCCCTGCCGCCATCAATTGATTTCTGTGCAGTACCAGTTTTGCCGGCGACGCGATAGCCCGGCACTTGGCCGGCCATCTGTGTTCCTCCGGCAATATTTTCTGCCAGCAAGTATGAAATTGTCTGTGCTGTTTCTTTGGAAATAACGCTGCGCCTATTTGGCTCAGTCCACTTTTCCGTGACACCAGTTTTTGGATCATACACGCGCCTAATTATGTGCGGTGCCACCCATGTACCGTTATTAGCAACAGCTCCAACGGCAGCAACCAATTGCAGAGGAGTTACAGCTACTGCACCTTGCCCAAAACCCGTAGCAGCAGAGTCAATGGGACGCCAGTATTTATGATCAAGCAATAGTCCGGCTGATTCAGCGGAAAGATCGACACCAGTTTTCTGCCCTATGCCGAATTCGCGAAGCTTCCTGTGAAACTGCTGCGGGCTCATTGTTAGTGCAACTTGAGCAGCAGCAATATTGCTTGAGTGTATAAAGAGGTGCAATAGATCTATTGCACCGTGTCCACCCTTTTCGTGATTGTGAATGGTGCGGTTGCCAATCTGCAATGTTCCATTATCAACAAAGGTGCTGTCCGGTCTAATTGTGCCAAGATCAAGAGCGGAAGCGACGGTTAATACCTTGAAGGTCGAACCAGGTTCATACACATCAACCATGGACCAGTTTTTTCTTACTTGGTTGGAATATTTTGAATATTCGTTGGGATCGTAATTTGGATAATTGGCCCAGGCTAAAATTTCGCCGGATTGCGGATTGGTCATGATGACAGTGCCGCGTAAAGCATGCGAGTGCGTACACATCGCACCAAGTTCCTTCTCTGCCAAATGTTGCAAGTAATTATCAATTGTAAGTTCAATTTGCCGACCTAATGGTGGTGTTATTTCCATGACCGGTTTGGAATCGGCAGCCAACATAATTGGATGTCCGTGTCCGTCCAATTGCTGTTTGTGCATGTCACCTATATTCTTCAAGGTGCCTTCACCGACTTGCTCCACACCACCTTGACCGTTGGTATCCATATTGACGAATCCCAAGACATGGGCTGCCAACTTTCCCTCAGGATAGTGACGGAAAGCTCTTGGGTGTATATCTATACCGGTCCAATTGAGCGCTTGCAGTTCATCAACTTCCTCACGTCCCAAGTGACGGGCCAATGTGATTACCGGATAGCCGGCTGTCAGCTGATGCTTGACCTTTTCCGGCTCAAGATGCGTGATTGTGGCAAGAGTTGTCGCAGCTTCATCAACACTTGCCTTAATAAGCGTGGGGTGGACATACACATCATAACGAGTGGTATCAATTGCCAAAGGCAAGCCGTGTCTATCTGTAATTGCTCCTCTATGAATGAGCAAATTACTTTGCTGGCGCTGCACTTCTGCCTTGCGAGTTAATTCCCCACCTTTAAAAATCTGCAGGTAGTACAGACGACCCATAATAGCTAAGCCGCCCAAGAGCAAAAGCACTTGCACAAAGCGCAAGCGCGACAAAGGCCAGCGTCCCTGGCGATTTGAGTTCTGGGTGCGCCTTTTTCTGGGGAAATCGCTTACTGATCCAGGCATCTGTGCCCTGTTTAATAGCCTGACATTACTGGCAGGTGGTGCTTACGTGGTTCAAACTGCACCATTGCCGGCGGTAACACTTCTTTGACGATCATCACCTGTTCAGGGACACGCAAAGCTTTGCGTGCTGAAACGGAATCGGCAATACCTTGGAATGAAATCACTCGCAAAAGTTGAGCGGAAAGTTCTGTGTTTTGCTCACTCAAGCGGCGTGCTTGTTCTTGCAACTTGCTTACTTCGGTTGAAGCAGCGACATCAAAGCCGTAACCTAAAATTGCCAATCCGCATAATGCCATGAGAGCTGTGCGCAGAGTCTTATTGATGCGCACGGGCCACGGAATCTGACGCGACTTCGGCTGACTGATAAATACCGGAGCTAAATGTGTTGGTCTAACTCGCTCTACTTGCGGAGCATGGGCCAGCGACGAGGCTGGTGCCGGATATATGTTCGCTCTCTGATTGAGGCTGATTTGCGCAGATCTTAAACTCTGCATATATATCCCCTAATGATTTTCCTGGGAGACCAATTTTTCTCCAGCCCGTAGTTTAGCACTACGTGCCCGGGGATTGGCAAGTACTTCTTTAATATCAGCCACAATCGGTTTGCGGGTGATTACAAGTAATTCGGATCGCTTGGTGCACGTACATACAGGTTGCCGAGGGGGGCATATACAATTGAGTGCGGACTCCTTGAAAATTTGCTTAACTATGCGGTCTTCAAGGCTGTGAAATGTAATGACCACAAAGCGTGCTCCGGGAGCAAGAAGCTCGATACCTTTGCGCAGGAAGGATTTCAAGTTGCCAAGCTCATCATTGACTTCAATACGCAGCGCTTGAAAAGTTCGTGTAGCTGGGTGCGATTCATCAAATTTGGATGGGCGAACACAACCACGAACAAGCTCTGCCAACTCAAGTGTATTTTTGAATGGACGGTTTTCAACAATCCTCTTGGCGATTCTTCTGCTGTGTCTTTCTTCGCCATAAATGAAAATGATCTCAGCCAATTCTTTCTCTGAATAGCTGTTGACAATCTTTTCGGCAGTCAACGTTTGAGTTTGATCCATGCGCATGTCCAACGGTCCATCGCGCAAAAAACTAAATCCACGATCCGCGTCGTCTAATTGACGAGATGAAACACCAAGGTCTGCAAGAATGCCACCGGTAATTTTTGATTCGCCGGCTTGCTCCAAAACTGATTCAATATCGCTGTAATTTGCGTGAAACAAATTCGCTTGACCGGAAATTTTTTCTTTGAGCAATGACAGAGTTTGATTGTCGCGATCAATGCCGATGAATTTGCCGTCGCCATTTAACCGTTTGATCATTTCCTGCAAATGCCCGCCATAGCCGGCCGTTGCATCCACCCAGACTTTGCCCGGATGAAGGTTGAGCTGCTCCATTGCCTGATCAAGCATGACGGGCACATGGTTAAAAACTGGCAATTTACTTTCGTTCATTGCCTAAGAATAAACCACTTAGCTGTGGTTAGTTGTGACGGTGATTTAGAAAATCAAAATCCCAACAGCAAATATAGACAATTTGCAAGCTGAGCAAAGCGGCAATGGGGCTAACCAGCCACCCATACTGGTGGCACCAGCTTAGCTCGTCCTTATAAATACCACAGGCGGTTAGTAAGTTCAGGATCAATACAGGCAACAAGGACAAAATAACAATTGTCGTCAATTGCGAAGCTGTTGCCGTAGTACCAGCCCAATGCCAACGATAGCCATCCCACCAAAATGTGGGGGCAACTTTCCAGCCGAGATCATTCGCCGGATAGAGATAGCGTCCGCCTTTTAGAGGCACAAACATGCGTTTGCAGCAGTTGCACTTGAATGTTTCTGTAAGACCATATGGCTCAACCACACCACCGGCACAACGAGGACATGGATAATTCTGGCTCAGCGTAATGATTTGCTGCCGGAAAGAAATATGCTGCGATGAGGGATGGAACATAGCCGCTGTCCAGAACGGGGAAACCAGTTGGTGCCTTTGCAAACCCAGACACTTTTTACGCTACCTGTCATAGGTTAAATACCCGGCAGACACCCCTAACCTTCGCCCTGTTGACAATCTTGACAAAATTTAATCTTCGCCCGAACCCGCAAAAGCACGATCCAGAGCCGTTTCACAGGTTTTTTACACCTAGCTGAAGTAGGGGTCTCTGCGCGAGGCAGCAATAGCACCAATAGCGAGCATCATTTTGAAAAGTTGGCTGTAGTCTTCGTGAGTTATCTCGACTTCGCGGTCAGCGACTCGTTTTACATAGGGTAAAAGCTCCGCCCCGTCAGCCATGACAGGATCAAACATCACAAGACTGAGTGTTGATGGGCTTTTCGGCTTAAACAACGTCCAGTTATTCTTGTTTTTCAAGGCTTCGCAGGATTCCGAACGAAGCTTGTCCAATACTTGTTTTACCGGCTTAAAAACAGCTGAATAACGCGATACTGCTTCTTTGACGGCAACACATGAGACATTGCCTAATAAGTCTTTGGCTTCGGTACAAACGGCATCATCGCCGGCAATCATTGCCACTGGAATGTTGAAATGACCGGCTAATGCAGCATTTAGTCCCGTTTCGCCAACGGACACTCCATTGAGTTTTACATCGAGAAAAACCTGCGATCTGTAAGTGTGGCTCAATACACCGCGTGCTGTTCCTGCTTTGCTGTGATAGCCGACAAAGATAGCCGCATCAACGCCATCATCGACACCTGAAACCATAGAATATGGCTTCTGCCAGCCGGAAATAAGCTCAGCTGATTGATGCAGCAGTTCCGGCTTTAAATTACGCATATCGAAATGCGCGTCATTGACCAAAATTGACTTAGCACCGGCAGCAATTGCCCCTTCAATTACGGCATTTGCCTCCTGGTGCATGATTTCTAATGCGCGCGGATAGCCAGGCTCGCCCGGCTGCGTTTGACTGGAGTGAACGATGCCATTACATCCTTCAAGATCAACAGACAAATAGACGCGCATTAAGAAGCCTTTCTCTTGTATGCTCCAGGCTCATTGCATTCGCCCTTCGCCAGCCATCCGGCTGTATTACGTTATTACGTTCCACTTCGGATTGCTCCTCGCAATCCTTCGCTTCACTATACTCCGTTCTTAACCCAACATAAAATCAATTTTTAGCCACGAATTAGGAACAGCATTTAACATATTCCCGCTTAGCCATTTTTTACTCAAGGCGCCATGTCAAGGATATGCGTATATAATTTGGTAACTTAAGAGTAGACTTGGGTGGAAATGTCCCCAACCAATATAGCTGCCAAGCCTCAGACCCTTCTGCCGTTCACCAAAATGCACGGCTTGGGCAACGACTTTGTTTTGGTCCGCAAGGACGACCTGGCGGCCTTACAAACGGGCAAAGAGATTCTTGCCGATTGGCAGAATCAAGGAAGCAGCCTTGCTCGCACTTTATGCGACAGACACTTCGGCATAGGTGCTGACGGTTTTATCTTGGTGAGTGAACCCAAAGACGAGAAGTGCGAAGTTGCTTGGACTTTTCTCAATAGCGACGGCTCTGCATCTGATATGTGCGGCAATGGACTTAGATGCCTGGCGCTATTTCACAAGCTAGGCGATCAGCAAGAGACTAGTGATTTCTTTGTCGAGACAAATATTGGCGCGATGCCTGTGTCATTCAATGGAGCCGACAACATCACCATTGATCTCAAAGAACCAATTTTGCAGAGCAAGCAAATACCGTTTAGCGGTTCTACCGAACAAGCAGTCAAGCAAACTATCACTGCCGGTGGAAAATCATTTGTCGTTACTTGCGTGAGCATGGGTAATCCTCATTGTGTAATTTTTGCTCCATCAATTCCGAAAAATGAATACTTCAATTACGCACCACAGATTCAAGCCCTGAAGGAATTTCCAGAAGGCGTCAATGTTGAGTTTGTCGAAGTGGTAAATCGCAAAAAAGCGATAGTAAAAGTATTTGAGCGTGGAGCCGGACCGACATTGGCTTGCGCAACAGGAGCAGCAGCAACACTGGTTGCCGGCGTTCTTGAAGATAAGCTGGATCGTCAAGCAACAATTGAACTTCCCGGTGGAAGTCTTTACGTTGAGTGGTCGACTTCCGACAATCACGTAAGGCTCACCGGACCTGCCACATTTGCCTTTAGTGGAGTCTTTGATATCGGCACAACTTCTTGGAGGAAAAGCTAATGGACGCACCTCCGGAACATAACCCGACATACGCCGAACAAAGAAGAGATTGGATGCGCAGCAGACGCGAAAGACGCAACCAAACAAGGTTGGCTCGCCTGCGCCGCCAAGTTTTACGCTATTTTCTCCTGAGCCTCTTATTGGCTGCCGGGATAAGCATATTTGCCTACGTCGGCTGGGCGCCAATGAATTTTGACAGAGACGTTGTGGTACACGGCAATCAAGTCGTTACAAGAGACCATCTGCGCACGGTGATGGCTCCTTATATAGGGGTTCCACTTTATCGTCTGAATCCACAACCAATTGAGCAGTCTATAAAATCATTGGAAGCAGTACGTTTTGTATTCGTGCGCAGGTATTTGCTGCCACGTCCGCATTTAGCAGTTGAAATTTTAGAAGAATATCCTTGGGCAAGTTTTGCCACCGCTCCCGAATCACCCAATGAGGCCGTCATTGCGCAAACTGGAAAGCTTATTCCGGTTGCGAGATTCCCACTTATTGTCCAACCGGAATTAAGAGTCTTCGGTCAACGCGATTTAAAGCTCACGACAGAAAGTGTCACCCAATGGGCAACCTGGGCATCTTATATAGCTGCTCAAACAAATCAAAAGGTTGAGTTTTTCGATCTCAGACAATCTTCGGACATTCGAGCTCAATCGGGCGATCTCTATCTTCGTTTGGGCACCGCCAACAACACTTTGACAAAGCGACTGGGCAGACTATCGTCTGTCATTCCTGAACTTGGACCAGTAAGAGACAAACTTGAATACATTGATCTAACAATAGACAACAACATTCCATTGAAAATTTGCTGCCACGGACACAATAAACTTGAGCGCATGCATCCGATGCCATCATCGGCTCTTCAAGAACAAGTTGCCGAAGAGAAGCATCAGGAAACATCCAGCCGCCCAGGAAGTCCAACACTATAGAAATGCTTACCCATTTATTGTTAATCGGTTCAGGTGGATTCATTGGCTCAGTGTGTCGCTATTTGCTGAGCCTGACCATTCAAAAAGCTTCTAACGGTCTGTTATTTCCATTAGGCACATTGTCTGTAAATCTAATCGGCTGCTTGCTAATTGGATTACTGGCAGGGCTTGCCGAATTTCGTGGATTGCTTTCACCGGAAGTACGCATGTTTCTTCTAATCGGCATTCTTGGCGGATTCACAACCTTTTCAACTTTTGGTTATGAGACCTATCAACTATTTAGAGACGGGCAAGCCCATTTCGCCGTGATAAATGTCTTCCTGTCAGTCGGATTAGGAATTTTAGGCGTATGGGCAGGATTTATTTTGGCAAGATCTATTTGAGGGACAGTACATGTTAGCCACAGAAGGTTATTTACTAAGAATATTTATCGGCGAAAGCGACAAACAAGAAGGCCGTCCCTTATACGAGTGGATATTAGTTAAGGCAAAAGAACACGGTCTAAGTGGTGGCACCGTATTTCGCGGGATAGCCGGCTTCGGTGGAAGCAGCCAAATTCACACTGCAAAACTTTTGGAATTGTCTTCGGACTTGCCTATCGTAATTGAGATAGTTGATTCTTTGGAAAAAATTGACGCGTTTTTGCCTGTCATCGACGGAGCTATTCACGGAGGACTGGCTACTGTTGAAAAAGCCAATATACGCCTCTATAGAATGGGCAAAAAATAGTCAGTTTCCAAACGGGTAGGCATGTATCTGGAAGGAGCTGCCTTTCTTGTTTTTCCCAGTATTGATCGTAATACTGGCATAAGCAATTCCTTTTTTGATTACTACCACAGCATGAGTTGAAGTTTCAACTTGCTTAGGTTCGGCCTTCCAGCCATATTTGGACACTTGCGTCTTGTAGTACTTAGTGACCTTCGCTACCGAGTCCTTCGATTCAAGGTAGGCGGTGTAATTTATCGGCGTGTTTTCGTATTGCTCGCTTTTTTCGCAAGTTTTGGAGGTTACATTGGGATAAATTGGAGCAGGAAAATCTTTGCACGAATCTTTTGCCGGAGTCAGATCGTATTTGGCATCTTCCGATAGTTTGCCTGTCTCCGAGCAAGCACAAAGCACAAGCATAACCGCAATAGAAACTGTTGCAATTAAACGCATGCTTTTGCCTGCTCCCATAAAACTGCCAACTCCTTCTTGCTCAATTCCTTCAATGGCTTTTTGGTTATCTCTTCCATTTTACGGAAACGTTGTTTGAATTTATCCATAGCCAACAACAATGATTCTTCCGGATTCAAATTTTGCCAGCGCGCCACATTTACCAATGTAAACAATACATCTCCCATTTCCAGATCGACATCTCTATCTCTCGGGCTGCCATCCGAATTGGCAATTGCTTCTTGAAGTTCAGTGAGTTCACTGTGCACTTTTGCCCAGACTTCATCAATATCATTCCACTCAAAGCCTTGTTCAACCGCCTTCTCGGATATTTTTAAGGCTTGCAATAAAGCCGGCATGGTCGCAGGCACGCCATCAATAGCCGATACATTACCGGCTGCATTTTTCCTTTCCTGACGTTTTAACTCTTCCCACTGCACCTTGACTTGCTCGGCATTTTCAACCTTGGCTTCACCAAAGACGTGTGGGTGCCTATTTACAATTTTTTCGTTTATCGACTTTGCTATATCTTGGATATCAAATTCGCCGGCGTCCTCAGCCACCTGCGCATTCAAAACGACCTGCAGCAATAAGTCACCAAGTTCTTCTTTTAGCTTTGCCGGGCTGCCTTCATGAATGGCTTCCAGCACCTCATAGGCTTCCTCCAACAGGTAACGAGCCAGCGTTCTGTGGGTCTGTTCGCGATCCCATGGACAGCCGTCGGGCGCGCGCAGCCGAGCAATAGTTTCAATAAATTCATCAATAGCTGATTTCATGGCAACCTGAGTAGATCATCAAAGTAGAAGAGATCTAGTATTGTTATATCGGAGCTGTTTGTCCATAGGGGGCAGATTTCCAAGCGAACAATGCTCTATTGGAAGGATATAACTCGTGCAAAAGGAATCTCTAAACGTCTGCGTAATAGGCGCCGGTTACGTAGGACTTGTGACAAGTTCGTGCTTAGCCTATTTCGGCAACAAGGTGACTGCTGTTGAATCAAACAGAATGCGCTTAGAGAAGTTGCAAAAAGGCATCATTCCATTTTTTGAGCCGGGCGTTGAAGAACTTGTAAAACAGTGCACACAATCAGGCACTCTTGAATTCACTTCAGATATTGAAGCTGCCGTCAAAAAGGCAGATGTAATTTTTATTGCCGTTGGAACTCCATCGCAACCAAACGGCGAACCGGATCTTTCACAAGTATCGCAAGCAGCCCGTTCAATTGGCGGGGCCCTTGATACCAATCACAAACGCTTAATCATCAATAAATCCACTGTGCCTGTCGGCTCAGGCAACTGGGTAGAGATGCTCATCACCCAAGGCATTGAATCCATGCAAGCAGTGCCGGCTCGTGGCGCTCAAAAATCCTTGCCGCCGTTTTGTGTTGTAAGCAATCCGGAATTTCTGCGTGAAGGAACAGCAATCCACGATTCTCTTTATCCGGACCGTATCGTTGTAGGCGCCAGCGACAAAGAATCGGTCGACACCATGAGACTTTTGTACAAACCAATACTTGATCAAAGTTTCACTGCACCAAAATTTGCGCCACGCCCAAAAGACTTGGCGGAAGTTCAGTTTATTTCAACGGATTTAGCAAGCGCTGAAATGATCAAGTATTCAGCCAACGCGTTTCTTGCTTTGAAAATAAGTTTCGCCAATGAAATCGCCAATATTTGCGAGAAGGTTGGAGCCGACGCCAGACAAGTGATGAAGGGAATCGGACTCGACAAACGAATCGGCAAACTCTTCCTCAATGCCGGTATTGGTTGGGGCGGCAGCTGCTTCAAAAAAGACATCAAGGCTCTTATTGAAGTTGCTCATGAATACAACAGCTCAACTTCGCTTCTGGAAGCAAGCATTTCTGTTAACGACAGGCAGCGTCATATTCCAATCAGTAAATTGCAGGAAGCGCTGAAGATTATCAAAGGACGCACAATTGGCTTGATGGGACTTGCCTTCAAACCAAATACAGACGACTTGCGTGATGCACCAAGCATAACGATTGCGCATCAGTTATTGAAAATGGGCGCTCTTGTAAAAGCATATGATCCTGTTGCCAACGACAATTGTTTTCATGAACATCCGGAACTGGACATCGTCTACTGTCATGATTTGTCCGAGCTAGCGACCGGTTGCGACGCCTTAATTCTCGTCACTGAATGGGATGAATTCCGCGATGCCGACTGGAATGAGATTGCCCACGTGATGAAAAAACCAATCATAATTGATGGGCGCAATATTTTGTCGGAAGAATTGCTTACACAAGCTGGTTTTACTTACAGGGGGATTGGTCATTGAGGATACTATTGACCGGAGCAGCCGGATTCATCGGTTCGCATTTGACGGAGCGGCTCTTAGAAGATGGTCATTATGTTCTGGCAATGGACAATTTGATCACCGGCAAATACGAAAATATTGCCCATCATTCAAGCAATCCGAAATTTGAATTTATCCATCACAACGTCTCCAATCACATTCACATCATCGGTGATTTAGATTGGGTAATTCACTTCGCCAGTCCGGCAAGCCCTATAGACTATCTAAATCTGCCGATTGAAACGCTGAAAGTAAATTCGCTAGGCGCGCACAACACATTGGGTCTTGCCCGTTCCAAAAATGCTAAGTACTTTTTGGCGAGCACATCAGAAGTTTATGGAGATCCGTTAGTACACCCACAACCGGAAACTTATTGGGGCAATGTAAACCCAATTGGTCCGCGCGGCGTTTACGATGAATCCAAACGCTTTGCCGAAGCCCTTACAATGGCCTATCAGCACAAGCACAAATTGGACTCAAGAATAATTCGCATCTTTAACTGCTACGGTCCGCGTCTCCGCTTCAACGATGGACGTGTTGTATCAAACTTCATCCATCAAGCGTTGACCGGCAAACCAATCACCATTTACGGTGAGGGCAAACAAACACGCAGCTTCCAATATGTGTCTGACTTGGTTGATGGGATTGTGGCATTAATGCCTGTCAAACATCATGAGCCGGTAAATCTCGGAAACCCCAAAGAATTCACAATGATCGAGCTTGCCAATCTGGTTAAGGAGTTAACCGGTTCCCAAAGCAAAATTGTCTACGAACCTTTGCCGGTGGATGATCCGCAACGCAGACTGCCTGACATTAGCAAAGCAAAAGCGCTTTTAAATTGGTCTCCCAAAATTGACCTTCGCTCGGGACTAGAGAAGACTATTGCCTGGTACAGAAAAGAAATGTCCGAACCGGCTCTAAAAACATAGAGGAGAAATCTGTGGATACTTGCTTGTCACTTTCGCCCACACAAGAACAAGTGATTAAGACTCTTGTTGAAAGAGTAAAAGAAAAAATGTCCGGCGACGGGTCAGGTCATGATTGGTGGCATGTTTACCGAGTCTGGCAGAACGCCATTGTCATAGGACAAGCAGAAGGCGCCGATATGTTTGTTGTACAAGCGGCAGCTTTGCTCCACGATATTGCCGACTGGAAGTTTAACAACGGTGACACAAAAGCAGGTGGACGCGTAGCTGGTCAATGGCTTAACGAGTTGGGCGTTGAAAGCGAAATCTGTGAAAAGGTCTCGGCAATTATTGACGGGCTGTCTTTCAAAGGCGCCGGAGTCGATACAACAATGCCCACCCTTGAAGGCAAGGTCGTGCAAGACGCAGACAGACTAGAAGCAATCGGCGCCATGGGGATAGCGCGCACATTTGCTTATGGCGGACATAAGGGCCGCCCAATTTACGATCCGACAATTAATCCGGAAAAGCACGAGACTTTCGAGCAGTACAAAAATAGCAATGGTCCCTCGATCAACCACTTCTATGAGAAGCTGCTACTGGTAAAAGACCTGATCAGCACCAATCACGCAAAAAAATTAGCCAAAGCAAGGCATGAGTACATGGAAAACTTCTTGAAGCAATTCCTTGCCGAATGGGATGGACAGCGGTGACGCTCATCAGAGCGTTAGTTATCTCAACATATCAATAAGCCGTCGAGCATCAACTACTCCTTGGTGAGTGTTAGCATCATTCTCAATGGCTGTAATAAGCGTTGCATTGAGCAAGGTGTTGCCGCCTCTGAAGGACTGACCCAAACTGGCAATTCCGGCACCAATAGCGCAGGAAGCAGACGTGCCTGTGAGATAGAAAAGTCCTCCATAGCGATCCATCGATAGAATTTGCTGTCCTGGTTCGTAAAACCAGACAGGGGGACCATAATTAGTAGCCATCTTGACCTTAAGATCGTTGTAAACGGAACCAACTAATATCAGCGTTCTGTCCTTCACAGCCACATCGCCCAAGTTTCTGTTCTCGTGACTAGCAGGAGCAAAGACAAGCCCGTTACGGCAATAGAAAGTACTTAGCATGGCGTGAACCAAAGGGTGGTTGAGCAGCGACCATGTACCACTAGCCGGTGCTGCACCGATGACACAAATCTTGCAATCAGGAGCAAGTGTCATCATTGTGTCCAGCCCTATCAATATATTCCAGTCGTCTGTTCCCAAACCACTACCGCGACTGATGTTGATACCAAAAGCTGAAGCATATGGATTTACTCCGGCGAACAAAATCTTGTTGTTGGGTTGAGCAACTGGAATAGATGCCAACATTGTGCCATGTCCTTTAGGACTGACATCATCATTGAGATATGAAGCACCCCCAAGATAATCGCCACCGGCAAGTTTTCCCAGCAGATCAGCAGTATTACTAAATCCAGAGTCTAAAAATGCAATTCTTACAGGAGCAGTCCGCCCCAAGCTTTTCATCTGCGACCAAGCATTTGGGACATTGACGGCAGTGAGATATGCTCCTTGCGCAGGAAAGTACTGGTCGTTGTTTAGTCCCACCGGCATGCCGTAGCCAGAATTGGGCGTTGTGGTTGTGCCGGAACTCAACTGACGCCAGCCGGCATACCAATTCGGTTGCATGCCGACGAGCCCTTTTTGAGAGAGCAAATATGAGGCGTTTGCCATCGTATTGCCGCCCACCCCGATTTTTACCAACCTGACAAAAGATAGGTCTTGATACTTGATTAGCGAGCACCCGACTGACTTCAAGGTGTTAGAAAATACCGTCATGTCGGTGCCAAGAGCCGTCACTGCCAACAAAACACCTGCCTCATACGGATAACCGAAATAGCCACCACCAAAACTTGGCGGTGTTGAGACGTATTGTTGAGCATCACCAGGCACACTTGCTGTGCTAATCAATGCTGCCAGTAAAAATGCAAATAGTTTCTTCATCGGAACCTCGATCAATTTAACGTGTCTAGAATTTTTGCTGTTTTTGCTTTAGGCGAACCAGTCCATACATATTGGCTTTGTCGGTAGCTTTGGTGGAAAGATCTGTAACCGCGGCTTTGATACTTGCATCACTAGGATTGTCCGTTTGCAATGACAAGAAAAAGTGATAAGCATTCTGGCATTTCTGCTGATCTGAATATTGCTTAAAATTTGGCGTTAGTGGACCAACTACACCTGTCGACGGAGGAGCCGACTCGATGAGATTGACCGGTGCAGATCCACCCTGGGCAAAAGCCGCCATGGATATTAGCGAAAGAATTGAAGCTGCCGCAGCTATATGATGAGTCTTCAAATGATTAGATCTCATACTTAACTCCCGAAAGTATTAGTCAGACTGTAGACATACCCTCGTAGAGAAGTACCTAACCGCATAAATACCTGTTCGACAGAGCGACGATCGCTAAAAGCCTGACAGTGAACAACTTTGAGGCTGCTGTTTAAACTTTATGTGTCTGGTTTATTAAACGGATCAAGACGTCTGCTTGTGAGCACTTATTATTCTTGCTGCCTCCTCGAGCTTCTTTCTCGCTTCTTCCTTGTTGCCCATCTTCCAAAGCATCTCCGCATAGTCATTGAGAGTGAGAACCATTTCTTTGCCTACAACTGAATCGTTATACGGATCGTTGAGCCTGTAAATGCGCAAGGCTTCCTCGTACCATTTAGCAGCTTCGGGATAATTGCCTTGCAAATTTTCCATGTGCGCTACATTCTGCACATTGAGACCAGTGTCGAATGCATTTTTGCCGTAGACAACTTGATCAACTTTCACTGCTTGCTTGTAGTATTTTTCAGCGTCAGCAAATCGGTGATCTCCCTCACAAACAAAACCAAGTTGTGTAAGAACACTTGCTACTTCTTTGCTGTTTCTTCCGTGATTGGATTCTGCAAGCTTCAAAAGTTCAAGGAATATTTTTTCTGCTTTTTTAAAATCTCCGGACGCAGCGGCTTCTGCACCCTCTTTCTGCAATTGACCTTCTGATTTTTTTGTTTTAGCTTCCGCATTCTCGTTGGCGCGAAAAGCTTCGCGGCATGCTATGGGATCGGCAAGTATTTGCGCAACGGACTCCGGAGCGGAGCCAGCACGCACGGGATTTTCGGTAAAACCTTCAAATTCTGGACTTTTCATTTCGCTAACCTCCATTTAATAAACCACCTAAGAAGCGAATATGTTGAGCTATCCAATAACTCTAAGTCCTGGACAATGATCGCTTAGTGCCGAACGCGCTAAACTATGCTGGCACGTCCTTTGGAATCATGATTTTGTTATCAAAGCACCTGGCGGTTATAACTATTGCGGCAAGCCTGACTTTTGCAGCTAACGCTGCCTGCGCGGAAATTGATTTAGATCAAGAAAGACAAGCCGTAATTCAAATTGTGCAAAGCGTCCCCGAGGGTTGGCAGATGATCAACACACCGGATAGCACACAAAAGGGATTGGTGCCGCTACTTTCCGAGTACCACATAACAGGGGCTGCTTCGTCAACATATCAGCGCGGGCAGAGACGCGTCAGCGTGCAGGTCTTCCACTTCCCCAACGCGTCTTGTTGTTACGGCGCCTACACAAGTTTGCGCAAAGGCTCTTCAACTGTCGTACCGCGAGGCGACGGGTCATCAGAAGAGGACAACAGCATTACATTCTGGCAAGGCAGTTATCTATTTCTATTGAATACAACTGCTGAAGATGATGAAGAAGCAAAAGAATTGATGCGTTCAATTGCCGACAAGCTGTCTCAGGTACTAAGCGAACATGCGCCTACGCCTTTTGTTTTTCGCAGGCTGCCTGATATCGACAAAGTAAAAGGCAGCGAACGTCTGGCGATGGGACCAATTTCCGGCAAGATGTTTCTTCCCCTACCTTATGTAAGCTTTTTGAAAATCGAAAATGGGCAAGCAGCCATTGCCGACTATCAGTTCATGAGCCCTAATAAGGAACGCATGAAGCTTACTCTAATTGAATATGCTGATGCCAAAACAGCGCTACAGGCGTATCAAGATTATGTTGGCAACCTAATGGGCTCACACAGTTGCCAGAGCACAGCCAACTCGGCAATGTTCAAGATGCCGGAATCCTATTTATATTGTTTGGTGACCGGCAACAGAATGTTGTTAGTTTCAGGCGCTCACAAAAGTACTTCAGCGCTTATGCTGGCCAAGCAAGTTAGGCTATAGATCTATATCGATTTTTGATCTGAAAAATACGCCGAAAGCCGCATGAATAGCCGCTTTCGATATGCTTTGATGATCAGCTCAGATATGAATACTAAACAAAAAACGAACATTCAGCTTAGCTAAGAATCACCAAAACCCTGACTGTATGGGCACTTTGGGAAGTTGACAGAGTTGTTGATTGGTTGCTATTATTCAATTCTGTGCCGGTCATGGAACTGGCGGCATCCCATCTGCGGATGTATTGAACCCTGATAACTGAATAGCCATATAAGGCGCCTGTCAAAACTTTTGAGCAAAATAGGCAAACTTAAAGCTAACAAACTCCAGTACTCCTGGAGTTCTGACAACGGAGAGTTTGATCCTGGCTCAGGACGAACGCTGGCGGTGTGCTTCACACATGCAAGTCGAACGAGTGACTGCTTTGTAGCAATACAAAGTAGAAGCTAGTGGCGGACGGGTGAGTAACGCGTAGGAATCTGCCTTGAAGTGGGGGATAGCAGACCGAAAGGTCTATTAATACCGCATACGTATATACTTCGACAGTTGTATATATGAAAGGAGCAATTCGCTTCAAGATGAGCCTGCGTCCGATTAGCTAGTTGGTAGGGTAACGGCCTACCAAGGCGACGATCGGTAGGTGGTCTGAGAGGATGATCACCCACAATGGAACTGAGACACGGTCCATACTCCTACGGGAGGCAGCAGTGGGGAATTTTACACAATGGGGGAAACCCTGATGTAGCGACACCGCGTGAGCGAAGAAGCCCTTCGGGGTGTAAAGCTCTGTCAGCTGGGACGAAACAAATGACGGTACCAGCAGAGGAAGCATCGGCTAACTACGTGCCAGCAGCCGCGGTAAGACGTAGGATGCAAGCGTTGTCCGGATTTATTGGGCGTAAAGAGTTCGTAGGTGGTTTGTTAAGTCTGATGTTAAAGACCGAGGCTCAACCTCGGGAGTGCATTGGATACTGGCAGACTAGAGTATGGTAGAGGCAAGCGGAATTCCCAGTGTAGCGGTGAAATGCGTAGATATTGGGAAGAACACCGGTGGCGTAGGCGGCTTGCTGGGCCATAACTGACGCTGAGGAACGAAAGCCAGGGGAGCGAATGGGATTAGATACCCCAGTAGTCCTGGCTGTAAACGATGGATACTAGGCGTATCGGGTATCGACCCCTGATGTGCCGCAGCTAACGCGATAAGTATCCCGCCTGAGTAGTACGGCCGCAAGGT